>JAJRPV010000018.1 GCA_024280575.1 Campylobacterales bacterium
ACTTTATGAGGAAAGCTTACATGTAGAGCTTTTGGTTTGATGATATCGTGTATAAATTCTATCAACTCATAACTGTTTTTTCTGATGTGTTCAAATCCGTCCATACCATCTAAAAACTGTGCATAGTTATACCTAACCATACTGATACAACTGCCACTAGGTGCCACTATATAGTCATATTTTTTAAATATGTTTAAAAATCTTTTTGCCAAGATAGCAGTTTCATGAGCACAGCCGGTATTTGCCTGGGCTTGTCCGCAACAAGTCTGCTCCATTGGGTAATCCACATCTAATCCAAAACTCTCCAAAATTTTAAGAGTGTCCATAGAAGCTTCAGGATAAAGTTCATTCATGAAGCAAGGTATAAAAAGACCGATTTTCATTTTATTTCTCCTTTAAGAGGGGCAAAGCTCCTCTTGAATTCCCCTTGACTTTTGCTACGCCCTTGGCGAGAGTGTTTTTATCTAAACTCTTGTGCTTAAGGGGTCAGGGTTTGACTTTGCACTTTTAGGCAAAAGTGCAAAGTCAAACCCTGACCCCTTTTTGTTTTTGATGGCAAGAGCACCATTGACAATTCTAACTTTTATGTATAATATTCATATGACAATTTAGCCAAAGAGAGTTTGTAGTAATGCTTCTATGAGTAGCACCCCTATTGTTAAAGAGACTATTATAAATATAAATAATAGGTATTTTTTCATATTTTCATCTTTCGGTTAGAGCTAATTTTATAGCCAATAGTGCAAATACGCTTCCGGCGATTCTATTGAGTATAGTCTCACCATTTTTTGTTTTGTTAAACCACGAGCCAATCTTTGCTGCCAAAAGAGCGATAGAGCTGAAAACCACTAAAGCACATATTATAAATATAAAACCAAGTAGAAAAATTTGCAAAGAAAAATTTCCATTTTGCGGATTTGTAAATTGAGGCAAAAAGGCTAAAAAGAAAACTGACACTTTAGGATTTGTTATATTCATAAAAATCCCTCTTTTATACAATTTTTTTAAACTTAACTCTTTTTTATCAGCTTTAAAGTGATGAGAAGTTGAGCTTTTAAATGACAAATAAGCCAGATAAAGAAGATAAGCAGCACCGATGTATTTGAGTATATTAAAAGCCAGTTGTGAAGTTTGAAAAATAGCAGCAACGCCCAGTGCCACGGCAGTAGTATGCACTATAAGCCCCGTACATAACCCAAGAGTTACAAAAATACCGGGTTTCGCACCCTTGCTCATAGACTGTGTTAAAACAAAGATATTGTCAGGTCCAGGAGCCAAAGCCAACAAAGTAGAAGCGGTTATAAACAGTAAGAGTGTGTCAATAGGAATCAATGTTTTCCTTTTTGTGATAAAATATCAAGACATTATACAATAAAATTCTTTACAATTTTGTCAATATTGTATATAATATCGCCATGAAGATAATTATTGATACAAATATATTCTTATCATCCTTATTATCAAGCAAAGGTGCTTCTTACAAGCTTTTATGGTGGATAATAGAGCAATATAAATATAAAGATAAAAAATATAATGTTATCTCAAATACTCTCCTGACGGAGCTAGAAGATGTATTGAGTAGAGATAAAAATATATCTAATTATACAGATTTTAATAAAATGGATTTGGATAAGTTTATAAGTGCTATTTGTAAAATATCATTTCACCAGAAGATAAACTTTTTATGGAGACCGTTTTTAAAAGATATAAAAGATGATATGGTTTTGGAAGTAGCATTTAATGCAAAAGCAAAGTATATAATCACATATAATGACAAAGATTTTAGGGGAGTTGAAAAAAGTTTTAACATAAAAATTTTAACCCCGAAGGATTTTTTAAAAATAATAGGAGAGATAAAATGAATTTTGCACTAAGAATTCCTGATTACTATAAGAAAGATATCGAATACCTAAAAGGAAATGTTTCTATCAATCAATTTATCATAAATGCAGTTGCTGAGAAAATTTCATCACTAAAAACAGCTGGATATATGGAAAAAAAGCAAAAAATGGATCTATTGAAGAGGTGATGGATATATTAAATAGAGTGCCAAATAGAGACCCAAAAGAGGAAGATAAAATATGAGAATGAGTAATGCCGAAGCACTTGATTTGATAAAAAATGCAGATTTAAATGAGCTTGGACGATTGGCTACACAGAGAAAAAGAGAATTACATCCCAAAAAAATCACCTCGTTTATAGTAGATAGAAATATAAACTATACAAATGTTTGTTGGGTAGATTGCAAGTTTTGTGCTTTTTATCGCCATGCAAATGCAGAAGATGCGTATGTTTTGAGTTTTGAAGAGATAGGTAAAAAAATCGAAGAGCTTTTGGAGATAGGCGGAACGCAAATACTTTTCCAAGGAGGCGTTCATCCAAAACTTAAGATTGAGTGGTATGAAGATTTGGTGGAGTGGATAAGTACAAATTATCCGACTATCACAATCCATGGTTTTTCGGCTATTGAGATTGATTATATCGCTAAAATATCCAAGATTTCATATAAAGAAGTACTAGAGAGGCTACATGTAAAGGGTCTTTTTTCAATTCCCGGAGCTGGAGCTGAGATACTAAGCGATAAAGTACGAGATATAATAGCTCCGAAAAAACTAGACACCAAAGATTGGATAGAAGTTCACAGACAAGCTCATAAAGCTGGTATAAAATCGACTGCAACTATGATGTTTGGTACAGTTGAGAGAGATGAGGACATAGTGGAACATTGGGAACATATAAGAAATCTCCAAGATGAAACAGGAGGTTTTAGAGCTTATATCATGTGGAGTTTTCAATCTGCCAACACGAGATTAAAACAAGAATTTCCGGACTTGAAGAAGCAATCTTCAAATAGATACTTAAGACTTTTGGCAGTTAGTCGTCTTTATCTTGATAATTTCAAAAATATCCAAAGCTCATGGGTAACGCAGGGAAGTTATATAGGTCAGTTGGCGCTTCTTTTTGGTGCAAATGACTTGGGAAGTACGATGATGGAAGAAAATGTTGTCTCAGCTGCCGGAGTACAAAACAAAATGAATCAAGAAGAGATGATACAGTTGATAAAAGATGTAGGCGAATATCCGGTGAAAAGAGATACCGCTTACAATATATTAGAGAGGTTTTAAGATATGTTAAAGTGTGCGTTAGTAATTTTTTTATTTTTAGAGGGAGTTTTGATGAGTCAAAGTTTGAGTAGTGTTGAGATTAATGGTGTAAAAGTACCGGTAATTTTTGAAAAAGATACACATTTGCCTATAGCGTCTTTGCAATTAGTAGTTCAAAAAAGTGGAAGTATAGAAGATGATGGCAAACCTGGACTTGCAAAATTTACAGCAAGTATGTTAAATGAAGGAAGCAAAAAACTAGGGTCTATAGGCTTTTCAAGCAAACTTGATGACAGGGCAATAAATCTTAGTGTAAGCACAGGGACCGAGACTTTTGTATATGAGCTCTCTTGCTTAAAAGAGCAGTTTCCTTTTGGTTTATCTATGTTGAAACAACTCCTTTATGATCCAAATTTTACACAAAAGAGTTTTGAAAAAGTACAAAGCCAAACTTTAGGAAGCTTGTCGAGTAGGCAAAATGATTTTGATTATATAGCAAATATTAATCTTAAAAAGTTGATATATAAAGATACCCCGTTTGAGCATCCTTTTTCCGGAGATGAGCAGAGTATAAAAAATCTTAAACTTGATGATGTTGAAAATTTTTACAAAAGTCATTTGGATCTTAGTAATCTTATCATCCTAGTAGGTGGGGACATAAAAGAAGATGAATTTAAAAAGATGATGATACCTATCTTAAAAGAGATGAAAGTTGGCAAAAAAAGGGAGTTAAAACATTTTAATGCAAATGCAGATGAAAAAGAAAAAATAATTAAGAAAGAGACTGAGCAGGCTTATATATATTTTGGTGCACCATTTTTTATGAAAAGTGGAGATAAAGATATATATAAATCAAAAGTTGCCAGTTTTATACTAGGAGCCAGTGGCTTTGGAAGCAGATTGATGGAAGAGGTGAGGGTAAAAAAAGGGTTGGCATACTCCGTGTATTCGCGAAATAATGTTAATAAATCTTACAGCTCGTTTACGGGTTATCTTCAAACAAAAACAGGCAATCTTGATGAGGCTAAAAAATTGGTAACAAAAGTTATAGATGATTTTGTAAAAAATGGTGCAACTGCCGATGAGTTGGAACAGGCAAAGAAGTTTTTATTAGGAAGTGAGCCACTTAGAAACGAGACGCTTTCTCAAAGGTTAGGTCAGGCATTTCTTGAGTATTACAATGGATACAAACTTGGACACTCTAAAATAGTTTTAAAGCAGATAGAGGATTTGAGTTTAAAAGATTTGAATAATTTTATCAAAAAACATAATGAAATCACAAAATTAAGCTTTTCAATAGTGACAAAGTGAATAGTGATACAAAATATTTTAAAAAATTAGGGATTGGCAGTTTTACTGAGCTCGCTCTTCTGATCCCTAAATCTTACGAGAATAACTTCATATCAAAAACCCCGCAACTAAATCAGGAAAACTCTATAGAAGTTAAAGTTTTATCAACTCACAGAAGCCCAAAGGCTCTTAGTATCAAATTTTTTTCCACGAGTTGGAATGAGAAAATAGATGCGGTGGTTTTTAGACCAAGCGCATATCATTCAAAGGTCTTTAAAGCAGAAGAGACTCTACATGTAAAGGGAAAAATTCTTTGGAATAATGGTTATATCCAGATGCAACAACCAAAAGTTCTCAAAGAGATAAACACTATAAAAACAAAGTACAAAACAGCTTTGCCAAATGCTATCGTTCAAAAGTTAGTGAAAAAGTATCTAAATGTGCATAACCTTGAAAAAGAGGGGTTAGACAGTGGAAGTATAGAAAATCTGCTTTTACTTCATTTCCCGACTTTGCACTTTGTGATTGATTTTTTTCAAAATGGATACAGTAAAGATATTATAAAAACTCTTAAATTTGTTGAAATTTATGCCTATCTAAAATCCCTGAGCAAAAAAAGTATAAAATACAAGGCAAAAAATAGACTAGATTCAAATATCAAAGATTTTATCAAAAATTTGCCATTTAAGCTGACGGGCGACCAAGCAAAATGTATAGAAGAGATAAAGCATGATTTTAGATCAGACTTTGCTGCTAAACGGCTTATAATGGGAGATGTTGGGTGCGGAAAAACGATGGTCATATTGGCTTCTGTCGTGATGGCATATCCAAAACGAGCAGTTTTGATGGTCCCCACTACTGTTTTAGCAAACCAGATATATGAAGAGACTAAGAGATTTTTACCTCTACATGTAGAGACCACGTTGGTGGTTCAAAAGAGTAAAAAAGATGAAGATTTGACAAAGTTTGATTTTATAATCGGGACTCATGCTTTGCTTTTTAGAGAGTTGCCGCAGTTTGATTTAGTTATGGTTGATGAGCAACACAGATTTGGCACAGCTCAGCGGGCATTGATAGCAAACTTGGCAAAAGATAGAGATAAAAGGGCACATTTTTTACAGTTTTCCGCCACTCCTATTCCAAGAACTCTTAGTATGATGCACTCTTCTTTGGTTGATTTTTCATATATAAAAGAGTTGCCTTTTAAAAAAGATATTGATACGAAAATCATAAGAAAAACTGAATTTGCCAAACTTTTGGAACATATAAAAAATGAAATCAAGCAAAATCATCAAACAATCATAGTCTATCCTTTGGTAGAAGAGAGTGAAATGATTGACTATCAATCCATAGAAGAGGGCAGAGGATTTTGGGAGAAAAATTTTAAAAATGTATATGTTACTTTTGGAAAAGATAAAAATAAAGAAGAAATATTAAAAGAATTTGCCAAAAATGGCGATATACTTGTATCAACAACTGTTATAGAAGTTGGAATTTCACTTCCATCGCTCTCAACCATAGTTCTTGTGGCACCTGAGAGATTGGGACTTGCAAGTTTACATCAACTTCGAGGCAGGGTAAGCAGAAACGGGCTCAAGGGTTATTGTTATCTTTACACAAATCTACAAAACAGTAAAAGGCTGGAAGATTTTTGTAAGACTGAGAGTGGTTTTGATATCGCCGAGCTGGACTTAAAGTACAGAGAAGGCGGTGATATGCTAAAGGGCGTATTTCAAAGTGGAAAAAGCTTTGAGTGGTTTGATATGAGCGAAGATGAGCATATTTTAAAAAAAGCTAAAGATAAATTAGAAGAAAGAGGATAAAAAATGGCAAGACCGACACCAAACTCCAATCGATATGATTTGAAACCGAATGATTTTATAGTTTCAAAAACTGACTTAAAAGGCAAGATTACATACTGTAATCAAATCTTTATGCAACTTGCAAAATACAGTGAAGAAGAGCTTATCGGTGCTCCGCATAATATCGTAAGGCATCCGGATATGCCACGAATTGTGTTCAAGCTTTTGTGGGATAGAGTTCAAAATAAAGAGGAAATTTTTGCTTATGTAAAAAATCTTTCAAAAGATGGTGGGTATTATTGGGTTTATGCAAATGTTACTCCGTCGCTTGATACAAACGGAAGTATAATAGGTTACTATTCCGTAAGAAGAAAACCAAGCGAAGATGGCATAAGAGTTTGTGGTGATTTATATGCCAAACTTTTGAACGAAGAGAGAAGAGGTGGCATGGATGCTTCTGGAAGATTTTTAAATAATTTATTAGAAGAAAATGGAGTAAGTTACGATGAATTTATAGCTTCACTTCAGGAGGAGTTTTGATGTTTGGTCTAAAAAAGAAAAAATCAGATTTGGCACAAAGGATAAATAGAGTTGTAAGTAAAGCTGCAAATGGTGATTTGGAAGATAGAATAATACATATAGATATGCAAGATCCTCTTGCTCAAACAGCATGGGGAATCAATGATTTGCTTGATCAGCTTGAAGCATATATGAGAGATGCCAATGCGTCTGTCGAGTTTGCCGGCAAAGGTGAAAGCCACAGGAAAATGTATCCGGCAGGTTTAAAGGGACTTTTTAATATATCTAGTAAAAATATATCCAAAGGTGTCGAGGGAATATTGGTGGCAGGCAAAGAGAAGTTGAGATCACGGATGAGTGTGGGATTTGGGCAGTTAAATGGAGGAATAGCAAACTCATTTAAAATTTTACAATCAGATATGACTGAAGTTATAAAAATAATTACTGATATAAGCAAAATGTCTGAAGAAACTGCTGAGAAATCTAACGAAAGTTTACAAGCAACAGAAGAAATTTCTAATAAATTAAATATGTTGGTAGAATTGATTGTAAATATATCTGAAGCTATAAATTCACTTAGTGAAAGAACTGATGAGATAAGCTCAGTTGTGAATTTAATCAAAGATATAGCTGATCAGACAAATCTTTTGGCTTTAAATGCTGCTATAGAAGCTGCAAGAGCAGGGGAGCATGGAAGAGGTTTTGCCGTTGTTGCCGATGAAGTGCGAAAATTGGCTGAGCGAACAGGAAAAGCAACTTCGGAGATAGCAATAACCATACAAACACTTCAGCAAGAAACCGGTGATATCCAAAATAATGCGCAAGAGATAAATGAAATAGCAGTAAACTCAAATCAGGCGATAGAGGGTTTTAAGGACTCTTTGCATGCCTTCAATGAAAATGCCAATATGACTTCTAAAGCTTCAAAATATACAGAAGATAAAAGTTTTGCTACTTTGATAAAAATTGATCATATTATATATAAAACAAATGCTTACTCATCAGTTTTAAGTGAAAAGGTAAATGAAGCAAGCAGGGTTGACTCAAATAATTGCAGATTTGGTAAGTGGTATAGTGAAAAAGGTAAAGAGTTATTTGGGTACACCAATGCGTATAGGGATATAAAAGAGCCTCATAGTATGGTTCATGATACAGTTATTGAAAATATACAAGAATTAGATAAAAATGGATTGGTTAAAGCAAATGCAAAATTTTATCTTGATAATTTTAGAAAAATGGAGGAAGCAAGTAATAAAGTATTTGAATATTTGGATAAAATGGTTGAAGAAAAGAGCAGAAAGGCTTAAAACCTTTCTGCTTGAGGAAGTATCGATTTTAATACAAACCAAATTTAGAATCTGCTCTTTTATATAGGACTCTGACTTTATCTTCCTTGTCATGAAAGATGATAAACTGTTTATCGCTCTCTTTCAATTCTTCTAATGCTTCGTCTATTTCTATCGGTTTATAACTTTCTAGTTGCATAGGAACTATCTCATCTTCGCTATACTCCATCTCTTCTATTTCACCTATTTTTGGTGCCTCTTTGGTTTTTAAGCTGGTTTTTTTATCATGTTGTCTTCTTAAGACTTTTTTTAGTCTCTCATTTGCCAGGTCAATTGCCGCATATACATCTTTGTCTTTTTGTTTAATGACTACCGTATTCATATGGGCTAAATTTATAGCAAACTCTACACTAAAACCTTTTTTACCGTTTTTTTCATCAGCTGAAATTACACATCTTACCGAAATGATATCTAAATTGTACTTCTTGAGTGAATCAGCAGCTCCTTGCACATAATCTTTTAGAGCTTCAGTTAGCTCTATTTGTTTTCCAACGATACTTAAATTCATCTTGTCTCCTTTATCCCTAATAATAGGGAGATTTGGGGTAAAATTACCCATGGAAAAAGTATAACAAAAGGAAGCTTAAAGACAAAGGAAAGATCTCGCAATTTTATGGTTTTTGCAAGGTTCTTCTATGTAAACGAATAGGCTCGGTTGTAATATTTGGATTTGTTGTTACTATAGTATCAATGATGACTGTACGATTAGAATCATTGGTCGCTACATTGTTTGCATAAGAATTACATCCTGTGGGGAGTCCATTGCCCATATAATGTATGGTTATATTTATATCATGTGTGTAATTAGAAGTATTTACAGGGTATTTTATATCTATGGAATTTAAACAATTTGCACTATAATCATGACCACTCATAGCAAGCAGGGCGAACTCCGTACCACTTTTAGCAAGCAATTCTGCCTGGACTTTTAGATAATCATCAGTAGTTGTTTTTGCAGATTGCGTGGATAAACTAAGTGCGAGCATCGATATAGTTGCTCTTACCACCAAAAAAATAACTGCAGTGAGCAAGGAAAAACCTTTTTTCATCAGTAAACCACCTTTTCTTTGCAAAATGCAAAATTAAAACTACCACTGAGGTTTGCATCATTTATGCAAAGTTTCATTCTTATTGTATCACCGCTTTTTGTAAATTTAAAAGTGCTTACATGCTCCGCCAATACTGAAGTAGTTGCATTTTGGTCATATCTTTCGTTTTCCCAAGGTTGATAATTGTAATGCAATGTTAGATTAAAATCATTTGTATTATTACCTTCAGGAACTACAGAATATGCACTCCATGCCAAATCATATTGTTCAAAAATTTCATCTAATCCAGAAGTGTTTTCATCAAAATTTAAAACATCATTAGTGCCCGCAGTATATGATACTTTATAAGTGTAATTGCCATCAGTCCCATTCCATCCATATTGAGATAAATCAAAACTTGTTTGTCCTCTAAAAAGTATAGCAGGCTTTTCTAGTCCATCACCTTTTAATAAACTCACCGTATTGTTTGAAAGTGCCTTTATAATTGCATTAGTCGTGTTTAGTTCACTTCCTGGAGTTTTTAGCTTTCCGTAGGTTCCTAAGCTTTTGCTTGTTTGATTACTATCCAAGTCTATAAAACCACTCCATCCAGGCTTAGAAACTCCTCTTAAACTGTCATTGTCTTTGCCAATCCACTCCAATACCTGATATGAATTATTTGCATCACTTAGCGGTACATAATCACTAAAATTTGTATCATTTCTTGCTATTACGCTGTCTTTTATTCTGAATTGCAGTCTTTTTGCTATCTCATTTAGCACGATTTCACTTTGTGCCTGAAGTTTGTTTATAGCCCTTGTTTTTATATAGTTTTCATACATTTTTGCGATTATATCCGCTCCGATGCTTGCTACAATGCCAAGAACTACTATCACCATAACCAACTCTATCATCGTAAAAGCAGATTTTTTACTCACTAGTAAGCCTTTCTTAAAAGTTCACTCTCGCCGATATTACACGAGTATGATCTCACAGTAAAAGGGATACTGTTCGGTCCCGCAACTTTAAGTGTAAGCATTTTTATGCTTGAAGTTGTTGTACTGGCATTTGTGTCAAATGTAAAGTTTAAATTGGTAGCATTATAATTGGCATTGTCTGAAATATAAACGACTTTCGTAGTAAGATTGAAATCAGTAAAATGATAATCAAGCGATGTGGTTTGTGGGCTCAATTCAAGTGTATCAACTCTGCCGTCAAAATCATCTATATCATCAAGATCTCCACCATCCGGTCCAAGATTTGCCACAGGAGTAGAACTGTTTAAATCAGGAGAAAATCTTCTCCTCTTATCTCCTTTTACATGCCCGATTCTTCTGATAAATCCACTCGCTATTGTTGCATTAAGTTCACTGTCTCCATTTGTTTTAAGCACAAAGATTTTATCATCTACAAGTGAGTGTTCATCCCATCTATAAGTGAGTGTATCTCCCATCTTTGTCCTGGCTGCTAGAATTATCTCCTGCTGGAGTGTGTAGGCATTGTTGCTTTGTGTTTTCAGCAAAAGAATAGGCAAAGTCATCACGGCAATACCCATAACGACTATGGCTATTATTAGTTCCAGCATTGAAGCAGCTTTTCTCATTACCAGTTTAACCTTCTATTTGATCTTTTTGATACATTTGTATCTATTATGTGTCCAAGTTTTCCTTGACCTGCCCAATCTTTTTGATCATCTTGAAATTCCAAAATAAAATCTTTAGGATCAAATGTAACCCAGTCGGTAGCATTTACATCTATTTTATCAATGTATGGTAAAGATGGTGCCGTAGCTATTATTGTCTCTATGCCACCAACTACTCCCGTTGAACTGTATGTTGATAGTGTGGTGCCTTTAACTGGAGTATAATTAGATACATTTCCATCATTTAAATTGCCATGGTAAGTATTTATGTACCAATTAACTGAATCTAGGCTTTCTCCCCCTGGCAAATTCATACTGTTTCTATAAGTTTGGTTGCAATCTTTACAGTAAGCTTCATAATAAACTTTTACAGTTCCACTGTTTCCGGCAAATCTGTAATCAGGAGCATGTACCCTACCAAATAGATAGTGTAAATCACCAGTACTGTTTATGTCTGTTCCGGTGCCGGCTGCTACATCAGCATTTGCAATACCAAGATAGCCTGTCATGGAGCCTTTCAAATTTTGTGCATCTATCAAAGCCGGTTGCAGTGGTGTGGTGGCATTTCTTTCTATCGCCATTCTTATAGTAATTGGTGCTGTACCATTTGCAAACTGATTTTTGTATGCCAGCGTGGACATGGTGTTTCCTACAGTATTTACTGCAGAATTGCTTGCTATATTGGTAAGGTTATTTTCATTGGCTATGCTTATATTTAAGTCATTTAGATTTTTACTCTGTGCATTGTAAGATAATTGCATATTAGTATTATACCCAAAACAAGTGTTTGAGAAAAAGGAAGTTATGTTGTCATCACTATTTCTCGCTTCAAGGGTTGTTGAAACTTTTGCAAACATAGAATCATTTATAGGGTTTAGAACCATATAGGTAAAGTTTCCGCCATTAAAATCTGTAACAGTTGTATTTGTATATGTAAAATGGTCCGGTTCAAAAATAATGGAAGTAGAATTTCCATCCGTGCTACAACTGATAAGTCCATCTGCATCACTGCTGTTATTGTCACCGATACTTGTCGTGTTGCAATCGTTAGGTTGATCAATCGCTGTCCAATTGCTATCTTTCAGTACAAGTTTTACAACGCCCACATTTTTATAATTAAGAGTGTTTGTTGATGCCGCACCATTAGTAAAATTAAGATTGCTTATATTTAAATCTCCTTGGTTGATGCAAGCATTATTGGTTGAAAAGGTTGAATCAAGCCCAACAGATATGCCATTTCCTTTAACCAAAGAAGCATTATAGTCTTGTGAGGAGTTTGTGCCATTTATATCAGGTGCACTGATGTTTACAGAGAAAGATTTGGCAGATTTTATTATAGTGTATGCTCCAGAGGTAGAAGTATTTGGACCAGACAAGGCCATATTAAATTCTTTTGGTCTAGTTGAAAAATGATCCCCTGCATATGGTGCACTGGCGTTAAAATCATGAGGATATATCTTTGAATCACTATAATTTCCATCGGATGATTTTATAGATATATTCATATCAAAACCCAATTCTTTTGAAGCTTTTGGATATGTTGTGTTGTGAGTTAGCCATGTGAAGACCCCAGTATTTAGAGGAATACCTGTATTTGAATCCACAACAGTTGGATATATATCACTATTTGTACCATTATAAACATCTATGATACGGAGTGAATTTAGATATATCGATGTATTTGCATCTCCTTGATCAAGAGAACTGATTCCGGCTAATGTAAGATTTAAATCAAACGGAGCATTTACAACTTTTGCACCAACACTATTTCTCCCAATATCTCTTGCAACTATTTCTATATTGTCCCAGTTAAAAGTAACAGGACTAGATTCTATAGGCAAGGAAACTTGAGTTACTGTTCCTCCGGAGAGATTATAATCAGCAAGAGTCGGATTTGTAAAAGTTATAGACATTTTGTTTTTAAAAGTATGACCAAGAGAGGCATAACCATTGATAGTTGTATTGAATTCTATCCAGACAAGATTGTTCTTTGGAAATATATCAAATTTATAGACTAGTGAATTATTTACATCACTATAAGTCATATCACTGTAATTACCATCTATGATATTTGAATAACCAGTGCCATTTGCATCCACTGTGGTCAGCGGAGATGTTGCATTGTTTTCTACGAGAGCCTTCAAATGGTCAAAACATTGCGTTCTGATGGATTCATTATTGTTGTAATTTGGATCAGAACAAGGTGAATTTGTTTCGAGTTCATCAAAAGGAAGTAAGTGTGTAACAATAGAGCTGTTTTCATCATAATTAACTTCTTTAGGGAGGTTGTCTAATATATAAACATCCTGTGCAAAGTCATCACCGGTATTTATAACAGTAAGCCTATATTTGACAACATCACCTCTTCTAAGTAGTGGCAATGGATCACTACAAGGCACCCAGCCAAGTTGAGGACTTATTGTACTTTTGAGTTTAAAACACTCTTTATAAGAATCAATAAAGTCAGGAGTAAAGATTTGTGTTTGCATAGATAGCATGTGCACAAAAGATTGCTCGCTAGGGTATTCGGTTCCGTCTAGAGTATCAGACTCTTTGACAGAAATAGTTACTTGCGTAGAATCCTGTGAATTGGAAAGATAACAAGGCCTTCCGTTAGTATTTGCACAATTGTCACTGCTATCGTATTTGCTATCTAAATTATATTGATCTATATCATTACCGACATTATAAGAAATATCAGGATTCTTAGATATATTATTGCCAGATACATCTTTTAATGTGATTGTGTCATTAAATATATTGTTTGTATTGTTTGTATCTTCTATGATAGCATTTTCACTGTTGTTTTTATTTTTTACAGTCATTCCTTCGAGCGATAACTGCCTATCTCCACCTTGTGTGAAATCATATAATGATGAATCAATATTACCATGAATTGGGGTTATGAAACCACTGATTGGTATAGGAAGCTGAGTTGTGCCTCCAGGTCCCGGAGGAACCAAATCAACAAAACCACTAAATTCTGACAAGTTTTTAAATTTTATTTCTCTGTGATATCTATGATTTATGGAATATGCCACAACCATGCTCCAGCCGCCAAAATAGCCATAATCTCTAAATCTTGTCCAAGAAGTTGTTGTTATATTGTTTTCTGTTTTTATGGTTGGAGCCCAGTCAGGATTGTCATCACCCGGGGTTACCTGCATATCTGCTACTGTATAAATGCCATTTAGACTTGTGTTTAAATCTTTGATTATATCAGTTATGTCAGCTTTTGCACCATAAAAGATACGATAATTTCCCATGTTTGCTGTGTTGTTATTTTCATCACCTTTTTTAAAATGGTAAAAATCAGCTCTGTTTTTTAGATTTATGCTGCCATTTAAATCTGTTTTATTTACTGTTATGCTATGTACTGTGCCATCAGGAGTTATAAATTTTACCGTATTAAACGGGATATTATTTCCTGTTTCATTTTTGTCATTGCCATGAAGATGTCCGCCCCAGAAAAGACCGGCATACTCTATTGTTATATTGTCATCAGGATTTGATGTATTTACATCTAAAACATGTAGTGTTGCAGAAGATGAATTTGTATAACCTGCTGAGTTGGCAAAAGTAGAGTTAATCTCATTTAGCTTTTGAGTTCCGGTATAATTATTTGGCACCAGCATAGTGTTTCCTATCACGGCGATATTTCCATATTTATTTGCACTGACATCATTGTTGAAGTACTTCAAGGATGGCCTTAAAATATCAATACCGGAAGCCGATGTGTTTGTGTCTATTGAGAGACTTACGCTATTATTGCTTAGGTCGGTATCTACTGTTTCGCTTGTTACATTTGCCTCATTTATCAGCCCTGATGCCTCACCGGCAGAAACCATAGTTATATATAATTCTACATAATTTCCCATGCTTAAACGATTCATAGAGCATGAAATTGTATTGTTCCCAAGTGTAGAACATGTTGCAGATGAATTTGTTTCATTTGTATTTGTCGATACGCTATTGTAGCTTAGTCTGCTGTCATAATGATCCATTATAGTGATATTTCTTGCATTTGCCAAGTTGCTGATGTTTTCAACTCTAACAGTATAAACAAATGCAGATCCGGGATTTGGCTTAACAGGATTGGCTGTTTTTGTAATTTTAAGGTCAGTTCCTATTATCTTGTTATTTGCAGTTCCAGTGTTGTTGCTTGTGTCAGTATCTGGTTGAACAGGTGTAGCAGTTGCTCTATTTTGTATATTTACCTTATCTACATTTGCCGTTTTTGCATCTACTGTTATGGTTTCAGAATGATTTTTTTTCAATATAAGAGTGCTTGGATATGTACATGTAAAGTTGTTGTCATTGCTGTTATCGCAGCTTAGATTTGAAGAAGAATTAACAGAAGTATAGTTTACATCAGCCGGCAATATATCGCTCAAAGTAAAACCTTTAGTAACTGGCTCGCTGGAGAGATTGGTGATAGTAATAGTATAATTAAGATTAGATTCTGCTCCAACATTTCCGGATGGATTTGCAGTTTTAACAACTTTTAAATCCACGCCACAGATAGTTTCAGGTCTATCCGTTCCATCATAGTTTTTATCTGCTTTTTCAAAGTTGTATATGTCATGAACTGCCCTGTCGTCCAAGGCTATATTGTAGATTTCTACTTCATCAATATTACCTTTAAAATTGTTGACATATCCCGCTCCAATAAGTAAAGGGTTGCTACTCGCAACAGCATTAGGGTAGTTAGCGTTACCTTCATGTGTTTTTACATTGTTTACATACCATTTTAACTTCATATTGTCTAAATCTCTGACCAGACATATATGATTCCAATAATTTTTTGTTAGTGCCTTCCATGTGCCAAACCCTTGGTATGGAGAGCCATTTTTACCGGCTGTTCCATAATAATATGATAAATCACCACTGGTTTCCTGGGTTATAGTGCCTTCTCCGCCATAAGCTTTTGCAATTATGTTTTTTCTGCTGTTAAAACTTGTTGGTCTGACCCATGCACATATTGTTTGATTTTTAGTAATTTGTAATTTTGAATCTGAAGGCACTTCTACATAATCATCAACCCCATCAAAACTTCCGCTTCTCCATGCTGTTGAAAAGTTATTGTCATCATATGTAAGGAGGTGATTTAAGGTAACTGCTCCATTTTTCGCTGTTCCATTCAGTCCACTTATGCTATCTACAACCTCTCTAGATGTTCCATCCCACTTACACTCTTCAAAACGATAATCTACAACAGGTTTTATAGGATATACTTTAACATTTACGCTTGCACTGTGAGAGACTTGATTTTCTTGAGGGGTTGATGTTGTTACATCTACACTGCTTGTCAATGGATCTATTGTGGTGTTGGTATCAGGCATTGTGGCTACTATGGTGATGTTTTTGTCCTGATTAAAGTCTATAGATGTATAGTGGCAAGTTACGGATTGATTTGCATCAGTTAGATTACAATCACTAGCACCAGAAGTGATATATAGGGCATTTATAGCTTGAGAAAATGTCTGCTTAAGTACCACATTTTTTGCAGTCGAGATATTGATATCTTTGAGAGAGATATTATAAGTGACATTTCTACCTTCTAAAACATCTATCGGAGTCGCATCTATGCTTACATTTAAATCAGCTCCTACAACTCTGACATCAGGAGCATAGGCAGTGATAGGATTTTCTATCGAGTTTGAGTTTATCACGATTTCATTAGAGTATGTTCCTATACTATCTAGTGGCGCTTGAATATTTAATTTTAATTTACTGTTTCCGTTATATCCAGGAATCAGTGGCTGTGTACAAGCAACAGTGCTACCTGTCTCAGTGCAGTTCCAATCGCTGTCACTTCCATTATTGTCAATATATGTCAAATCAGAATTCAATATATCTGTTGAGTTTATATCTAAACCATCATTTTTACCTGTGTTTGTGATATCTAATGTGTATGTATAAATTTCACCAAGCGAAACCAATGTTTTGGAAACATTTAGATCCGTATTTAGGGTCGCACCTTCTATTTTTAATGCGACACTATCACTGTCATTTGAATTATCAACTTCTATGGTGCTTGTATTTTCATCAGCAGTATTTGTTACCGTTCCGGCAGAGGAAGGTGATTTGGCAGAAATAAATATATCTGGAGCACTGGTATTTGGTGCCAGTTGAAGTCGATTGCAAGTTATAGTTTTTCCAGAAAGCGAACAGTTCCAATCTCCCTGATTTGTTATATTAAAATCACTAAATCCTAAAGGAAAAGAATCTTGAAAATTTATATCTTTGGCAACACCTAAGTCGTCATTTTTGATTGTAAATTTGAAATCTACAGGTTTACCAACACCAACAGTGATATTGTCATCATGATAGTTTCCATCACTTGAAGCATCAGGATCTTTTGCATATTTTTTTATTTTTAAATCAGATCCTCTTAGAGATGTTGTTACATTTACTGTTTGCCCAGTAGTTGCATTTGTATCATCTTTTCCTATAACCGTAGCATTGTTTGTTATATCTCCATTGTAGTTTGGTGCAATTGATGATATTGTTAATTGACTTGAATCTGAACTATTTGACAATGTTGGCAAGTGACATATAAGTTTGGAGTTTACTGTATCATATGTATCACAACTCCAGCCCGATCCTGTTCCATTTACATCACTCCAACCGTGGTTTGCTCCCATATTATTGAAATTTAAAGTGACATTTATATCTTTAGCAGGAGATAAACCCTGATTGTGAATGGTTATATAGTATTCATGATGTCCATAAGCACCAACCGGATTTGGACTTTGTGTAGGGATGCTTTTAAATATTATATTTGCACCCTGTATATCAGTATCCCAATTAGCAACATTTGGAGAAGAAGTTTCAATTGTACTCGTAGTTGCTTCTACATGATTTCTAGCTGTTCCTGTGTAGTGTGGAAGAGTGGAGGAAAAAGTAAAGTCTGTAGAAGTGCTTAAGGTTAAATTTTGATCATAGTCAAATCTGATGCTTCCATTTGCTCCAACTGTAGAAGTAGTCGTCCAGTTTGGATTTGATATATTGCCATCATATGTTGCCCCATTTGGAAGAGTATCTATCACATATACATCTTTTGCATCAGCTTGCGCACTTGAATTGGTAACTGTTATATGGTAAATAATATGGTCACTCATACCAGCTGTTGCAGGACCTGTTTTTGCAATGGATATGTCAGTTCCTTGTGTGGTAGTATCTACATTATCTTTATTGTCAGGAAGAAGCCTTGCTAGTTCAGGAGTGTCGTTTGTAACATTTGCTTCATTTGTTAATACTTCATTGTTTGTATTTGGTGCGGTCGCATTTATAGTTATATTTGATGGAGTATTTGCAGGGGATATTGTTCCTGAATAATTACATGTAACTATATGTGAGTTTTCATTACAGCTCCAATTTGTACCACTTGCACTTGTAAAATTAACATCATTTGGAAGTTTGTCTTTTACAACAATATTGGTAGCGTTTGTGCTTGGTCTGTCATGTTCATTTGTGGTATTGTTTCTTGGCCAATTTTTAATAGAAAGAGTATAAAAAAACTGCCTATTTGCACCTATCGGGTCTTTTGAGACACTCTTATCTATCGACATATTGGCACCACGAACCAAAGTGTTTGTGTGCAAGTAGCCATCACCGCCTGTCGGTGCATTGTTGGCTAAATCTTGATCTCCAAAAGAAGTTTCAGCTTTATATTTGTTTATTACACAATTATTTGTATCATCATCTGTATCAAAATTTGTTGCATCAGGTGCTGTGGAATCCACAGTAGCAACAAGAACCCAACCATCAGCAACCTCAAGAGGAGTGTTCTCTCCATCTTTCATCGTACAAAACAGTTTTATACTAAAAGAAGGAGGATGTATGGGGCTTGTGCTACAGTCAAATCTTGATTCGGCGGTCAATGAGATATTGGTAACATTGTTTGGAATGATATCAGTAATATTTACATCTGTTATTCCGGGAGGATTTGTGCCACTGATCGGACGATTTCGGACATATATTTTATAAGTCAAATTACCATTGATAGCCACATAATTTTCATTTGCTACGTAATATGTGTTATTTATTGTTTTTTTTGCTTGTAAATCTATATTTATAACCTGTGTATTTTCTGTTTCAGTATTGTCATCAGGTTGAGCTTCTGATGTATTTGAATCTACTACAGCAGTATTGTGCACGAAACCTGTAGTTGATGGAGCTTGCACTTTGTATCTTACTATTGTCCCACTATTGTAGCCTGGAGCCATTTCAAAATTTGAATCTTTAGTATTACAGTGAATCAAATTTCCTGATTTTGAACACTCCCAATCACTATTTTGGACTTCTAACGGTCCGATATAACTCCATCTATAACCGCTTGTCGGTATTGTATCATTTATCTCAGCGCCAAAAGCGGATGAAAAACCTTCGTTTCTTACTCTTATATTATAATAATATGTAGAGTTGGTTGCAACAGGATCAGCCGAATCCCATTTATCAAGATTTAGATCCGCTCCTCTTACATCAAGGTCAACAGAGCCACTATTGTTGGTTGTGTCAGCTTCAAGTGTATCCGAACTTGTTGTTGCGGTATTTGTGTAAGTTGCATTTGTATTTGGGGCATTTGCCGTGATGGTAAAAGTTTTGGTGTCTCCTTTGGCCAAATCTCCTAAAGTGCAGTGAACAGCTTGTCCCGAGACACTGTTACCGTTGTTATCACATCCTGAAGTAGATATATTTGTAAAACCATTTGGTAGAGTATCATCAACATAAGTGTTTTTAGCTTCAGCCAAATCACTGTTTGCAACCGTGATTGTATATGTAACTTGCTCGCCTAGTTTTGCCGGATTTGGACTAACTGTTTTTGATATATTAAGATCAGCCCCTCTTATATAAACAGACCTTACGACGGTATTTGTTGTAGCTGTCTCTTTTTCAGCAGTATCTGTTGTTATAACAGCCTCATTATCTCTTTTATTGTCTATTGCACTAAGTGTATTTGGGGCTTTTGCCTGTATGGTTATGTTGCTTGTTGTTTGATTTTGCGTCAAATCATGTTTATAAGTACAGGAGAAGTGGGTTGAATTGTTTTGATTACAATTCCAGTCATTGCCGTCATAAGTTAAACTGTTATTAATAAAAGTAAATTTATCACCGGAATTTCCAAGAGTATTATCATCGATTTGAATATTTGTAGCATCTGCTTCCCATTGATTTTTTACATTTATTGTATAGTTCACCAATCCATTAACTGCTACTTCAGATTTATCCGCAGTTTTATATACAACTATATCAGATCCATGAATCTCTATGTCCCAATCTGTATTATCATTTGTAACATTGCTTTGACTAGTACTTGTTTCTGCCACACTGCCGTTTGCTACCTTGCTGTTGCCGGGAAAATTGCTGTCATAGTTTGGTGCAGTTGCACTTATTGTTATGGTTTTTGTTTCATTTTTTGCTATATCTCCTAGTTGACACTTGTATGGTGAGCCAGTTGTGTAATTTGTTCCACCATTGCAGTCGATAAGGATATTTGTAAAATTTGCTGTATTGTTTGTGTTGAAATGGTTTGTAATATTTACATCTTTTGCAGTTGCACTTCCGTCATTTCTTACTTTTACAGTAAACACTGCATTTTTATTAGCAACGGCTGTTGTGGTTGTAGGCGGTATAACAACTATATCAGCACCTTCAATAATGGTATCCGCAGAGTCTGTAACTGTTGGTTGAGGTGTAGTAGTAGTGCTCACACTTGCGTTGTTTGTTCTTGTTCCTAGAGTTGCATTTGTTGGTACATTCACATTAAAATGTATAGTAGATGTATCACCTTCCGCTAAAAGAGATGCTTTTGTGCAGGTTAGACTTGATGTTCCGGCTCCACTGCAGTTCCAACCATCAGAATTCAATACGGAATTTACAGTATATCCGCTACCTAAATTTGAAAGATCATCAGTTATAGTTAAATCTTCTGCGTCAGAATGTGATGTATTTGTAACAGTAATATTATAATCAATCAATCCCCCTGCCATTGCTGTAGGGCTGGCTAATTTATTTATATCCAGATTTACTCCGGTTACATTTACTATCGCGCTATCTGTGCCGTCATTTGAACTTAAGCTATGAGAAACTTTAGCAGTATTTGTTATTTGTCCTGTTGAGTTTGTCGGTGCAGTTGCTTTAAATATCAGGGTATCTGATGAGTTGCCGGGGAAGTTACTCTTTGTGCAATGAAAAGTTCCTGTGATTGGAGTTGAGGGACAAGTCCATCCGTTAGGGGTTATATTTGTTATCTTAACACCGCTTGGAAGTTGATCTTCTATGTCAGCATTTGTAGCATTTGCACTGTTTACATTGGCAACATTTATCGTATATGAAAAAGTTTTTCCAAGTCCGACTTCACTTACATTTGCATCTTTTGTTATGTTTAGATTTGGTCCGGTTATGTGTGTAGTTGCCGTATCGGTTAGATTGTCGCTGTTTTCCTGGTCTGTATCGGTTGATACACTTGCACTATTGGTTACATCATTTAAGCTATCTGTCGGCATAATTACAGTTACTGTAAAAGATGCATTTGAACCTGAAGTTATATTTCCAAGGTTACATGTAAGAGTTTGTCCACTTTGCGTGCATCCTCCTGTATCGCTTGCATAAATCATGTTGGAATCTAATGTGTCTGTTACTGATACATTTTGCGCATCTGCCAGTCCTGAACCATTTGTAACTTTGATTGTATAGGTATAATTTGTACCTATATCAGTACTTCCATTGTCCGGAGTTTTTACTATGTCTAAGTCCGCACCCTTTACATGTGTAAGAAGAGAACTGCTGTTGTCACCTGTATCGCTTTCTGTAGAATCAGTTGATATGTTTGCATCATTTGTTATATCCTGATGAGATGAGGGCATTGTTACATATATATCCAAATCGTATGATTCGCCATTTGCAAGGCTAGTATTATTTAAAGTACAATTTATTGTGCTAGTACCACTGCATGTCCAGTAAGTCTTATCATAGCTTGTGGAAATTATACCACTTGGCAGTGTGTCTGTCAATGTAACATTGGAAGCAGGGCTGGCACCATTATTTACTACATGCAGTCTGTATGTTACATTACTATCTACTGCAGCATTAGTTGAAGTAATTCCTCCAACAAGAGATTGCGAAAGAACTATATTGGCTAGTTGCACATCAACAGTTGCATTAGGATATTCTGGCATAGTATTGTAATCAGTTGAGTCTGTATTTGTAGTTGCCGTATTTTTTATATTTGTACCACCGCTGGTTGCTTTTGCAGTTATGGTGACAGATCTTGTATTGCTAACATCCAAATCACTTCCACTACATGTGATGGTTCCGTTACTTTGGCTACACCAAGAAGTATCATTGAGAGAGACAAAACTGATTTGGCTTGGTAAAGTATCGCTTATAGTTACATTTCTAGCTTTTACAGTTGGATTAGATCCATTGTTCGGATTTGAAAGTTCTATGGTGTATGTAAATTCTTCATTTAATTGTAAAGTTGTTTTTGATGCTGTTTTTGTAGCATGTAAATTTGATTTTCCGACCTCAAATGTTTTACTGTCAGTATTGTTGGATGTTTGAGGATCAGTATTGTCTGATAGAGAAACTTCTACATCGGGAGTTATATTACCAACAGAAGAAGGTGCATTTATTTGTAAATCGAGTTGATTTGATGTTTGTCCATTTGTTAAGGATCCATTATATGTACATGTGGCAGTTGATGAATCATGAGTGCAACTCCAATTTGTACCGCTAAATGAGTTATAAGTACTTCCGGAGGTAATATTGTAAACTACTTGACTGCCGGTAGCATCTAAATTACTACCGGAAGAGTTGTTGTTTGTTATAGTTATGATATTTGAAAATGGCTGGCTGGCTTCAATCGTTGTAGATGGGGCATCTAAAGTTACACTTAAATCAACGGTTGCAGTTCCGGCATATAAAGTAGTAACAAAAATGAAACAAGTAAAAATAAAAGTGTATAAAGCGCCCTGAAGTAGATTATGTTTGTAAAATATGGCTTTCATACGAAATTCCTCCAAAATTAATCAATGGTATATTAAGTGATTTTAGGTGCGAAAGATATTTTAATGCAGTATTATGCATTTCTAAAATTTGGCAACCCAACCACCCAACCTTGTTGCGACTAAATCTTACTATTAGTCTGCTTAGGTTTTGTTTAATAACTTTATCCTAGTCTTAATTTTTTATATAATCAGATATATTTTCTGTTAAACCGTAATTTTTATATTTACTTTCCTCAAGTAAAACTTGAGCTACCAGTTTTTTTTCTTTATTGAAAACCAAAGGTGCCAAAAAGTTTACAACAGATGTTTCTATAGGATTTGATACTATCATTATGTTATAAACTAATGGTTTTGAATCTCTATCTAACTCTAGTAAATCTTTAAAAAAATCCGGTACTATAAAATCATAATCTCTGACTAGAAATGGATTGATTAACATAAAAACAGTTTCGTCCTCACAGCTTTTTAGTTTGTAGAAAAAATCATCTACTTTTTCCAACTCTACATTTTTAATTTGTTCAAAGCCTAATATCGGTGCTTTTACACTAAATGCCATATAAATCCTTCGTTTGTAACTTAATTCTTGTACACTATATCGTCAAATTTAAAAAAAAATAGAGTTTTATTTTTAGATAACATAAAAAAAGATATAATATCAATACTATATAAAGCAAGAAAAAGGATAGATATTTATGAAGATTTTAAAAGTTTTAGTTTTAAGCATTTTTTTACTGTTGATTAACGGTTGTTCTACCAAAGACAAGGTGGAAGTTTATAACAAACCTGCTATTTACTGGTATGATCAAATCACAAAAGAGATTAAAAATCAGGATTTGGAAAAAGCTGATGATTATTTTACTTCACTTTCTAGCGAACATGTAGAGTCCCCGCTTTTAAAAACAAGTATGCTTATACTTGCGAATGCTCATATGGAAGAAGAAGAGTATATCCTGGCTAATTTTTATCTTGATGAATATATAAAACGATATGGCGATAGAAAAAACAGTGAATATGCCAAATTTCTCAAAATAAAAGCAAATTTCGATTCTTTTTCTCACCCAGACAGAAATCAACAGTTGACTATAGATACAATCAGAAATACAAAGGAGTTTTTAAGTGAATATCCAAATTCTGTCTATAATCCTATGGTAAATACTATATTAGTTAAATTAAGACTTGCAAATCTTCAAACAACTAAAGAGATAGCAAGCTTATATAAAAGACTCGATAAACCAAAAGCTTATAAAATTTATGAAAGCAAGATAAAAAAATCTGCCTTAAATGATGCAAATATGATAAAACCACATGTTCCTTGGTATAGAGCATGGTTTGAATAAGGATTCTTCTATGCAGATAAATAACTACAACAAATTTCCGGCTACTTTGCCTATCATAGTTGAGGATAATCTTTTTTTGTATCCCTTTATGATTTCACCTATTTTTCTCTCTGATGATGAAAATATAGAAGCAATCAATGATGCGTTAAGTAACAATACTCTCATAATGGTTTGCACCACAAAAATAGGCGAAGAGGGCGGAAGAGATTTTAACTCTATCTATAAGTCAGGTGTTATAGGCTCTATTATGAGAAAAGTTGAACTTCCAGATGGTAGAATCAAAGTTCTTTTTCAAGGGATGCTTAAGGGAAGAATTGTCGAAGAAATTGGCGAGAAACCCCTAAGAGCTATTGTGGATGTGATGAAAAGTACAGATTTGCACTCGCAAAAAGGAGAGGCTATGTTGGCACTCTTAAAGGAAAAGATAAATATACTTTCTCATATAAGTAGTTATTTCCCGCCTGATTTACTTAAAACCATAGAAGAAAACAGAGAAACAAATAGGATTTGTGATTTAGTAGCAAGTAGCATGCGTCTCAAAAAAGAGAGTGCTTATGAACTGTTTGTGATTGAAGATGAAGAAGAACGATTGTTAAAATTGATAGAGTTTGTCTTGGCTGAGATTGAAACAAGTAAACTTCAAAGAGAGATAAAAACAAAGGCTCACTCACAAATAGATAAGATAAATAAAGAGTATTTTTTAAAAGAGCAATTAAGACAGATACAAAAATAACTTGGAACTGACAATCAAAGAAATGAAGAGATACAAGAGTATAAAGATAAACTCGAAGCTAAGAAAAAATATATGAGTGAAGATGCATACAAAGAGATATCTAAGCAGATAGATAAGCTCTCTCGTATGCATCCAGACTCTAGCGATGCCAGTATGATACAGAGTTATCTAGATTGGGTTATTGAAATTCCATTTGAAAAAACGGCAAAGAAAAAACTTGATATTCTGGATGTAAGAGCTCAACTAGATCGCGATCACTACTCACTTGAAAAGCCAAAAGAGAGAATAGAAGAGTATTTTGCCGTGAGAGAATTAATAGCCAGAAGAGGGATAAAAGATAAAAATGCAAAAGGCGCAATCTTATGTTTCGCAGGCCCTCCGGGTGTAGGTAAAACCTCACTTGCAAACTCAATCGCAACAGCACTGAAGAGAGAGCTTATCCGCATTGCTTTGGGAGGACTTGAAGATGTTAATGAGTTAAGAGGGCACAGAAGAACTTATATCGGTGCGATGCCAGGTCGCATAGTCCAAGGACTTATAGAAGCAAAAGAGATGAATCCAGTGGTAGTTTTGGATGAGATAGACAAAGTTGCCAGAAGTTACAGGGGTGATCCGACAGCAGTTTTACTTGAAATCTTGGATCCTGAACAAAACAATAAATTTAGAGATTATTACCTGAATTTTAATCTTGATTTGAGCAAGGTTATATTTATAGCAACTGCAAACAATATAGGCTCAATTCCGGCACCTCTTCGAGATAGGATGGAATTTATATTTTTAAACTCTTATACTCCTCAGGAAAAGTACGAGATAGCTAAAAAATACCTGTTTCCTCAAGAGTTAAAAAAGCATGGTCTTAAGCACTCTGAAGTTTCTATAACAAAAGCTACAATGGAAAAAATAGTAGCAAATTATACTAGAGAATCTGGTGTAAGAAATCTACGAAGAAGAGTAGCTGAGATTTTAAGAAAATGTGCAAAAGAATTGCTTGTTGATCCGTCTATTAAAAAAATAACAATTAACCATAAAAATATATCGGATTATTTAGAAAAAACAGTATTTGAGATAGAAGAAAAAGATAAAACCAATCAAATAGGTCAAGTCAACGGATTGGCTTGGACTAGTGTTGGTGGAGATGTTCTCAAGATTGAAGCAATAAAAATACAAGGAAAAGGATTGCTTCAACTCACTGGCTCGCTAGGTGATGTTATGAAAGAATCAGCTAGAATTGCGCAAAGCGTGGTAAAAGTTTTGATTGACAATAAAAAGTTAAATATCCCTCTTTCTATCATACCAAAGTCAGCAAAAACAAAAGATGCAGAGACCCCAAAGGTAACTCCTAGTGATGTTTATAGAAGGTTTGATTTGCATATACATGTACCCGAAGGTGCAACTCCAAAAGATGGACCAAGTGCAGGGATAACTATGGCTACGGCTATTGCATCAATCCTGTCAAATAAAAAAGTAAGAAGCGATGTTGCTATGACGGGAGAGTTGACTCTTAGTGGAAAAGTTTTACCGATAGGTGGATTAAAAGAAAAACTCATTGCGGCTTTTAAAGCCAAGATAAAGACAGTTCTTATTCCAAAGAAAAACTATGAAAGAGACTTGGAAGATATTCCGGAGGAAGTAAAAGAAAAGATGGAATTTATCCCAGTAACTAAGATAGAGGAAGTTTTAAAACACGCACTTGTGTAAGTGCGTGTCTGTTTTTTAATTATTGATTTAATAAATCAAATGGTGTAGCAACAATTTGTTTTGTATTTACTACATAAGGGATTAATGCAGCAGCTCTTGCTCTTTTGATAGTAAGCTCTACCATCTCTTGATGTCTTTTGCAGTTTCCTGTAAGTCTTCGAGGCATAATTTTATATCTTTCAGAGAGTGAATGTTTTAACATTTTTGTCTCTTTGTAATCCATAAATTCTATCTTTGCTTCACAATATTTGCAATATTTTCTTGCATATTTTCTTTTTTCAGCCATTTTTTATCCTTTTTTATCCAATTTTCTAGAACGGTATCTCATCTTCATCGATGTCGATATCAGGTATGTTTTCACTTTGTTGTACGCTAGGTTGTGAATTAGGTTTTTTGTAACTTTCTTGTTGGTTGCTGTAGTTACCACTTGATGGATTGTTTTGATTATAATTATTTTCACCATCATTTGAATTTTTACTATCTAGCATTTGCATACTGTCAACTACTACGGAATGCTTACTTCTTTTTCCGCCATTTTGATCAGTCCATTGATCCAATTTCAGTCTTCCCTCTACTAAGATTTTCTTTCCTCGTTTTAGGTACTGATTTGCAACTTCTGCGGTTCTTCCAAAAAAAGTAATATCCACAAAACAAACTTCTTCACCAAGAGTTCCGTCTTGTTTTTTGAATTTACGGTTAGTTGCTATGCCGGTTGAGCAAACTGCACCACCATTTGGCATATATCTCAGTTCTGGATCTCTTGTTAAGTTACCAACTAATATTATTCTATTGTACATAGTGAATCCTTTGCTTACTCTTGTGTAGTTTTAACTTCGTCAGTATTTTCTACAACCATTGTATCTTCAGCAGATACAACTTCATCAGCTACTAAATCTTCAGTAGTTGTCTCTTTTGGAGCTTCCTCGGGTAGTGTTTCTTCGATTTTGACTTCAGGAACTTCTTCTATAGCAAATTTTTCAACTTGTTTGTTCCAGTATTTCATCTCTTTTTGGTTTTCGTACTTAACACTCATAAATCTGATGAATTCTTCAGTGATGCGAATAAGTCTTTCAACTTCTAAAATAGCAGTTGCTGGAGCTGTAAAATAAAATACGCTGTAGTATCCGCGTTCTAATTTTTCGATAGGATATGCAAGTCTTCTTGTTCCCATTTCTTGAAATGCTGCAATTTCTGCACCATTTTTTTCTAAAACTTCTCTTATGAAGTTTACCTTTGCCTTTGTCTCTTCTTCTGTAAGAGTAGGCTTGAGTACTGTAAGTAACTCATAATGTCGCATTGTTTCTCCTTTTGGTTTTCACCCATAACTGAGTAAGGATGTTAATTTTTGAACTAAAATAGTTCAAGGACGCGATTATACTATAAAAAAGTTTGAAGTTTTATTAAGGTAGATAGAAGAAGTGAGTTTTTGTCTATATTTTGCATTTTTTTTAGTTTAAATTCACTCTCAAGTAATAAGTTAAATATGCTGTTATAAGTTTTCAAATCAAACATCATGCAAAGTCTAGATCTCTCCTGAGCAATGATTGGCGGCAATGGGTATCCCAAGACTACTCTAGCATCAAATTTTCCATTAATTTTTATGTACATGTAGAAAAGAAAAAGTTGACCAAGGTATGTTTGAATTGCATTGATGATTCTTGTCTCATCACTTCCTCCAAGCTCTGTTAGTCTTGTGTATGCTTTTCTTATGTCCTTCTTTTGGAGAAGTTCATATATAAACTGATCCATACCAACGCTTCCTAAACCGTATATCAATCTATCTACATCACAAATCTCAATCTCTTTGTCCAAAATATTTAGTTTCTCAAGATCATTTATACAAAGTGATATATCTTCATTTTGTAATTGATATAAATGTGAAAGAACAAACCTGTTTACATTTAATCCTATCTCTTTTGCTCTTTTATCTATTAAAAAAATAGCTTCGCCTTGATTTGGTTTGAAAAATCTTACAAAATTGGCATTTTTTTTAGGTGTAAAAGATTTTGATATATTTTTTGCTTTTGAATCGTCTCCAAAAAATTGAAATACGATATAGTTAGTTTCATTCTTAAAAGATAGATTTATCAAAATATCCAACTCTTTTTTCGCAATTGTTTTGTCTGTTTTAACAATCAAAATATTTCTATCCCCAAAAAGGGAAGATTGTGAAAGGAAATTTTTTGCTAAAGTAAAATTATATTCATCATAATATAAAAGTAATTTTTCTTCAGGATTTACTGACAATTTTTCTAAAATTTTATCGCCAAAATAGTTGTTTTGATAATGGCAGGCACCATATAATAGTGTAGATTTTGGTATTTTAGAACTGTTTAAAAGATTTTCAAATTCCCTTTTATACATCTCTTTTAATAACCTTTGCATAAATTTTTGAAGAGGGGATATCGGCTTCTACAATTTTAACCAAAACTCTTTCGAAAAGTTCTAAATTATCATCAAGTAAAAACAGTCTTGCACCTTTTATTTCATCATCTAGTTTTGCAATCACACTTCTATCCACTCCAGTAACAATCGCTTCAAAATCTTCGCCTACATGTAGATATGCCCAGCGGGCGTATTTTCTGTCCATATAATCCCATGCGACTTTATCGCTTTCTCGCTCAAGTAAACTGATTTGCTCACAAATTTTATCTATATTTTCGAGTAAAAAATTAAATCTTTTTTTATCATCATGCATGTTTGCTTTTAAAAGTCTGTGTAAAACCAAGTCACTATATCTTCTTATCGGTGAAGTAAAATGAGTATATGATTTGAAGCCCAAACCAAAATGCCCTTTGTTTTCAGACTCGTATTTAGCTTTCTTTTGAGACCTTATGATTAGTTTATCTACTTCTTCTCTTATGTCTAATTTGTCGGCTTTTTCTTGTATAGCTCTTATCATTTTTGGAATATCTTCTATAAAGTCAACTTCTATACCAATAGACATAAGATTATCTAATAATGCCTGAAGCTTATCGTATGTTGGGTCACCATGAGTTCTAAATATTCCTCTTTTTATCCTTTTTGAGGCTGCCTTGTTTGCTAAAAGCATACAGTCTTCTATAAGTCCATGTGATGGGGTTTCTTTTTCCTCTTTTGTCGAGATTAAATTTTGATTGGAGTCGAGTTGCATTCTTATCTCGGTTGAGCGAAATTCAAAACTATTTTGTAGCCTTGTTTTTCTTAGTCCTTTAGTGACTTCAAAAAGAGGCAATAGGTATTGTAGTATCTTCTCATCCATTTTGTCTATGTTGCCAAGCTTGTTTTGCAAAAAAAGGTCTATTTGATCATAATTGTATCTTTTTTTAGAATTGATTATGGTGTTTAACAACTCTTCATTTTTGACTTTTAAACTTTTTTTATCAAGTGTTATTTTAAATGTATATGCCAATCTATCAACATTTGGTTTTAGTGAGCATATATTTTCACTGAGTGATCTAGGAAGCATCGGTATAGATTTATGAGGAAGATAGATGGAAAAGCCTCTTTCTCTAGCCTCTTTGTCTATGTGTCCCATTTCGTAAACATATTCACTTACATCTGCAATTGCTACATATAAAATATAGTTTTCTTTATCAAAATAGACAGCATCGTCAAAATCTTTTGCGTCTATTGGATCAATAGTACAAAAAGGAAGATGAGTCAAATCAACTCTATCTCCGTAGAGGGATTTATCTACAAAATTTCCATGGCTTTTTGCTTCAAGTTCACTCTCTTTTGAAAAAAATTCCTCTTTTCCATATAAATTTAAAGATATCTTTTCATCAACCTTAGGATCATCTAAAACTCCGAGAACTTCAACTATATTGTTAGTTTCATTGTCTATTTTTAAAACAGCACCAAGAGGGAGTTGCCTTAGAGATTTTTGCGATACGCTTATCAAAATTGAAAGTGCGGTTGATATGTTTATACCAACGATTTTACCTTGTTGTATTTTGGTGTAAACTACACTAAAGTTATTTTTTCGCTCAAGTACCTGTATGACTTTTGCTTTGGCTCTTGTTTGTGTTTTTGAAAAAATTCTTTTGACTAAAACGATATCGCCCCTGTTTGCGCCAAGTAGATTATTTGATTCGATTAACAGGTCTTTTTTAAAATCATCTTCAAAAACTTTTAAAAAACCTGTCCCGCTTTGTGATATATCGATAGCTCCTATTTTGTATTTTGGATTAAGCTTGTAGCCTTCTTTGGTCTTTTTGACCGCTTTTAATCTGATTAGATTATTAACAAGTGGCTGATGATCAAGCGGAATTTCACCTCTTAAAGAGCCACTGCTAAGGCTTAGGAGAAACTCTTTCAAATATCTAACTGTTCCATGGCTTTTAGATAAGCATCAGGATTTAAACCATACTCTTTTATCAGATCTAAAGAATTTTGCTTTTGCTCTTCTTTTAATAAACCAAAAATATTGGCAGAATATTTTACAATATGAAGTGCTTTTGAAAAATCTTGTATATATTCGCTAGCCAAAAACGGATCATTTGAAAATTGTATGGATTCTATCAATTCACTCTCTAAATTCCATTGTTCAAATATTTTGGCAGTTATTTCTTCGTTTGTAAATCCAACCATATCTTGTTCGAGTTTACTAAGATTTTCTAAGGTTCTATTTTCTTGTAGTGTATTTTTAAAATCTTTATCTTTTCCTTGTTCTATTAACTCATGTGAAATAATGAGTTTACCAACCTCCATCATAAAAGAAGCAGGTTGAAGAATATCAAGCATAGATCTGTTTACTCTCGAATACCACTTGAACATCAAAACACTTTGAACAGTGCTTATATCTAAAAAACTTTGATTACTTAAACCATAGGGTTCAAGATTTATTTTTATATTGTCTTTAATAGCGCTTGATAACGCAAAACCTCTAATTGTAGCCATCCCAAAAAGAGATATAGCATGACCGATATTTTTAATTTCTTTACTAAAACCATACAAAGGTGAATTTGCAGATTTAAGTATATTTGCAGTAAGCATAGGATCTCTTTCTACAACTTTGACCAAGTCTTGCATTGAACTATTTTTATCTGTAGCGATTCTTTGTATCATTAAAACTGTATCATCCAAGGGAGGAAGTGATTTGATTTTTTTTATAATTGTGTTATCCATGATGTTTTGCCTTTTTAAAAATATGCAGGAAGATTTTACTATTTAAAATATTATATACAGATAAATTCAAATAACCTTGAGTACTTCTATGGATGTAAGGTCAGTTATAATTTAAAAATGTTACAATTTACAATATTTTTTATTAAGAATAAGGGATTTTATGAATTACGATTCCAAGCAGATAACGGTATTGTATGCCGAGGATGAAGAAGAAGCTAGAGAGGGTTTTGCTAAAACTCTGGAAAGATATACAAAAGAGCAATATATAGCTAATGATGGAGAAGAAGCTATAGAACTTTACGAGAAATATCATCCAGATATTGTTATTACAGATATCAATATGCCAAAGAAAAACGGCATAGAGTTGGCTGAAGAAATCCTAGAGATAAATCCGGAGCAAATCATCATGTTTACGACAGCTCATACAGAGTCGCGATATACTTTAAGAGCGCTTGAGATGCAAGTAGAAGCTTATTTGATAAAGCCAATAAATAAAAATAAATTTAAAGAAAAATTAAATCACACAACAAAAAATATTATAAGTAACAGAGAAAATGCAAAAAATCAAAAAATCATACAAGCAATACTTGACAGTCAATCAAGCATTCTTGTTTTGACAGATTTTTTTAATATAGAGTTTGCTTCAAAATCATTTCTAAAGCTTTTTAATGTATCTTGCAAGGAGGAGTTTTTTTTTAAATATGAAAATTTTATAGAAATCTTTAAAGATATGCCAGGCTGTATTTTTGAAATTACAAAAGATAATTTTATGGAAAGTTACAATAGTAAAGAAGAGACTATGGTTTGCTTATCTGAAACTAAAAAAATTTATCAAATCAATATAGATGAAATCAATATAGATAAATCTATTTTATATGCAATATCTTTAGTGGATGTTACAATTTTACACAATCAGAGAAAAAAAGCTCTTTTTGAATCTTTTCACGATAATTTAACCTCGTCTTATAATAGACTAATGTTTGATAAACTTTTAGATAAAGAATATTTGAGGTTTGTCAGACACCAAAGACCGCTTTGCCTTGCAATATTTGACATAGATCATTTTAAAGTGATAAATGATACGCATGGCCATTTAACCGGAGATAGAATACTTATGGCTTTGGCTGACTTTTTTCATAAAAATATAAGAGATATAGATATATTTGCAAGATGGGGTGGAGAAGAATTTGTTTTGTTAATGGGCGAAACGCAGATAGACGAAGCGCAAAAAGTTTGTGAAAAACTGATATGCGGTGTAGAAAATATGGAGACAAATAACCTTCCAAATATCACTATTAGCGCAGGTGTTACTGAGATTGATAAAGATGATTCAAGAGATGATTTTTTTCAAAGAGCTGATAATGCCTTGTATGATGCAAAAAGAAGCGGAAGAAATCAAGTTGTTGTTAATAACAAATATGAGGTAAGGTTTTGAAAAAAATAATTTTAATTATACTGTTTCTAAGTATAAATCTTTTAGCTATTAATGTTCTTATCCTTAATTCATATCAAGAGACTTTTTCGTGGACTAAAGTTCAAAGCAACGAGATAACTCAGGGTCTTCAAAAAATAAAAAATAAAAAAATAAATATTTATGTTGAATTTATGGATACAAAAATATTTAGGTTGACACCAAAAAGAGAAACTAACCTTTTGCAATACTATCAAAATAAATATGATAAAATCTCATTTGATATTATTTTCACAACAGATGACAACGCCTTAAATTTTATAAGAAAATATAAAAATATAAGCCTATTTAAAAATGCAAAAGTATTTTTTTCGGGCGTTAATGATATTTCTCTTCAAAAAACTTTAGATAAAAATGTATATGCGGGCATATTTGAAGTGAAAGATCCGTTTGCAAATCTATCTTTAGCAAAACATGCCGTGAAAGATTTAAAAACATTTTATCTTGTGTCAGATGATACTTTAAGCGGTAGAAAAGAGATGCAACTATATAAAAATAAATTAGATAAATTTAGAAATATCAATTATGTCTATTTGAATAATAAAAATATAGATGATATTTTAGAAAAATTAAACAATTATGATAAAAATTCCGTGATGATGCTTTTGACTTTTACTAGTTTTGTAAGAGGCGATGAACATATCTCCTATAAAGAAGCAATATCTCTCTTAAGTGATAAATATAAAAATCCTATGTTGATACATTCAGATACTTATATAAATTTGGATAGCACAAATATAATAGGTGGAAATTGCACAGATGCAAAAGAACAGGGACTACTTTCATCCTTTAAGGCAAAACAGTATTTAGGCGGAAGCAAGATGGATGATATAGGTTTTTTATTATATGGTGGGAACAAGACATACTTTAATGTAAAAAATTTAAATAAATTTGGGTTAAGTGTAGATGATTTTAATGTAAAAAATCCGGTGCTTATAGGTAAGTCAAATACATTTTATCAAATTTATAAAAAATGGATATTTCTTTTTGCAACTCTTGTTATTTTAATTTTTACTTTTATGTTTGTACTAGGCAAGAAAAATTTAGCTTTAAAAAAGGCATTAGAAAACTTTGAGCTTCTTGCGGAAACATCTTTTGGGGCTATTATTATATATGACAAGCATAAAAAAGTTAAATATGCTAATCAAAGAGTATATGAATTAACTAAATATTCAAAAGATGAGATTTTAAATCATGATGTATTCAAGTTGATATATCCGGATGATTTAGATATGGTTAAGAAAAATATAAAAATAGAAAACACCAAACAATACGATGCAAGAATAATGAAAAAAAATAAAAGTTTTCTCTATTCATTACTTAGGGGTAAAGATATTATTTTCAATGGTGAAAATATGAGAATAGTAACGGCAATTGATATAACTGAAAGAAAAATCCAAGAACAAAAAATAGAAGAGATAAATACAAGCTTAAAACAAAAAATCAAAGATGCTTTGACGGAAAACACACAGCAATTGCGACTTTTGCAACAACAAAGTAAATTGGCATCTATGGGAGAGATGATAGGTGCAATTGCACATCAGTGGAGACAACCGTTAAATGCACTTAATATAAATATACAAAATCTTGATGATGATTTTGAAGATGGATTGATAGATAAAGTGTTTATTGATAACTTCATAAGCAAAAACAGTAAAATAATTAATTTTATGAGTAGAACAATTGACGACTTCAGAAATTTTTATAGAGTTGATAAAGTTAAAAAAGATTTTTATATTAAAAAGGCAATCAAAGATGTTTTAAATATTCAGGCTGTCCAGATAAGAAAGCATAATATAAAAATTACACTTAATGGCAACGATGAACTGATAAAAGGATATGAAAGCGAATTTAAACAAGTTATTTTAAATTTGATAAATAATGCTAAAGATGTTGTTATTGAAAATAATATTAAAAACCCGACAATAATCATTGAGATATTTAAAAATAGATTATTAATCAAAGATAATGGCGGTGGCATTCCAAATGATGTATTAAATAGAATCTTTGAACCATATTTCACGACAAAGGATCAAGGTAAAGGGACAGGCCTTGGTTTATATATGTCTAAAATGATTATTGAAGATAATATGCATGGCAAATTATCAGTATGGAATGAAAACGACTGGACAGTATTTGAGATTATTACTCAATCTTAAAGTTACTTTTGATAAAATATATAAAAATAAATTAATAAAGGATTTTTAAAATGGCAATTACAGTATATTATGATAAAGATTGCAATTTAGATGTTATTCGCTCTAAAAAAGTTGCGATGATAGGATTTGGTTCTCAAGGACATGCACATGCTGAAAACCTAAGAGACAATGGTGTTGAGGTGATAGTCGGCCTAAGAGAGGGTGGAAACTCTTGGGAAAAGGCCAAGGCTAAAGGTTTTGTTGTTAAAACAGTTGCAGAAGCAACAAAAGAAGCTGATGTTGTTATGATTTTAACTCCTGATGAGTTGCAGGCAGATATTTTTAATGCTGAAATCAAAGACAATCTAAAACAAGGAAGTGCTATAGCCTTTGGACATGGTTTTAATATTCACTATGGTCAGATAAAAACTCCAAAAGGAATAGACTGTATTATGATAGCTCCAAAAGCTCCGGGTCATACCGTAAGAAGTGAGTTTATAGCAGGCGGAGGAATACCGGACTTGATAGCAGTCGAGCAAGATGCTAGTGGAAATGCAAAAGATATAGCTCTTAGTTATGCAAGTGCGATTGGTGGCGGTAGAACTGGTATTATCGAAACAACTTTTAAAGATGAAACCGAGACAGATTTATTTGGCGAACAAGCAGTTCTTTGCGGTGGGGTAACTTCTTTGGTAAAAGCTGGATTTGATACTTTGACTGAAGCTGGATATGAGCCGGAAATGGCATATTTTGAGTGTTTGCATGAGCTTAAACTGATAGTTGATTTGATGTATCAAGGTGGAATAGCAGATATGAGATACTCTATCAGCAATACTGCTGAATATGGTGATTATATAAGTGGACCAAGAGTTATTGGAGATGAAGCAAAAGAGGCCATGAAAGTGATATTGAAAGAGATTCAAAATGGAACTTTCGCTAAAGATTTTATTTTGGAAAGAAAAGCAGGATATGCAAGAATGAATGCTGAACGAGCAAATGCAAGAAGAAGCAAAATTGAAAAAACAGGTGATAAGCTAAGAGCTATGATGCCTTGGATTACTTCTAAAAAGATTATTGACAAAGATAAAAACTAAATATTTTACGCTTGATGGCTTTAGTCATCAAGCGTAAAGAATAATGGAAAAATTTGACTCGTAAAAACAAAAAAAACAGACCAAAAAAATAAAAAATAAAAAACATATTATTAAAAATAAGATTTTTTTAATCGCAGTATCTTTAATATTGTTATTTTTGGGTTTTAGTGCTTTTAATTATTTTATAAATATTCAAAAAAAACAACAAATAAATAAATCTATTGAAATAAAAAATCAAAAAACAACAAAAGAACTGATGAGTAAGATGAAAAAAATGCTAGAAGAGCAAAATTTTAAATCTAAACTCAATATCGTTGAAAAACAAACAAAAAAACAAAAAAACAAACAAACAAAATCAAATCCAAGCAAACAAAAAACAAACAAAATCAAATCCAAGCAAATCCAAATTAAACAAATTATTCCAAAAAAAATCAAAGAAAAACAAGTTATTTTCAATGAAGAAATATTAATAAAAAAGAAGATTAAAAAAAAACAACCTGCAAAAAACAACCTATCAGAAATATATGATTACGAGAAGAGTTTAAAATATGCAAAAAAACAAAAAAACATAGAAAAAAAGAGTTCTAAATACAAGGGAAAACCAAAACTAGCTATCATAATAGATGATGTCTCTTTTTTAAAAGAAGTAAAACTCATTAAGCAGATACCTTATAAAGTTACTCCGTCATTTTTTCCACCGACGAAATTTCATCCCGATACCGTAAAACTATCAAACAGGTTTCAATTTGCGATGGTTCATCTACCGCTAGAAGCTATGGGTTTTATGCATCCCGAACCAAGAACACTCCATGCTAATGATTCAAAAAGTATCATTGAGAAACGAATCAAGCAAATAAAAAAAGAATTTCCAAAAATTACATATTATAACAATCACACAGGTAGTAAATTTACCTCTAATCTTAGAGCAATGCAAGATTTAATCAGAATTATGAAAAATGAAAATTTACATTTTGTAGATAGTAGAACAACAACACAAACCAAAGCAGGAATTGTAAGTAAAAACCTACATGTAAGGCTTCTCTCAAGAGATGTATTTTTAGATAATATAGCTGAGCCTAGAAATATAATAGAACAGTTAAAAAAAGCAGTGAAAATTGCTAAAAGACAAGGATATGCTATAGCTATAGGTCATCCTCATCCAAATACATTAAAAACTCTTATTGGCGCAAAGAAATACTTGAAAAATGTAAAACTTGTCTATGTGAATGAGTTATGAAAAAACTTAACTATTTAATAGACAATTTTAGTTTGCTCAAAGATAAGCCAAAAGAGATATATTATAAAGGTGATTTATCTCTTTTAGATAAAAGAAGAGTTTCGATAGTGGGAACCAGACATCCGATTTCATATACAAAGCAGATGTGTTTAAGACTTGGAAATGCTTTAAAAAAACGAGGAGTTTGCGTGGTGAGTGGAGGTGCTATGGGCGTAGATGCACTAGCACATAAATCATCTTTTCCAAATACGATTGGAGTCATGGCAAATTCTCTTGACATAATATATCCCAAGGTAAATTATTCACTTCTAAAATCAATGGAAAAAGAATCTCTTCTCTTAAGTGAATATAGTGAAAATATAAAAGCTACAAGATATAGTTTTGTTTTGAGAAATAGGTTAGTTGTGGCACTTGGAGAAGTTTTGATAGTAGCTCAGGCAGATTTAAACAGCGGTTCTATGAGAAGCATAGAATTGGCTCTTAAGCAAAATAAAAAGATATTTGTTTTTCCACATAGAATAGAAGATTCACCAGGTACAAATCAGTTATTAAAAGAAGGCAAGGCAACGGCGATATATGATATAGAATCTTTTGCAAATATGTTTGGAAAAGTAGATTCTAAATCCGATGATATATTGGAGTTTTGTAAAAATAACGATAATCTGCAAGATGCAATTTTAAAATATGGCGATAAAATATATGAGTATGAACTCGAAGGAAAAATTACAATTAATAACCTAAGAGTGATAGTTTTGTGAAATACGCCTGTATAGATATTGGACTAAAAAGAATAGGAATTGCCGTTTGTTTACAAGGTGATATGGTTACTCCTCAAAATGCAATAATGAGAAAAAATAGAAATCAAGCCGCGAATGATATTGACAAATTTTTAGTTACTTGGAATATAGATACTTTGATAGTAGGCCTTCCACAAGGAGGAAGTAGTAGCGAAGAGATGGACAGAAGGATAAAACACTTTGTTTCATTGCTAAAGTTTTCAGGAAAAATTTATTATCAAAACGAATATGGTTCAAGTCTGGAAGCAAAAGAGATGATGAAAGGAATTACCAAACAAAAAAGAGATGGAAAAATAGATTCATTGGCAGCTAAAATAATTTTAGAAAGATATCTTGCTTAAATAATAAGCATAGCATCGCCATAAGAAAAAAATCTATACTCTTTTTCAACAGCCTCTTTGTATAATTCCATAGTTTTTTTTATGCCGACAAAAGAGGCCACTAGCATAATAAGCGTTGACTTTGGCAAGTGAAAATTTGTTAAAAGATAATTTACTCTTATGGGGCTATTTTGTGGGTGCAAAAATAAATCACAATATCCCTCGCTTTTTTTTTCTCTCGCATAATACTCTATCGTCCTAGTAACGGTAGTGCCGACTGCTAAAACTGGTTTTGTGGAGTCTAGTAATTCTCTTGTTTGAGCATCTATATTATAATATTCACTATGCATTTTGTGTTCTTGTATATCTTCACAAGTGACTGGTTTAAAAGTGCCTGCCCCTACATGTAAAGTTAAAATTTTTGTTTCAAATCTGTTTTTAAGTTCCTCAAATTTTTCTTCGCTAAAGTGTAATGATGCGGTGGGTGCTGCCACTGCTCCTCTTTTTTGTGCGAAAACACTCTGATAATCTTCACTGTCTTGTTTGGAATCTTCTCTTTTTATGTAAGGAGGAAGGGGAATATGACCAATCTTTTCTAATAAATCAAATAGCTGATGAGCTTGAAGTATTTTTCTATTTTGATAAAACTCAACAACTCTGCTACCATCTTCTTTTAGTTCTATAACTAAGGCTATCAGATTATTGTCAAAAAAAAGTTTAATCCCAACACTTACTTTACCTTTTATATATACTGAAAACAGGTTTCTTTGTAGTGGAGAATTTAGCAGTAATTCTACTTTTCCACCACTTTGTTTTTTGCCAAAGATTCTTGCTTTTACAACTTTTGTGTCATTTAAAACGACCGCGCATTTTTCAGGGAAAAAATCAAAAATATTTTTAAACAAAGTGTGTGTGATAATATTGGTTTTTCTATTATAAACCAAAACTCTAGAATCATCTTTGTTCTTTGTTGGATGAGATGCTATAAGTTTTGATGGTAGAGAGTAACCATAAGAAGATACTTTGTATGAATCTAGCAATTACTCTTTTTCCTCGTTTTCTTTTATATCCTCTATTTTTTCCGTCTCATTTTCTGTATTTTCATCATCATCTTTTTCCTCTTTTTTAGCAGGATTTACAGCCCTTGCAACCAAAATGGATAAACCATATAAAACAACCAATGGTCCTGCCATTAAGAACTGTGTAAGAACATCAGGAGGAGTAAGCAGAGCAGAAACTGCAAATATTATGATAATCGCATATCTAAAAAATCCTATTAGCGATTTATCGTCAACTAGCTCTAGTTTTGCAAAAAAGAATGTTATAACAGGAAGCTCAAAAGCCAAGCCGAAACCAAAGAGTAATTTTGTGAAAAATCCTACATATTCTCCAATGCTCGGTAGAGCCGTAAAAAGTTTTGCACCAAAATTTATCAAGAAATTAAAACCAATAGGTATAACCACATAATAGCAAAACATAGAACCCATCAAGAACATTAGCGTTGCAAAGATTACAAAAGGTATAACCATCTTTTTTTCATTTTCATAAAGTCCAGGAGAAACAAAAAGCCAAAATTGCCAAAAAAGTACAGGTAGAGAAAATATAAATGCAGTAAAAAAGGAGACCTTTAGGGCTGTAAAAAATGGTTCTTGTACTTTGGTAAAAATTACATGTGAACCTTCAGGTAAAACTCCATTTAGAGGAGCAATCATCCAAGCCAATATAGGTTCCCAAAAAGAAAAACATACGAAAAACATAATAAAAATAACACCTATTGAGATTCCTAATCTTTTTCTAAGCTCGGCTAAATGTGGTTTTAATTCATCAAACATCACTATCTTCTTTTTTACTATCTGTATTTATAATTCTATTTGTTCCCATTGGATCTTTAACTATTTTTTTAGTTTTTTCAACATCATCTTTTAAGTCTTTTATTGTTTCACTAATATCCTTAGTACTACTTTTTATCTCTTCAAGTTCTTCAAATGATAATTGTTTTTTAGCGCTAGTTGCCGCAGAATCTAGCTTTTCTTTGTACTTCATTGCTTCGTCTTTTAATTCTTGTATTTGCATCTCTTGTTCAAGTGAAGATTTGGCTTCATTGATACTGCTTTTAAAACTTTTGAAAAATTTTGCTACCTGAACCATGGCTTCTGGTAGCTTATCTGGTCCTAAAAAAAGTATCGCTATGACAGCCACTAATAGAATTTCACTAAAGCCCATTCCAAACATTATTTATACCTTATTTAGGGCTATTTTGAGTGCCCTTTGAGTTTAAGAGTGGTGATTATACCTTATTTTTACTCATAAAAAGATAAATTTTATCTCCTATGCGTAATTTTATCTTATAGCAAGACATTAATTTGTATACTATATATAGAGGTGATAAAAAATGAAATATGATATTGTGATTGTGGGAAGTGGAATATCCGGAATGAGAGCGGCTATAGAAGCAAAAGAGCTTGGTGCAGAAGTTGCATTGATTACCAAATCATCACCGTCAGCCAACAATTCATTTATGGCAAAAGGTGGGATAAACGCATCCTTCGGAAACATGGGTGATAATGACAATATATTTGAACACAGCAATGATACGCTTAAAAGCTCTATGGGAATAGGCAATGAAGAATCTATAAGAATATTTTGCGAACAAGCACCGGCAGCCGTTAGAGAGTTGGTGAGTTATGGGGTAAATTTTACTCAATTAGAAAACGGAAAAATCGCTCAAAGACCTTTTGGCGGGACAAGATTCAAAAGAACAGTTTATGCTGCGGATGAGACAGGACCTGCTATTATGAAAGCTTTGCATAAAGTTGTAAAAAATTACAATATAGATATTATTAAAAACCATATGGCTATAAATCTTATTGTTAAAAACAACATTGTTTCTGGTGTTACACTTTTTGATGAAGTTAGTCAAAAAGTTCTTGTTTGCGAGGGTAAAAGTGTCATAATAGCTAGTGGCGGATTTGCTTCTTTGTATAAAAATTATACTTCAAATGTCAGAGATGCAACTGGAGATGCGATAGCTATGGGGCTTAGAGCCGGACTAAATGCCATGAATCTTGAATTTGTGCAATTTCATCCAACAGGACTTGAGAGAACAAACTTTTTGTTGAGTGAAGCAGCAAGAGCTGAAGGCGGAAGACTTGTAGATGAAAATGGAGATACTTTTGTTGACGAATTAAATACAAGAGATTTTGTTACAAGAGCTATTTATAAAGAGATGCAAAAAGGCAAAAAAGTATATTTAGATTTAAGAGATGTGCCAGAAGATGTGATAAACACAAAATTGGTTGGCATCAAAAAAAGGGTTAAGGCTCTTAAAAAAATTGATGTTAGTAAAGAATTAGTTCCCGTTACCCCAATTGCACACTATACGATGGGTGGCATAGAAACAGATGCTATAGGACGAACAAGTATAAAAGGTCTGTTTGTTATAGGTGAAGCAGGAGACAATGGAGTAAATGGAGCAAACAGACTAGGAGGAAATTCGCTTAGTCAAGGTGCAGTTTTTGGTAAAATTTCAGCTTATGAAGCTATGAAGTTTGCAAATAAAATGGGAAAATTCAATGGTGTTGATTATTATGATGTGATGAAAGATATACAGTGGATTGAGTCTCTTAAGAAACTAACTAAGGGTATCGATGTAAATGAATTTAGAAATGAAATGGGAAGAATTTTATTTAAAAAAGTTGGGATAATCAGGACCGGACTTGGATTAAAGAAAGCTTATGAGAAATTTGAAGAGATAGAGAAAAAAATTGAAAAGATATATAGCGAGAAAACAACAACTGTTAAAAATATCTTAGAATTACAAAATTCTCTTTTGGTTTCTCGAGCAATCGCAAAATCAGCTCAGATAAGAGAAGAGAGCAGAGGATCACATTTTAGAATTGATTTTCCGGAAAAAGATAAAAAATTTGAAAAAAATACTCTTGTTGATATAGGTTCTTTGTAAGTAATGAAAATGAAAACAGCTATTCTTTTGTTAAATATGGGCGGACCAAATAATATATCCGAAGTAAAAACTTTTTTAAACAATATGTTTAATGACAAAGCTATAATAGGAGCTCCTTTTTTCATAAGAAAATTTATAGCTCATGGGATAGTCAAAAATCGCTTAAGCGAAGCTACTAAAAACTACGAATCACTAGGAGGAAAATCGCCAATTGTTAAATATACAAAAGAGCTGGTAAAAGAGCTAAACGACGAATTGGACGAAGATGTTTTTTATATCATGCGTTATACTCCCCCTTATGCTTATGATGTTTTGAAAAATATAAGAGATTATGATAAATTTTTTGTAATTCCCCTTTATCCTCATTTCTCAACGACAACTACCATGTCATCTTTAAATCATTTTTTAAAAGCATTGTATAAATTAAAAATAGATAGAACAAAAATTGCATGGGTCGATAAATTTTATGATAATGAAATCTATAATAGGAGTATAGTAAAAAGAATAAAAGAAGCATTAAAAGATGATGATGCGGAAGATTTTGAATTGGTATTTTCAGCTCACGGGCTACCTCAAAAGATTATAGATAAAGGTGATCAATACATGAGGCATATCAAACAAAATGTTTTTTTTGCAAGAAAAGAGTTGCTTAAGCAAGGTATAAATTTTTTTAATACTCATCTGGCTTATCAGTCAAGACTAGGTCCCATAGAGTGGATAAAACCGTATCTGGACGATAAACTAAAATCACTCAAAAAGAAAAAAGTTATTATATATCCCATAGCTTTTTTGATTGACAATTCGGAAACAAAATATGAATTAGATATTGAATATAAAGAGATTGCGAAAAATCTAGGCATAGAGGATTATAGGGTAGCGAGTGCTCCAAACTCGATGATAAAAGAGACTATAAAAGATTTATGCAAAATGATGCACAACAATTGACTTTAGGAACTTATATTGCTATGGGATGGCAATAAATAATGCTAATTCATCGCTTAAAAAATAATCAGTATTAAATATTTTGCCACCGTGGGCTTTGAGATTTTGAGATTTTAAAAGAGTTTCTATATTGATTAGCTCTTTATTGTTAAATTCATCTATCGGAATCCCGATTTTACTTCTGAGTCCTAAGAATATTTTCTCTACATGCAGATCATTTTTGCTTAAATTTTCTATATCTTTGTAAAGAGGATTTGATATGTATTTTTCTATATCTTTTGATGGGTAAAATCTTCTATTTTTTAAAAATCCGACGGCTCCTGCCCCTATGCCTATATAATTATCTTGGTTCCAATATCCGAGATTATGAATACTTTGGTATGTACCAAAATTTGATATTTCGTATTGAGGCAAGTTCATATTTTTGATTTTGTCAGTAAAAAATTTTGCAAGAATCAAAGAATCTTTTCCTGCATTTGGTTTTTTAAAAAATATAGTATTTTCCTCTATTGTTAGTGAATATGCACTTAAATGATTGATAGGAAGTTTTTCTGCTATTAATATGTCATTTAATAATAGATTTTTATTGTCTAATTTTGTTCCATAGATAAAATCAATAGATATATTTTTAACCCCGGCTTTTTTTGCATTTAAAACTGCTTCTATAGCTAATTTTTTATTGTGATTTCTGCCTAGAAATTTTAATTTTTCTTCATTGAAACTTTGTACACCAAAACTTATACGGTTCACTCCTAGTTTCACCATTCCCTCTAGCCAGTCAAATGAAGCTGAATTTGGATTTGCTTCTATTGTTATTTCCGCATTTTTTTTAAATATGGTTTTATAGTTTTAAAAAAATTATCATATAGTTTTGTATCTATGGTTGAGGGTGTTCCTCCACCGATAAACAAGGATTTTATGCTGTTTTTTTTAGGTTTAAAAATCAAAAGTTCTTGTTCTAATTGCGTAATGATTGCTTTCATATATATATTTTTTAAATCAAATTTATCTACATATGAGTTGAAGGCACAATAGTGACATTTGCTGTCACAAAAAGGAATATGGAGGTATATAAGCATTTATAAATCACTTTTTTGATAATATTTCATATCATTTTATCCAAATTATATGAAAGATTGTTAATGGAACAAACAAATAAAAAAAAATATAGACCAAATGTTGCTGCGGTTATATTATCCGCTAAATACCCGCTTGTTTGTGAATTTCTTATTGCGAGGAGAGATGATATAAAAGATGTTTGGCAATTCCCTCAAGGCGGGATTGATGAAGGAGAAAATGCCAAAGAAGCACTTTTTAGGGAACTTAAAGAAGAAATTGGAACAAATAAGGTTGAGATAATAGCGCAATATCCGCAACAATTGAAATATGATTTTCCGCAAACTGTGGCAAAACGGATGTATCCATATGACGGACAGAGTCAAACTTATTTTTTAGTTAAACTAAAACCAAATGCAAAAATCAAATTAGATACTAAACATCCTGAATTTGATGATTATAAATTTGTAAAAAGAAAAGAGATTTTTGATTTGGTGACATTTTTTAAGAGACCGGTTTATCAAAAAGTTATTAGTTATTTTAAGAAAGAAGGTTATTTGTAAGATGCTCATTGTTCAAAAATATGGCGGTACAAGTGTTGGTTCGCTTGAACGGATAAAAGAGGTTGCTAAAAGAATCAAAAAATGCAAAAAAGATGGGAATGATATAATTGTTGTTGTTTCTGCCATGAGTGGTGAAACCAATAAATTAACCAAAATGGCATACAGTTTAAGTGATAATCTAAAAAAAAGAGAGATGGATTTATTGTTGAGTTCTGGTGAGCGAGTAACAAGTGCTCTTTTGGCTATATTGCTCACCGAGATGGGTTGTGAAACTATTGCGATGAGTGGAAGGCAAGCAGGAATCATAACTGATAATTTGCATACGAAAGCGAGAATTGAGCATATCGACAAGCAACATATCGAAAAGGAATTAAAAAAAGGCTCTATTGTGGTTGTTGCAGGTTTTCAAGGTATCACAGAAATTGGAGAGGTTTCAACACTAGGACGAGGAGGAAGTGACTTAAGTGCCGTTGCGATTGCAGGAGCATTAAATGCTGATCTTTGCGAGATTTATACAGATGTTGACGGTATATACACGACTGATCCGAGAATTGAGCCAAGAGCAAAAAAATTAAATCAAATTAGTTATGATGAAATGCTTGAACTTGCTAGTTTGGGGGCAAAAGTTTTACAGACTAGGTCAGTAGAACTTGCGAAAAAATTAAATGTAAATTTGGTGACAAGAAGTAGTTTTAACGACAATGTAGGAACTTATATAACAAGAGAAGAGGATATTATGGAAAAACCATTAGTAAGCGGAATAGCGCTAGATAAAAATCAGGCAAGAGTTACCCTTAGAGGAGTTTCTGATAAACCTGGAATTGCAGCAGAGATATTTAGAAAATTAGCAGAAGATGGCGTAAATGTTGATATGATTATCCAAAATGTTGGTCTCGACGGTACTACAAATCTTGGCTTTACAATTCCTGAAAATGAATTAGAGATAACAAGAAATGCTATGGAGGAGATTGAAGCATCTGAAAGTTTAGAGTTTGATAAAAATGTTGTGAAAGTTTCAGTTGTGGGAGTCGGTATGAAATCTCACAGCGGTGTGGCATGCACTGCTTTTGATACCTTAGCTGAGGAAAATATAAATATAGAAATGATAAGCACAAGTGAGATAAAAGTATCTATGGTGATTAGTGAAAAATATGCTGAGTTAGCAGTAAGATCACTGCATGATGCGTACAAATTGGATAAATAGTGCAAAAATTTTTAAAGTGGACATTGGACAATATCAGAAAAGAGAGTTCCATGATGAGCTGGATGGAAGAAAAAAGATTTGAATGGGTGCCGTTAAATGTATCGATGCTAAAAAATCTTACAGAAGGGCATACGATAATCGTAATCACAGATGATGAGCGAGAATGGTTCGGTAGTTATATGTTAGCTGATATAAATAAATTATCCAACAATAGACCATTGCTATCTTTTGTCTCTTTGAAGTCTATTTATCCTAATTTAAATAATTTAAAAACGAAAGAAGATATAGAGTTATTGGAAAATATGCTTTATCAAACCTTTTTAAATGGATTTACATACTTCTATATTGGGAAAAATAATAATATAAAAATGCAAATTGCGAAAAGAAGAGACGACAGTTTTATATGGGTTATGGATGAACACCTTCAAAATAGTTTTTACCTCTCTAGTAATGACGAAAATTTAGATATAAAATTGATACAGTTATATAAGCTTTTAGACAAAAGTATCAATGCTTTGCTTTTTGCAGAGGTTGATTTTGACCAAGAATAGCGAATCTCTTACAAGCTATATTTTGGTTTGTAAAAATCTACAAAAGGCTTACGATTCTCTTTCGGAAGAGTATGCTAATCAAAATTGTAAATTTTTTATAAAAGATAGTGAAAAGCAGAGTGAAGATTTTTTGCTGGAAGATGCTAAAAATGTTGTCAAAGAAGCATATATTGCTGAAAATGAAAGGAAGATTATAATTCTTGGTGCTAAAACTTATAATATTTATGCACAAAATTCTCTATTGAAGATATTGGAAGAACCACCTAGAAATATCGTTTTTATACTTGTATGTGAATCTAAAAATGTTTTTTTACCGACTATTAGGTCAAGACTTCTTATAAAAGAGTTGGAGTACAAAGAAGAAAAAATTGAAATAGATTTAGATTTGGGAAGATTGGAATTAAGCGATATATACGATTTTGTGCAAAAAAATTCCAGAATAAAAAAAAATGAACTTAAAAATATGTTGCAAGAAATTATAAGCAGTGCTATTTTAAAATATCGTATAAATTTTAAAACAAAAGAGATGGAGCATTTTGAAAAGCTTTTACAATTAGGCGATTTAAATTCAAGACCGTCAAATGTGCTGATTTCACTACTTTTGACAATTTATCTAAAAAGAAATTAATATGAAAATATATAAAATATCAAAAGATACTCCTATAGAAAAATTATTTGATAAGATAGGCGTCATAAAAGAGGGCGGGGCAATACTTCAGAAAAAAGCCAAGATAAATCTAATTTATATCAAAGATTTAAAATCACCCGCAGCCAATATCTTAAAACAAGATGCACTCTCTTTGGGGGCTGATTTGGCAGTACCTAAAAATTGCGTTACATGTAGAGATGAGTTTGTAGAAGCTGTTTTGATAGCAAGTGATTCGCAACTATTGCAACTGTCAATCAAAGAAAAGAGCCAACCTTTTGGATTAAAAGAGTTGGCAAAAAACTTAAGAGATTTTACAAGCAAGAAAAAGAAAAAAACCCAAATAATGGGAGTTTTAAATGCAAATTCAGATAGTTTTTTTTCGAAAAGCAGATTTTCCGCAAATTCCGCACAAAAAAAGATAGAAGATATGATCGAAGAAGGAGCTGACATCATAGATATTGGTGGAGTTTCTAGCAGACCAGGAAGTGTTGGTGTGAGCGAAGAGGAAGAGTTTGAAAGAGTTAAGGACATAATAAATGTTGTGTCAAAGTTTAAATTTTATGAAAAAATAAAATTTTCGCTTGATAGTTATTCTCCATTGTCTTTGAGATATGCGCTAGATAGTGGTTTTAGCATTGTAAATGATATAACAGCTTTGGAGAATGATGAAGTCGCAAAATTAGCTTCAAATTATAACGCTACTGTTGTTTTGATGCACAAGCTAGGAAGTACCAAAGAGATGCAAAAAGAACCAAAATATGAAAATGTCATACTAGATATTGACGCTTTTTTTAAGCAAAGAGTAGAAAAAGCACAAAGTTATGGAATAAAAGATATAGTTTTAGATGTTGGAATTGGATTTGGTAAAACTCTTGAGCATAATCTTTTACTTTTGCAAAATTTGGAGCATTTTCTATATTTTAATTATCCATTATTGGTAGGAGCTAGTAGAAAATCTATGATAAATATGATAATTCCAAGTGCTGTAAAAGATAGATTGCCGGGAACTTTAGCGGTGCATCTTGAAGCAAAAAGAAAAGGGGCTTCAATCATAAGAGTACATGATGTCAAAGAGCATTTTCAAGCATTTAAAGTTCAAGATGAGATTTTAGAAGCTTTTTGATGGAATTTGAATTTTATTATTATATTATATTTTTAGCAACTGGATTTTTAGCAGGTTTTGTTGATTCTATTGCAGGAGGCGGTGGAATCATCACTGTTCCGGTCTTGATGGCTTCAGGAATGCCTCCACATGTAGCATTGGCTACAAACAAGCTTCAAAGTTCATTTGGCAGTTTTACTGCTTCAGTGAATTTTATACAAAAAGGGCTAGTCTCTTTAAAAGATGTAATTTTAGGAGTTATTTTCACTTTCATCGGAGCAGTGATAGGAACAAAAATAATTTTGCTCTTGGATGCAAGTGTTTTAAATAAAATCATACCTTTTATGCTTGTATTGATTTTTTTATACACCCTCTTTAATCCAAAATTAGGGAAAGTTGACAAAAAAGGCAGATTTAGCAAACCTGTTTTTTTTCTTATTTTTGGTTTGTTACTTGGTTTCTATGATGGATTTTTTGGACCAGGAACCGGAACATTTTGGACTATAACGCTTGTGGCTCTTATGGGGTTAAATTTGAAAAAAGCAACAGCAACTACAAAGGTTATGAATTTTACGAGTAATGTTGTTTCTTTGGGAGTATTTTTATTTAGTGGAAATGTTCTGTTTTTTATAGGAATTTTGATGGGATTTGGACAGATAGCCGGAGCATATGTTGGCTCTTCGATGGTTGTTAAAAAAGATGTAGCTTTTATAAGAGGATTTTTCCTTTTTGTGGTAGGAGTTACAATTTTAAAATTAATTTACGATAGTTGGTTAAGATGAATTTAAATGAATATGAAAAAAATGTTGATTTGTTAAACAGATGGGCTAGGGCGTATTATACTTTGGATAATCCAATTGCCAGTGATGAAGAGTATGATATGTTATATGAAAAAGTCGTAGAGTTTGAAAAAGAAAATCCAGATAGAATTAATCCTAATTCTCCTACAAGAAGAGTAGGTGGCGTTGTTTTAGAAGGCTTTTCCAAGGCTAAACACTTAAAGAAAATGTGGAGCATGGAAGATATATTTAGTGGCAGCGAGCTTGATGATTGGATTAAAAGAATTAAAAAAACTATTGATACTTTTACATTTTATTGTGAGCCAAAGTTTGATGGTGCGAGTTTGGATTTGACTTATGAGAATGGAAAATTGAAACAAGCTATTACTAGGGGTGATGGAGAAATAGGTGAAGATATCACTCAAAATGCAAAAACCATAGGCTCCATACCTTTGGAGATTGATTATAAAGAGCTAATCGGAATATCCGGTGAAGTGGTCATAAAAAAAAGTGATTTTGTTTTAATCAACAAAGAAAGAGAAAAAGAGGGTAAAGCGCTTTTTGCAAATCCTAGAAATGCAGCTGCGGGAAGTTTAAGGCAGTTAGATACAAAAATAACAGCAAAAAGAAAATTGATGTTTTATCCTTGGGGGATAGGTCAAAACAGTTTAAAATACAATCTATTGAGTGATATTATGGATTTTATTTATAAATTAGGATTTCTTAAGCCCCCCTATAGAAAGATTACTAATCAAAGAGATGAAGTTATAGCTTTTTATGAAAAACTTACCAAAATTCGTGATGATATTCCTATGATGCTTGATGGCATGGCTATAAAAGTTGATGAATTAATTTATGAAGAAGAGCTTGGCTATACTGTAAAATACCCTAAATGGATGGTAGCTTTTAAGTTTCCAGCAGTTGAAAAAGTTACAAAGATTAAAGATATTATTGTTCAAGTTGGAAGAACAGGTGTTTTAACTCCTGTAGCAATTTTGGTACCTGTAAATATAGATGGAGCAATTATAGAGAGAGCCACTTTACATAATTTTGATGAAATACAGAGAAAAGATATAGAAATTAATGATGCAGTCATCATTATAAGAAGTGGAGATGTTATACCCAAGGTTACAAAAGTATTGATTGATAGAAGAGACGGCACACAAAGAAAGATTCCAAGACCCACTGTTTGCCCTGTGTGTGGTAGCGAAGTTTTAGACGAGGGAATATTGATAAAGTGCCAAAACCTGTCTTGCTCTGCTAGGGTTGTTAATTCTATCATCCACTATGCATCTAGAAAGTGTATGAATATAGATGGATTGGGAGATAAAATAGTCGAGTTGCTATATGAAAAAAAGATTTTAAAAGGCATTGAGGATTTGTATAAGCTAAAATTGAGTGATTTGCTGGGACTTGAAGGATTTAAGGAAAAAAAGTCTAAAAATCTCATAGACTCAATAGAAAAATCCAAAACAGTTCAACTTCATAAGTTTATAAATGCTTTGGGTATTGAGCATATAGGGGAGGTTGCCGCCATAAAATTAGCTGACAATTTTAAAGAAAATTGGTTTAATATAAGTTATGAAAAGATTATGGAAGTTGATGGGTTTGGTGAAGAGATAGCAAAAAGTTTGGAAGAGTTTGTAAGGGTAAATAGGGATAAAATTTTGAACTTAATGAAAATTTTAAATATTTTAATGCCTGAGAAAATTGTAACAATCGATTCTATATTTACTGGAAAAACTATTGTATTAACAGGAACCATGAGCCAATCTAGAAGTGAAATTACGCAGTTTCTGCAACACTATGGTGCAAAAGTTACAAAAAGTGTATCCAAAAAAACTGATTTTTTAGTTTATGGAAAAGAGCCTGGAAGCAATCTCGAAAAAGCCAAGAAACTAGGTGTTGCTGTTATGAGTGAAGAGGAAATATTCAGTGCGCTTAGATAATTATCTTTTTAAAAAAGAGATGGCTCAAAGTAGAAACAAAGCTCAAGAGCTAATAAAAAGCATGCAGGTTTTGGTTGATTTTAAAATTATCTCAAAGCCCAGTTTTGAAGTTGATGAGACCAGTAAAATAACAATTTTAAATGCCAAACAGTATGTGAGTAGAGCAGGATATAAGTTGAAAACTTATCTGAGTGAGCAATCTATTATATCTATAGAAGGACTGGATTGCCTAGATGTAGGAAGTAGTACGGGTGGTTTCGTGCAAGTTCTGCTAGAAGAGGGTGCGAAAAAAGTTGTAGCTGTTGATATAGGCAATAGGCAGTTACACGATAGTTTAAAGAAGAGCAAAAAATTAGAATTCTTTGAAAATACGGATATAAGAAAATTTAATTATAATCAAAAATTTGATATGGTTACATGTGATGTATCTTTTATTGGTGTTGAGCATATTTTAAACGATATTGACAGGTTTGCAAAAAGATATATTATTATACTTTTTAAGCCACAGTTTGAAGTAGGAAACAGTGTAAAAAGAGATAAAAAGGGTGTTGTGAAAGACAATTTTGCGATTAAAAAGGCAAAAGAAAGATTTCAGGCACTTGCTTTGCAAAAATGGGATTTAGTAGATATAAAAGATTCTAATTTAAAAGGAAAAGAGGGCAATATTGAAACATTTTTCTGCTTTAAAAAAAGATAAAATAGATTCCGTAGCGATAGGTGTATTTGACGGGGTTCATCTAGGTCATCAGAAGCTACTAAAAAAGCTTTCAAAAAATGGAGCTGTTCTTATCATCTATAAGGAAAAAGCAAATATTACGCCGGCATATACAAGAAGTGAGTATATAGATTTCCCTTGCTTTTATCTAAAATTTGCGAAGATTAAAGAATTGGGATGTGATGAATTTATATCATTTTTAATAGATGAATTTCCAAATTTAAAAAAGATTATAGTTGGATACGCTTTTAAATTTGTTGCAAATAGATCTTGCTATATTTTTGATTTAAAACAAATTTTTTCTGGCAAAATAGAAGTTATAGATGAATTTTTTATAGATGATATTTCTGTTCACTCATCTACAATACGAAAATATATAAAAAATGGTGAAATTGAAAAGGCAAACAGATTCTTAGGCAGAGAATATAGCATAACAGGAAAAGCTATAAGAGGGCAAGGTTTAGGGAAGAAAGAATTAGTTCCAACAATAAACTTAAAAATAGAAAAATATCTTTTGCCCAAAAATGGTGTGTATGCAACTAGGTCTTTGATTGACGGAAAATTATATAATTCTGTTACTTTTATCGGCATCAGAGAAAGCACGGATAAGAGTTTTTCTTGTGAAACACATATAATCGAAGAAGACATACCAAATATTAGCGAGATTAAACTATTTTTTGTAAAGTTTATAAGAGAAAATAAAAAATTTTCCTCATTAAGTGATTTAAAAATACAAATTAAAAGCGATATTGAATTAGCTAAAAATATTTTATATTAAGGTAGAATATGGATAAAATTTTTCAACAACCGATAAAAAAACAATTTGAATTTGACGAAAATATTGCTAGTGTATTTGATGATATGCTAGAGAGATCTATCCCTTTTTATAAAGAAGTGGTGTCATTAATTTGTAATATTATAAACTCATATGCCAAAAATAATTCAACTGTTTTAGATTTGGGGTGCTCCACTGCAAATACTCTTCTTGCTCTTCAAATAAAATCAGATAAAAATTTCAAAACAATTGGATATGACAATTCGGAAGCTATGTTGAGTCAAGCAAAGAGAAAAATTGATGCTTATGGTGTTGATATAGAATTAATACTTGCGGATATATTGGAAATAAATTTACCAAAAAATGATGTCACTATGGCGAATTATATGCTACAGTTTATTCGTCCTATACAAAGAGAAAATTTTATAAAAAATATATATAATGCACTTAATACAGATGGTATATTTATTTTTAGTGAAAAAATTATATACGAAGATAAAAAACTCAATAAAAATATGATTGATATATACTATAATTTTAAGAAAAAACAAGGGTATAGCGAGTTTGAAATTTCTCAAAAAAGAGAAGCTTTAGAAAATGTTCTTGTTCCTTACAGTGAAGAAGAAAATAAAAAACTCATTATAAAATCAGGTTTTAAGACCGTAGAAACCCTATTTAAATGGGGAAATTTTGTAACATTCCTAGCTATTAAGTAAATAATTTAGGCGAGTTTCTTTTGATATAATTGATAACGGTTATAATTTCATCTTGTCCCATTTCGCTATCATCATCTTCGTCAAAAACATCATCTATTGCATCTAGGTATGCATCTACCGCTTTTTTCAAATTTTCTTTTTTCACTCCTGCGAAAAAAAGTGCCACATTTAACATATCTGAGAGTTGCATTGCTAACTCTTCTATTTCAATTTCTATGTTTTCTCTTTCGTTATCTAGCATTGTTACTTCCTGTTTTTGTTATTATCAGATCTTCAATCTGTTTTTTTATATTTTTATATATAAAACTGTCTTTAAAATTACTCACTAGGCCGCCACTCGCATTTGGATGACCTCCTCCATTTGCAAGGTGAGCTGCCATTTTACTCACATCAATTTTGCCATTTGCTCTCAGGCTGATAGTTTTTCTCGATGTTATATCCATAAAAAAATCAAAATCTGGGTTTTTCTTTAAAAAATCATTGCCAATTACGGAAACATTTCCTATATTGTATGTCAAAATTCCTTTGTATCCTTCATATTCAATTTGCATTTTATCTCTATTTTTGGTCAACATTTTTATATTTTGCATAGAAACTAAATTGCTTAGAGTATCATCATTTTCTTGTTTAAAAATTTCTTTTTTTATTTTATGTATATTATTATCTAGTGCAATATGAGGTTTATTTTGTTCAAAATAGGACTGGATTTTACTCAGAAGTTCAAACATATACAGACTGTTTTCCTTAGGAAACATGATTCTATTTATCTCTTTAGCTCCGCTTATGAGTCCAAGACATACTTTCCCTAGCTCAAATTCTTTTTTATCATCTAGCCATATATCAACAGCATTTACAACATCTACAAGTCTTGACAACCTCTCATCTTTTTCAAAAATTGATGAAAAGAAATCATAACAAATCTTAGTCGCACAGCGTGAATCATCTAAAAAATACCACTCAAAATTATTTGCGCAATCTTGTCCTGATTTATGATGGTCTAGTAATAAAATCATAATATTACTATTGGCTATTTTTACTCTAGAGTCAAAACTTTTTGCCTGTTCCAAGGTAAGATTTAGATCAGTTATGAGTATAATATTTTTTCATTGTTTTCATTGTTTATGTCACTAAAAATCTCATCAAATCTTTCATTTATTTCTCTACCATAGTTTGAATTATAAAATTTTATATTATCAAAATATCTATTTGTAACCATTTGACATCCATATCCGTCTAAATCAGTATGAGACATATGGTAAACTTTGTAATTATTCATTCATTTCCTTTATAAATTTTCAATTTCGATAGTCCCAACAACTTCAAACTTTGCATTTGAATCTATTTCAGCATGGCTTAATACGACAACATCCAGATTAAATTTTTCAAATATATCGTTTATAGATTTTCTCAAGAGAGGGTCAACAACTATTATAACAGGAGCTATTCCTTTTTGCAACACTTTACTGGCTTCATTGCTTACAACTTGGACCAATTCATTTATCTGTCCTATATTTAAAATTAAGTCTCTTACGCCATCTCTTTCATGCAGAGCATCAAGCATCTTTTGCTCAGTGTTTGCATTAAATGTTAAAAGCTTGATAACCCCTTCTTCATCCTTATACATCTTGGTTATTATGCGTGATAAGTGTGACCTGACTTGCTCGGTAATTATTTCAACATTTCTAGTAATTTCAGCAACATCACTTATCGTCTCAAGTATAGTCAACATATCCTTAATCGGTATTTTTTCATGCAATAGTGATTTTAACACTTTTTGTATTAGCCCAATATTTGCAACTTTTAAACAGTCTTCCACAACAACAGGAAAACTTTCTTTGGCTTTATCAACTAATTCCTGAACATCTTGTCTAGTAAGAAGTTCTTCAGAATATTTTTTGATTAGTTCACTAAGATGAGTTGAGATAACAGTTGCCGGGTCAACCGTAGTATAACCTTTTATAATAGCATCTTCTTTTTCATCACTATTTATCCAAAGAGCATCTAGTCCAAAAGCCGGCTCTTTTGTCGGTATTCCATCAATTTTATCTACAACTAAACCACTGTCCATCGCAAGAAATTTATCTGGATATATTTCTCCACTGCCAATTTCAGCCCCTTTTAATAAGAGTTGATATTGATTTGGTTGCAAATGTAGATTGTCTCGTATTCGAACTTGAGGTATAAGATAGCCATAATCTGTAGCAATTTTTCTTCTCATGCTTTTTATACGATCTAGCAAATCTCCCCCTTGCATCGGATCAGCTAATTTTATAAGTTGATAACCTAGATCCAGCTCTAAAACTTCAAGTTTTAAAATATCATTTAATGCTTTTTCCTCTTCTTCTTTGAGTTCGCTAGTTGATTTTTTTTGAGGTTTTACACCTTGAGTTTTCTCTTTTGAAGGAATAATATTTTCAGGTTCCTGATTTAGAAATTTTCTTAAAGAGAAGTCACCTTCCACGGTTTTTCTCATAAGATACGCAAGAGTTAAAAATATAAGACCAACTAGACCAAGGGATATTGTTGGCAAACCAGGTACTAGAGCAAATAAAATCAAAATCAAACCAACGATAAAAAGTGTTTTGTAGTCACCAAAAAGCTGTTTGATAGAGCCTTTCGCAAAATTCTGGTCATCTTTGTTTGCCCGAGTAATTATAATACCAGTAGCCGTAGAAGTTATGAGAGCCGGAAGTTGCGAAACCAAACCATCGCCGATTGTTAAAATAGTATATGTTTTTGCACTTGTGGCAAGATCAAGATTATATTGGAAAGCACCTATTAAAAATCCACCTATTATATTTATAATAGTGATTATTATACCCGCAACAGCATCACCTTTTACAAATTTACTAGAACCATCCATTGCACCATAAAAACTTGCTTCTTGTATAACATCTTCTCTTCTTTCTCTTGCCGTTTTTTCATCAATAAGTCCGGCATTTAAATCTGCATCAATTGCCATCTGTTTACCGGGCATCGCATCAAGTGTAAATCGGGCAGCAACCTCTGCCACTCTAGTCGAGCCTTTAGTTATAACCATAAAGTTTATAATAACTAAAATAGAAAAAACAATAACGCCGATTACATAGTTTCCACCGACAACAAAATCACCAAAACTTGATATTATTTCACTTACAGCACTTGGTCCTTCATGCCCATGACTTAATATCATTCTGGTTGTAGCAATATTAAGAGATAGTCTATACAGAGTTATAATCAATATAAGAGTAGGAAATGTTGTTAAATCTGTAGGCTTTGGAATATAAAGTGATATAAGTATAATCAAAACAGAAATCGATAAAGATATAGTCAAAAAAAGATCCAACATGTAGCTTGGAAGAGGCACAATTATAATAGCTAATATGGCTATGATAAAAAATACCATAGTAAGATCTTTTGATTTTACTATGGTTCTTGATATAGGATTAATAATTGATGCGAAAATATTTTTATTTTTTGCCATAAGTTTTGTAGGCACCCTTTAATTTTCAGTAATATCTTTTAGTGTAATTCTATCTAAAAACAGATCTATTTTCATTTGAAGTTTACTTAAAACCGGTAAAATCTTACAAAATTCTTCTTTTCCACTAGGACATTTTGATTCTGGAGTGGAGCATTCAAAAACTTTTGTTGGTTTTTTTTCAGCAGATTCTATTATAACTTTTAAAGTTAAATCCTTAGGCGGAATTGCAAGCATAAAACCACCTTTTGTGCCTTTAAAAGATTTTAATATTTTTTCTCTAGCTAGTGATTGAAGTATTTTCGCTAAAAAACTTTTTGAAATTCCAAGTTGCGTTGACAAGGTATCCACATCTTGAGGGACATCTTTTTCACAAATTAGTATTAATGATAATAGTGCGTACTCGCTAGCTTTTGTTAGCAACATAAAAAACCTTTATTATTCTCTCTTTTTAACCTTATATTATTCAATATCATGTCTAAGTTGATATTGAAGTAGGGTAAATTGTTAATTAAGACAAATATTGTACTAAATTTAAACTAGATTTTACATTAATTTTTAATTTCAACGCTAAGTAAATGACTTTTTTCATTTTTTTAGATATAATACCACCCCTTATTGAATAACTATATTGTATTTGATAAGTAAAATTAACCAATCAAGGAGGTCATTATGGCTTTAGGTTCGGCGGAAAAATTAGAAATCGTCAACAAATTCGGAAGAAAAGAGGGTGATACTGGTTCACCAGAGGTTCAAATAGCACTTATATCTAAAAGAGTATTAGATTTAACAGAACATTTGAAAATAAATAAAAAAGACCACTCTTCAAGATTAGGACTTTTGAAATTAGTTGGACAGAGAAAAAGACTTTTGAGATATCTCAAAAAAACTGATTTTGTTAAATACAGTGAAGTTATCAAAGAACTATCTATTAGAGATAAATAAATCAACTATGAGCCTACATATGGCGTAGGCTCACAACTTGCAAAAACCCCTCAATTCTAGCTCAATATACAAAAAACCGTATAAAATACAATAAAAAATATGTAAAACTGTAAAAATTTGTATAAAAACCATAAAAAATGTTCTAAAACTTATCATATAACGAATATTTTAGATATAATAACTGATATTTTATATATATTTAGGTGTAATTAATTTTGTCTTGGTTAAAATAAGCCCTATGAAAACTAATGATATTTTTAATCTCCTTCATAATGCAGTAGAATCAAAATTTTTTGGTAAAAAAATAAGTCAAAGAGAGATGGCAGAACGACTGGGGATTTCCATGAGGACATATCAAGATTGGAGACTTGGAAATTCTAAGCCACAAGCTGCTATTGCAATATTTAAAATGTTAAGCGAACTTGAGGATGAAGAAGTTTTGCGAATTACAAGACGCATCCGTTCTAATTTAAAGGAAAATGCATGAGCAATTTAACCAAAACAGAAAAAAAAGCGTTAAATGAACTATTTATAGCACTAAAAGACAAAGAAAATATTTTATCCAAAATTAAAAAAACCTCTATAAGCATTATTTATTACTTTGTAAGATTAAAAAAAATCAAGCACCCCATAATCTGAATTTAAATATCTAACATTACCCAATTTGCAATACTCATACTATCCATTATTCATTAATTTTATCTATACAAATATTAGACTAAATATACTTTAGTCTAATAGACTAAAGAAAACTACTTGACAAAACATCACTCAATGTTGTATAATTACATCAGCAATTAAAAGTAGAGAGTGCTAATGGTTATTTTAAAATTTAACGCAAGAGAGATTTGAGGAATTATAGGGGAGTGAAAGATAGATGAAAATATCCAAAAGTGATTTGATTTTGGAATCAATCATAAAAGAGTATTTAAAGTCAAAATCACCGATAGGCTCTAGCGATCTTCAGGAGAAAATGATGCTAGATATCTCGCCCTCTACAATAAGAATATATTTTAAAAGGCTTTCTGAAGAAGGCTCTCTTGTGCAATTACATGTAAGTAGCGGTAGGATTCCTACTGAGATGGCATTGAGAAACTATTGGATTAAAAAAATAGAACCTCATAAGCCGATTGTGATTAATGATATAGATAAAATACAAAATTCTATAAGAAATTATGGCTTATATTGTGTGCTGAAAAAAAATAAAAATTCTAGTCTTAGTGAGATTATGAGAGTAGGAGAGCGTTTTTTAATTTTAGTATTTGATGATGAAGAATTTGTTATAAAGTATCATGCAAAAGTTGAGATATTTTTGAATAATTTTATTGGTTGTAGTATGATTGAGCTAAGAAAGATTGCTTCTTCTGTAGGATTGTATGAGCTATACAGTAAAATAAATAAGGTTCTTTTGCAAAATGCTTTATTTAAAGAGGGTATAAATGAATTATATGATATAGCTCAGGAATATGATGATGAAGACTTTATAAATAAAGTAGTAGAACCAAGTTTTTTGGATTCATTGAATGTAGGGATATATTTTGATGACTTTGTTCCGAAAGGATGTATGGCTGTTAAACAAAATGCATTAGTTGATGAAGAAGCTTTGCAGATATTTTGTCTAGGAAGACTTGATAGTGACTTTGAAAGTTTATTAAATAATAGAAGGGAGTAAACATGGATAAAGAAAATGAGAATAATTTACTAGATAATGAAAGAGAGATGGAATTAGGTGAAGAGAATAACGGTGAAAATATTGACGAAATTCAATTATTAAATGAAAAACTAAAGGAGTGTGAAGACAAATATTTAAGAACTCATGCAGATTTTGAAAATATAAAAAAGAGAATGGAAAAAGAAAAATTTACGGCAATCAGTTATGCCCATGAGCAATTTGCAAGAGATTTGTTGCCTATAATTGATGCACTAGAAATAGCTTCTAATACTTGTGATAAAGAGGAGTGCGATGTAGATGAGAATCTTTTGGACAAGGTTAAAGAAGGAATCAATTTAACCATAGAGCAATTTAAGAAAGCATTTGAGAAACATGGAATTGAACTAGTTGATATCAAAGAAGGTTTTAATCCCAATTTTCATGAAGCCGTAATGCAACTAGATAGTGAAGATAAAAATTCAGGCGAAATATTAGAAGTATTTCAAAAAGGATATAAAATAAAAGACAGAGTGCTAAGACCAGCGATGGTAAGCATAGTCAAATAAGCAGTAAACATGTGCGACCGCAAGGTTGTGCTTCAGTAGAGCGTGAATTGGTTAGGGGCTTTGCCCTTAACCAAGATAACAGTAAAGTTACGACCGCAAGGTTGTGCTTCAGTAGAGCGTGAATTGGTTAGGGGCTTTGCTCCTAGCCAAGATGACAGTAAAATAAAAAACAATATAAAGGATAAAAAATGGGAAAAGTTATAGGAATTGACTTAGGAACAACAAACTCTTGTGTTGCAGTTTTTGAACACGGAGACAGTAAAGTTATACCAAATAAAGAAGGTAAAAATACAACTCCTTCAATAGTGGCTTATACTGACAAGAGTGAAGTGTTGGTTGGAGATACTGCAAAAAGACAAGCAGTTACAAATCCAAAAAGAACTATATATTCTATAAAAAGAATTATGGGTTTAATGTGCGACGAAGATAAGGCAAAACAAGCAAAAGAGAGATTGCCTTATGAAGTAGTTGATAGAAATGGTGCATGTGCCATTGAAATAGATGGTAAAGTTTATACACCACAAGAAATAAGTGCAAAAGTTTTGATGAAATTAAAAGAAGATGCAGAAGCATTTCTAGGCGAGGAAGTAACTGATGCAGTTATCACAGTACCGGCATATTTTAATGATTCACAAAGAAAAGCAACAAAAGAAGCCGGAGTAATCGCCGGATTAAATGTCTTGAGAATTATTAATGAGCCAACAAGCGCAGCTCTCGCATATGGTTTAGAGAAAAAGCATGCAGAAAAAATCGTTGTTTATGATTTAGGTGGTGGAACATTCGATGTTACTGTTCTAGAGACCGGGGATAGCGTAGTTGAAGTACTTTCAACAGGAGGAGACGCTTTCTTGGGTGGTGATGATTTTGACAATAGATTGATTGATTATCTTACTGCTGAATTCAAAAAAGATACAGGAGTCGATCTAAAAAATGATGTTATGGCACTTCAAAGATTAAAAGAAGCGGCTGAAAATGCAAAAAAAGAGTTGTCAAGTTCAACTGAGACAGAAGTAAACCTTCCTTTTATCACAGCAGATGCAAGCGGACCTAAGCATTTGGTTAAAAAAATTACAAGAGCAAAATTTGAATCTTTAATAGAAGATTTGATTGAAAAAACTATTACAAAAATCAAAGAAGTCGTAAAAGATTCAGATTTAGATAAAAATGAAATTAAAGAAATTGTAATGGTTGGTGGTAGTACAAGAGTTCCTCTAGTTCAGGAAAAAGTAAAAGCATTTTTTGGCAAAGACTTAAATAAATCTGTAAATCCTGACGAAGTAGTGGCTATTGGTGCTGCTATTCAAGGTGCTGTTATAAAAGGTGATGTAAAAGATGTTCTTTTGCTAGATGTTACACCTCTTAGTTTAGGTATAGAAACTCTCGGCGGTGTTACAACTAAATTGATTGAAAAAGGTACAACTATACCGGTTAAAAAGACTCAAATTTTCTCAACAGCAGAAGATAATCAATCAGCTGTTACTATACATGCACTGCAAGGCGAGAGAGAATTTGCAAAAGATAACAAATCTTTAGGTCAATTTAATTTGGAAAGTATTTCACCGGCTCCTAGAGGTGTTCCGCAAATCGAAGTTGCTTTTGATATAGATGCCAATGGTATATTGACCGTTAGTGCCACAGATAAAGCGACTGGTAAACAACAAGAAATCAAGATAACCGGTTCAAGCGGGCTTGATGAAAAAGAGATAGAAAAAATGGTTAAAGATGCTGAGCTACATAAAGAAGATGATGAAAAAAGAAAGCAAACAGTTGAAGCTAGAAATCAAGCTGATGCTCTTGCTCATCAAACAGAAAAATCTTTAGCTGATATGGGTGATAAAGTAGATGCAGGTGAAAAAGCTAAAATAGAAGATGCTCTAAAAGAGTTGAAAGATGTTTTAGCAAATGATTCTGCCACCAAAGATCAAATAGATGAAAAAGTTAAGGCTTTGACAGAAGTAAGTCATAAATTGGCTGAAGCTATGTATAAAAAAGATGAAGCCTCGGGACAGCCTAAAAAAGAAGAAAAAGTAGATGATGAAATTATCGACGCAGAAGTAGAATAAGATTTTGTTGGAGGCTGGTTTTAGTGCTAGCCTCCAATGTTTTTAAAGTATTTACTTACTTTTGATAAAATTAAAAAAATTATCAAAAGGTACAAGTATGAAAAACTTGCTATTTAATAAAACAATGGGGATAATATTTCTATTATTCTTTTTAAATATATCTTCGTATGCAGCATTTCCAAAACAAAATATACTATCTCCTCAGGAAGCTTTTAAAGTAAGTTCAAAACAAACAAACAAAGGAGTAAATATAACTATAAAACTTGGCGATAAGATGTATGCCTATGATAATAAGCTACATGTAGAGCTTATTTCTCCAGTTAAGATTTTGCTAGATAAAGAAACAATTCGTCCAAAACCAGTACTTTTTCATAAGTTTATTGTGCATAGAAAAGATATAAATATTCTGATTCCAAAAAATGTTATCAAAAAATATGTAAAAAATGGGAAATACAAAATTAAAGTTTCTTACCAAGGATGCTCTGAAGTGGGACTTTGTTATCAGCCTATGAGTAATACTTATGAATATACCTCCTCAAATAATATTTCTAAAACTAATCAAATTAAAACACCAATTGTCAATGCGTCAGAAGAAGATAGAATTGCAAATAGTATTAAAAACAGTAGTTTTTTGATTGTTTTACTTACTTTTTTTGGCTTTGGCTTGCTGCTTTCATTGACACCTTGTGTTTTTCCAATGATACCAATATTATCCTCGATTATAGTGTCCCAATCAGATGAAAATATGAATACAAAAAAAGCATTCTTTTTGTCTCTCGTATATGTATTAGCCATGTCTTTAGCTTATACAATAGCAGGTGTTTTGGCAGGTTTATTTGGTGCAAATATTCAAGTTGCATTGCAAGATCCTTGGGTAATATCAATATTCAGTTTTATTTTTGTGCTTTTAGCTTTTTCTATGTTTGGGTTTTATGAAATACAAATGCCAAGTTTTATCCAATCGAAATTATCCAAAAAAAATGATAATGCAAAAAAAAGCGGAATACTTGGAGTTGCCGTTATGGGATTTCTATCTGCTTTGATAGTAGGACCTTGTGTTGCTGCACCACTTGCCGGAGCTTTAGTTTACATAGGTCAAAGCGGTGATGCCCTCTTGGGTGGATCTGCTCTGTTTGTCATGAGTTTAGGTATGGGTGTACCATTGTTGATCATAGGGGCAGGTGCTGGAAGATTTATGCCTAGACCTGGATCTTGGATGAACAATATAAAGGCAGTTTTCGGTGTTTTGATGTTGGCGGTTGCAATATATATGCTTTCTCGAATCTTGGATGCACAAGTTACAATGTATTTATGGATGGCATTGCTACTCATAACCTCAATATATATGGGTGCACTTGAACCATTAGGTAAAGATGTGGGCGGTTGGTTTAAATTTTTCAAAGGTTTAGGACTAATTGTTTTTATTTATGCTATATTTCTTTTTATAGGAGCTGCAAGGGGTAATACAAATCCGTTGAACCCTTTAGAGAGAAAAAGTAATCAAATAAAAACCAATAGTGTTAAAGTGGAGCAAAATAGTTTTAAAAGAGTTAAGACTTTAGAAGAATTAAATAAAATTGTAATTGAGTCAAAAAAACCGGTTATGATTGATTTTCGTGCTGATTGGTGCATAAGTTGTAAAGAATTAGAGGAAAATACATTTAGAAATTCTTCTGTTGAAAAAACAATGAAAAATTTTAAATTACTTCAAGTAGATGTGACTGAAAATAGTATGGAAGACAAAAAATTATTAAAAAGATTTAATGTTTTTGGACCGCCAGCAATTATTTTTTTAAAAAATGGAAAAGAGTTGAAATCCTTAAAAGTGGTTGGTTATATAAATGCAAAAGAATTTGAAAAAGTATTGAAAGATGTTTTAAAATGAAGGTAGTTTTAGTTGTTGATATTGTTGGGTTGAAGGATGCAAATAATTTTAATAAACACCTTAAAAAGGAAGGTTTTAAACAAATTGAAGGTGAAGATTTTGCATATGAAGGGGAAGCTCATACGCATATATTTAATACTAGGGCATACATTACAGAAGTAGTATCTAAGGGCTTGGCAAAAATAGATTTTAGTGATTGCAAAATAATTTTTCAAATTGGAGAAAATCCAATGGAAACATATGTATATAATAAAAGTAAAAAAGATTTTATTACCACTACTCCAACAAGCTAAACTGGAACTTTTATTGCTTTATATGTTTATATACATATAAAAATGAGGAATTATGAAAAAAATTGTATTTTTATCTTTGGTTGCTATACTTTATACAGGTTGCTCACAACATCCTGCTGATCCTGTAATTACCATGAAAGCGCCAACATATGTTGACCAACTCCCCTCTAAAGTAAATGATACTCCTAGATCAAATCCTGGAAGTCTCTTCGGACAAGGAGATAATCCCCTTTTTTCTGATTTAAAAGCTATGCATGTTAATGATATAGTAACAGTTACAATTAGTGAAAATATTGCACAAAGTTCAAATGCAAAGAGAAATTTGTCAAAGGATAGTAAAGATTCTCTTGGTGGAGGCATTATAACAAATAATGGATCAAATGGGATTCTCAAGAGTGCAACAGATGCAATAAATGGTGTAACCAACATAGGTTTTCAAACAGGTTCAAATAACTCTTTTTCCGGTGCCGGGGCAAACAGTAGAGATGAAAAGTTTAACACAACGGTTTCTGCTAGAATTGTTAAAATTCTAAACAATGGAAATTATTTTATCGTGGGCAGTAGAGAACTTTTATTAAATGGTGAAAAGCAAATTATACAAATTAGTGGCGTAATAAGGCCGTATGACATAGACCAGACTAATAAAATAGATTCTAGATATATTGCAGATGCAAAAATACTTTATAAAACACAAGGAGAAATGGACCAAAACTTGAAAAAACCGTGGGGGTCAAGATTTATGGATACTATCTGGCCTTTTTAAGTAACTACTCAATATAATAATACAGATATCCAAACTAAAAAAACGACAAAATATGACATAAAAACTAATGCAGCACCTGCATCTTTTGCCTTTTTAGCAAGATGATGATGCTCAAGTGTTACTAAATCTACTGCTCTTTCAATAGCACTGTTTGTGATTTCTCCAAGTAGAGGTAAAAAAAGAGATATAATCATAATAGCTGTTTTTACATATGATAAATTTAAAAAAATAATTATGATTGTCAGGATTACTAATGCAGATAATTGCATTTTAAATGATTTTTCATTTTGAAAAATATCTTTTAACCCTTCAATAGCATAGTTAGTATTTTTAAAAAGATTATATTTTGGTTTATTTAGCAAAGTATTTCCCGCATCTAGTTTTTAACTGCTTTTGCTAAATCCCACATAGGCATAAATATACCAAGTGCCATCAAGAGTACCATTCCCGCGATAAAACCAAGCAGTATAGGCTCAATATAACTAGAAATATTATCTATAATTTCATTAAATCTAGATTTAAAATAATCTGTTACTTTTTCTAGCATCTTATCTAGTGTACCACTTTGCTCCCCAGCTCCAATCATCTGTATCAGCATGCCTTCAAATAGCCCAGTTTCTTTAAATGCTTCTGTCAAAGATATACCTCTTTGAACAGAAACATTAACACTACTCAATTTTTGTTTTAAATACATATTGTCTAAGGTAAGCAATGAAGTATCTAGCGCATCAGCTATCGGGATACCAGAGCGAATCAATTCAGTAAAAACTAGTGTAAACCTCGCCATAGTTGCATAAAATACTATATTTCCAATTAAATAAACTTTTAAAATATATCTGTCATACTTTTTCTTGAACTCTATGTTGTTGGCAAGCATATATTTAAAAAAGATGATAGTGATAATGATAAATGCTAGTAGATAAAAACCATAATTATGTATAATATTTTCTAAAAAAAGTAAAATTTTTGTAGGTAGTGGCAGTTCTGTTTTAAATTTGGAAAATATTTCTTTAAATTTCGGGACAACATAAACCATAAGTATTGTGAAGGCAATAGCGATAGCTACCATCACTGTTATAGGGTATCGCATAGCTTTTTTAAATTTTTGACGATTTTCTTCTATCTCTTCTAGAATTTCAGCTAATTTTTCCAGAGATTCAGCCATATTTCCTGTGCTTTCCCCAAGCTCAATCATAGCCAATGTTACATCACCCAAATCATTTCTAAAAGGCATCATAGCCTGTGTTAAACTAAGTCCGGAGTTAAGATCATCATTTACATTATCAAAAATCTCTTTTAGTGTTTTGTCAACACTGGCACCCGCAACTTCTTTGATGCTATCGTGTATTGATATTCCAGCATTTGTCATAACGGCCAATTGTCTAATTGCTGCAATAAGGGCTTTTATATTTATATTTTTTTTAATAATTGTTTTAAAGAATTTGTCTTTAAATTCTGAAAATTGATCTTCAAGAGGAGCTGATGTAGCTTTGATATTAATAAGAATTCCTGGAACTTTGGTTTTTGCTATAGTGATAGCATCTCTCTTGCTTGGTGCTTTTATAATTTTTATCTCTTTTTTACCTTTAAAGAGTGATGTTACTTCAAAATAATTCATACTTTTGCCACTCTAATTACTTCCTCTATGGTGGTTACTCCTCTGGCTGCTCTTAAAACACCATCTTTGTAGATATCTACAAAGCCTTCATTATATGCTTGTTTTTTTATATTTTCTTTACTATCTCCTTGCGCAATCATGCTTGATATCTTTTCACTGACGATTAAAATCTCTGAAAGCATTTCCCTTCCCATATAGCCAGTTTGAGCACATTTCTCACATCCATTGTGTTTGTAAAATTGAAAATCTTTAGGCAGTATATCTTTAATATCCTCATATGCAGTTTTAGGAAGTGTGATTTTGCTTTTACAATATGAGCATAGTTTTCTTACTAATCTTTGTGCTTCAATTGCTACCAAAGACCCACTAAGCAAATAGGGTTCAATTCCCATATCCATAACTCTTGTAATTGCACTTATAGCATCATTAGTGTGAAGTGTAGAAAAAACTAAATGCCCGGTAAGTGCCGCTTGAACAGCAATTCTGAGTGTTTCCTGATCTCTAACTTCTCCAATCATTATGATATCAGGATCTTGCCTTAAAATCGATTTTAAAGCAGAAGCAAAAGTTAAATTTGCTTTTTCGTTTACTTGCACTTGCTGAATCAAATTTAATTGGTATTCAACAGGGTCTTCAACAGTAATAATTTTGGTTTCCACACTTTTGATTGCATTTAGTGCTGCATATAAAGTAGTGGTTTTACCGCTCCCCGTAGGGCCTGTTACAAATATTATGCCATATGGTGCTTTCATAGAGAGATTAAATTTATCAAAATTATTTTTATGCATTCCAAGAGATTCGAGTTTAATCATCACTTTTGATTTATCTAAAATACGCATAACTATTGATTCACCATGCAAAGTCGGAAGTGTTGAAATTCTAAAATCAAATTCTTTTGCAAGAATTGTTGCTGAAAATCTACCATCTTGTGGTTTTCTCTTTTCGGCAATATCCATATTTGAAAGTAACTTTAAGCGAGATGCAAGAGGTGGATATATGTCTTTGTCAAAAATAAATGTTTCCGCAAGCATGCCGTCAATTCTACTTCTTACTACACAGTTATTGACTGTAGGCTCTACATGTATATCACTTGCTCTTGAGAGTATAGAAGTTTTTAAAATAACCTCTATTAATTTTAATATACCGGATGATTCTTGAGGATTGTCACTAGCACTTGATGTTATCTCTTTTCTAATTTCTCCTATTAGTTCTTTAATACTATCGCCAAGTTCAATCTTATTTAGATATTTTTCGATTAGTGATGGTTCGCTTATGACTGTTTTTACGAGTTTTCTTGGAAATATTCTTTGGATTGCCTCTTGAGCATTTATGTCGATTGGATCTTTGAAAGCAACATAAACATTTATTTCATCCTCTTTTACCGGTAGCGCATAGAATGTTTTAAGTTGTGCAAATGGTAATTTTGTAACCATTCTGTGATTTATATCAATTGAATCTAAGTCTATATATGTTGCATTTAAATTTTTGGCTAATTCTTTTAGAAAATCTTCAATATTTACTGCAAAATATTTATTGATATCTTCAATTTGTATATTGCCTTTTTTATAAAATTCAATAATTAAAATTAATAAATCTTCTTTTTCAAAAAGATGTCTGTCTAAAAGTATTTCATAAACATCTTTATCTTTTTCTTTAGATTCTTCTTTTACTATGTTGGCAGTATTTTCGTCCAATACACGATTTTTGATTAAATATTATAATAATGCTAAATTTACATCACTCATATGTTTACCAATATATTCTTGTTTTGATTATTTGATTATTTTTATATGTTCTTAAATACATTTTCTTTATATTATTCTTTTTTTCGATTGAGAGTCTATATTTAATATCAATATTTGCATCATTGCTGAACCAATATGCTCCATCTTTTAAGTTATATTTTCCTCTTGTAAATTTATCAAAGATTTTTGATAGTATATAATTTGTTTTAGGTAAATTAATATAAGATATATCAATACCATCACATAAAGCATGATAAAGCATCTTCTTTTCATATAAAATAGTTGTGAAATATGCGGCATTTTCTCTCGCAGCTTTAGTTTTATATAATTTAATGATAGGCAACATCAATCGGTTGAGCATATCTGATTTTAGGCATGAGTCCCCAAATAGATTTAAAAAAACTTCATCATCCTTATAAGTCATATATAATCCACCTGACATTGAGCACGCCTGTGAATACTTACCGTTTAAATACAAATTTTTGATATCTTCTAAAGTTTTTGCAAAAGAAATATTTATTAATATTAACAATAGTATTATAATATTTTTAATCATTTAGTTCTCCATTAACTATATCTCTTAAAAGTAATCTTATATTCTTTGACTCATTTGATTTTAAAAAAGCTTTGAGAGCTTTTATGGCATCTTCCCTTTTGTTTAATTTATATTTAGACTTTGCAAACCACATCCAACTTCTTTCACTTTGACTATCTATGTCATTAGCTATAATCGACCATTTCAAAGATTCTCTATAATTTTTTTGAGAATAATAATTTTCACAAAGCATTAATGCAAAAACAATATCATGTGTTTTTTGAAATTTATTTTTTAAATATTGAATAGAATTAATATCCTTCATTACAATATGAATTTTTGTTTTTACATCTTTTTCTTTTGGTATTGTATCATTTTTATTAATATTTTTTACTGTATTTGTATTTTTTTGCTTTATGTTACTATTTTTAATATTTAAAAAGTATGTATTTAATCTTAGTTTTCCAGTTAACAAAACATTGCTTGCTTTTCTGCTCGATGGCTTAATGTGAAAAATTAATTTTCTATCCATATTGTTGTTCATATTGCTCGTGTTTGTATTGTTTATGTCCAATTTAATAATCTCTTCTGTCATGTTAGATATATTTTTCTTTGGTATGATTATTTTTTTTGTTTTTGTTAGATTAGTATCCTCTTTGACATTTTCAATTTTGGTAAAATTTGTATCTTTTTGTTGTAGTATATTATTAGTTTTTTCAATTTTACTTTTTATAACTTTATTTGTATCTACAATTTTTTTCTTAATATTTGGAGCATAAAAGAGAAAATAAAATGTAGACATGGCAGTTAATAAAAGAAAAATTATAACAATAAATAATTTTAATCTTTTTTTAAATATATATCTTGAGTATTTTTTTTCTAAATCTACTATATCTTTAGTGCTAAGCATTTAACATGCCTTGTGAGATTGCAGCCATTTCTAAAAATTTAATTTGTAAAGATCTTTGATTTATTTTAGATGGATTCGATAGATCATAATACTCTAAAATTTCAAATAATTTATATAGAAATTTATTGATACTTCTTAGATTACCATTTGTAAATTTCATAATCAATTTATAGTGTTTTTCTTTAAACATAGCAACATATTCAAATTTATTGTGAAAAATTAATTTTTTTTCTATATATATTTTACTCTCTAGATAAGTGGAGTCTTCTAGCTCTATTGTCTCCCAAATACGAGTTTTAAAATAGTCTTTTGCTAAAATATCTTCTTTGCCTGTTTTGTGAACAGTGAAGATGAATTTAAATTTTCTAGAATCAGCTAATAACCTAATTTTCTCAATTAAATCATTTGGATACAGTTGAGATTCATCTATTAATACAGTGATTGCATCTTGATTTTTATCTAGTTTTGAATCAACGATAGAAAGAAATTCATCATAGCCATTAAATTTTGGAGGTTCTTGTTTGAAGACTTTTATATATAAAACTTTTAAAAATTCAATTTCATCAAAAAATGGTCTTGGAAGGAAAATTATATTTTTCTTTTTTTTAAAATCTCTATATATTTTTTCCAGTAAAAAAGTTTTACCAGCTCCTGGTTTTCCATAAAATAATATAAGCTTAAGTGGCTTATCAATTGTTTGAATCAATTTTTCATAAGCCGCAGAAGATTTATCTAGATTTACATAATCAAAAACGGCACCATCAATAAAAATATTTTTTAATTCAGTAAATTGGCTATTATTCATACATTCTCTTGGAAAAACCTAACTCTCTCAAAGATGTCTTTGTTACTCCATTGACTCCAATAATTTTAGGGGTTATAACAAAAATCAACTCTTGAGAAGTTAAACTATCACCTGTATGTTTAAATGCATTGCCGATGATTGGAATATCTCCAAGCAACGGTACACTTGAGTGTGTTTTTCCTTTAGAATTTGTTATTAATCCACCAAGTATTATTGTACTGCCATCTTTTATTCTGACGACAGTTGAGAGTTTTTTCTCTGATGTATCCGGAGCTATTTCTCTTGGAACTGTTTGCTTTCCATCATCTTCAGTATACTTAAAGTTGCTAACAGATGGATTAATTCTAAGAATTATCTCATTATTATTAGAAATTTCAGGTGTGATATTTAGTAAAACGCCTATTAAGATTGAATAGTTTTTATAAGTAGTAGTGGTAACAGTATTTACATTTGCACTATTCGCAGTATCCTCAGGGACACGATAATTGATATTATCGCCAACTGTTATTAAAGCTTGTTGGTTGTTTAGCGTTAAGACTTTTGGACTAGATACTACTTTTGTATTTCCATTGGTTTCCAGAAAGTCCATAAGTCCAGCCATGCTAAAAACATTATTACTTAAAACTGTATAGGTATTTGCCACATTTATATCATCAAGAGATCCATTTGTTGATCCATTTGCATTGTGACTGAGTGATCCACTTAATGAAAGTCTAAATTTACTCCAGTCAATTCCTTTTGAGCTTTTATTTTCCAGGTCAACCGATAAAATTGACACATTAATTAACACTTGTTTGTGAAGTCTTTTCCTTAAAATCTCTATATAATTTTCTACTCTATCTAGCTGTTTTTTTGTTGCTGTAATTGTTATGATTCCAGCATTTGGATTTATGATTGGCTTGCTTGCCTTATATTTATCCTGTGCAGTGTTTAAAACAGATGTCAGTTCATCAGAAATCTTTGACCAAAAATCAAAGGAATCATTTGAAGTTATTTTGTTGTCCCCATTAACAGTTTTCTTTCCGCCTTCTTCTGTTGGTGTTGCATCTACTGAAGCATTAAGTACAGCAGTCCCATTTCTTATCGATGTAATATAGTCGATATTGAAAATTTTAGTCTTTAAAGATGATATTTCTAAAAAGTCTTTGTTGAAAGAATAATATAAATCATTTTCTCCAATTAACAGATTAAAAAGTTCATTTAGTGATGCATCTTTTATATTTACACCATCTAACTTCTTTTTTAGTATCTCTCTTGCAAAATCATCTTTAATCAAAATTGTAAAATTGCATGAATCAGCGATTTGTGATAATAGATTTATATTACTTACCTTGCTATTTGTCTTTATGCTAAATGTTCTATATTCGCAAGATTTAGTGCTACTTGCTGCTTGTAGAGGAAATACTGCTAAGCAAGCCAAAAGTATAAATGAAAATATTTTTTTATTACTTTGATGAAAATTTGAATCTAGACCCATGTTTATTCCTTATGAAAAGTTCTTTTGATTTATCTGCACTTCTTAACAAAACACTATTTGTTTTAACTTTTGTTAATTTGTATATTCCAACTTTAGAATATTTTTTATACCATTTGCCATTAATCATGGCTTTTGAATTAAAAATTGCATTCAATCTATATATTTTTCTTCGTTTTTTTGTTCCATTTTTATCAACATTTTTTTGATAACAATAAAAGGATTTTTAATTTTATCAATATCTTTTTTATCAATACCAATTCTTGTTTCACCAATTTTTTCAAAAATACTATCATACTCTTTTGTTTCATTTCCTAATTTAAGATTAGAAGCAGAGTACAAAAATGCAGATAAGAAAAGCAAAAAAGTAAATATTTGAATATTGCGTTTTATTATATTATTCAATATTTCATCCCCCACACGCCAATATTTATAAATCCGTCAATCCCAGATGCACCTTTTAGCTCCATTTCGTATATATCTACTACTAACTTGCTTTCTTCAACTTGATTGATGAAATTCATAACATTTTTAAATTTACCATTAAATTCTACTTTTAAATTTAGTATCTGTTCAATTTTTTGTAAACTTGGTTCATTTATTTTATCTTCAATAATTTTAATTTTTACATGGTTTTTTGCTGCCAATGATGTTATTGAGTTTAAAAACTTAGACCAGTTTTGATTATTGAACAGTATATACGATAATTTTTTTAATTTACTATCAACATATGTGTTTGTATATGTTGTTTTTTCTAGTAATATTTTTGCACCTTTAAGTTCATTTGTTGCTTTTTTAATATAAAATCTTTCATCACCATTTCTAGTTACAGATCTTAGATAGCTTTTTTCATTTTGAACTTTTTTGTTCATTGAAATTAAATTTCGTTTAGTTTGCTTTAGTTTCTTATCTGTAATCGGAAACAAATAAGAATATGCAATAAATCCAATAAAAACAAATATCATTAAAAAGATTAGTGCTAATTCACTCTCTTTTTTCCCGGATAAAGAATTGTCTATCTTTTCAAATACATTTTCAGAACTACTCATTTATTATTCCTATTGAGATTTTAGACAAGTATTTTTGCTTTTTATCTAATTTTTCAATCTTATCTGTATTAATATTATATTTATTCAGTTTAGTTAGATTTTTAATAAATTCGGTAATTTTTTTATCATTTTTATTTTGAATATTAAAAACAAATTCATTGTCCTTAAAATCTATACTCTCTATTTTAGATTGATATTTGTTTGAAATTTTAAAAAATTCTGCCAGTAGAGTGGCTTTCATCGGATAAGAAATTTTCTTAGCATATATTTGAGTAAGAAGTTTTTTCCTGAATTCAAATTTCTCATTTTCTTTTTTAAACAAAGCATCAACTTTTGTTTTTTGTTGTTTAATTGATGCTAATTCATTTTTTATTGCACTTGTTCTTTTATGCAAATTTATAAAAATTTTAGTTTGTTTGTTCAGTTTTAGCTGCAAGAAATAACTGTATCCGAGTTGATAGGCTGGATAAGCGCAAGATAAAATTATACTAGCAGCTATTACTCCCAAGAGTTTACCTGATGGTCTTTTAGAGAGAGGAGGAGGTCTTCTAAAAGGTGAAAAATTTAAGCTATCATCTTTTTCTTCAAGGTATGATTGAGTTGTTAAAATCATAAGTATATGTATTTGATCAATATACCATTCTTTTGAGTTTATTGCTATACTAAAATTAAAATTATGAGCTTCAAGACCAAGATAACTCTGCGCATATTCTTCTATACCTAAAAATTCTCCAATCTCAGAACCAATATATAATTTATCTATTGAATCTATAGTGTAGGATCTTTTTGCATATACTAATACATCGTTGATATATAGAAATATTTCACCAAAAAGCTTCATAAGATGCTGTTGATAATCCAAGTTAGCACCTTTTAATCCTTCTTGAGTAAGTAATTTACTAAAATCATTGTCGTCAATTCTTTCCCCAAGTAATTCACAGAATTTCTCATTAATTTGAGTCAGAGAATAATGAAGAGATTTTGAATATAGATATTCACCATCTCTATAGATTGCCAAAAATGCATCTTCCTTTTGAAAATAGACATAACAATCAACACCATCAGGCTCAACTAAAGCTTTTTTATATAATGACTGTATCAGAAAAGGTGCACCAGTAGCAAAGTCGATGTATTTTGTATGTTTTTGGATTGGAGAGAGTCTTTCATTGACCAGTGTAGAATCTATAACAAATACATTAAATGTTCTATTCTTGGAATCGTTATTTTCAGTTTCCAGATAAGTTATAGAGTAATTTACTGTAGAATCAAGTCCAAGTTCATCATAAACTTTTATCTCTATTGCATCTTTTAAATCATCATCTGGAATATTCCTATTCATATCAATTGTAGCAGTTATGATATCTTTGGATGGAATATAAGAGACAATAAATGAGTCTTTTTTGCTCTTTTCGAGTTTATTTACTTTTATTTCATTTTTAAAAAATTCGTAAGAGTTAAGAGTGATGGGATCAGCAGAGATTATGCTTAAAAAGTTTTTACTTTTGTTTTTCGCCATATTTAACAACTCCTGTCTTTAAATGAAATATTAACACAAAACTAATTGTACCATAAAAATCGAATATTTAATCTAAAATATACCCCAAATCCTTTAAAAGTTCCCTATTTTGGCTCCATCCTGGCTTGACAGTGACAAAAATCTTTAAAAAAATCTTTTTGTTGGCAATTTTTTCTATCTTCTCTCTTGCGTGCGAGCCAATTCTTCTAAGCGTTTGCCCGTCTTTGCCAATGACAATGCCTTTTTGGCTCTTTTTTTCAACTATTATATTTGCGTTTATCAGCTCTATATCTTCTTTTTCTTCTATGCTTTCAATTATAACATCGGCAAAATAAGGGATTTCTTCACTTGTATTTTCAAAAATTGACTCCCTTATATATTCTTTGTATATATCTCTCATATTTTCAGTCGTTAAAATTTCAGGATCATACAAGTAAGGGTGTTCCGGTATGTACTTTGAAATTTCTTCTAATATATAACTTTGCTTAATACCTTTTTTTATTGAAACAGGAATGAGTGACAGAAATTTATCTTGATATTTACTGTATTCCACAATTCTTTTTAAAACTTTTTCATTTTTTACCTGATCAGTTTTAGTTAATAAAACGATATGTGGAGTATTTTTGCTATTTTTTTCCAGAAAATCCAAATAATAATCTATCTTATCAGTAACAGGAGCTAAAAACAGTATCAAATCACAGTCTCCCATGGCTTTCAATGCTTCTTCAAGCATAAATTGATTTAGTAACCTTTCTTTTTCATGGATGCCAGGTGTGTCTATAAAAATTATCTGTGTATTTTTATGTAGTGCTATTATTTTTGATCTTTTGCTAGTAGCATTTGCCTTATGGGAGACCATAGCAATTTTTTCACCTACTAGCCAATTAAGTAGAGAGCTTTTTCCTGCGTTTGGTCTGCCGACAACTGCTACAAAACCAGATTTGGTGTTTTCTTCAGTTTTCATTTATAAAATATACCTGCTGCTATCTTCGTCTTCAACTATAGAATCTAGCTTTTCATGTACTAATTCTTCAGTTACATGTATCTTTTCTCCTTTGTGCTCGTCTGCACTAAAACTTATATCTTCCAATACTTTTTCAATAACAGTATGAAGTCGTCTTGCACCTATATCTTCCATTTTTTCATTTGTAAGATGAGATATCTTTGCTATTGATTTCACGGCATCATCATCAAAAATCAAATCAACACCCTCTGTTTTTAGTAATTGTGTGTATTGTTTTAAGAGGGAGTTTTTTGGTAAAGTTAAAATTTTATACAAGATATCTTCACTGAGTGAACTTAGCTCAACTCTTAATGGAAATCTTCCTTGAAGTTCAGGAATCAAATCACTTGGTTTACTGAGATGAAAGGCTCCCGCTGAAATAAAAAGTATATGATCTGTTTTTACGATACCATATTTTGTGTTGACATCACTTCCTTCCACGATTGGCAATAAATCTCTCTGGACTCCTTCTTTGCTTGGATCACTTCTGTTGGATGAGTGTGAGCTGACTGCTACTTTATCTATCTCGTCTATAAAAATAATACCGCCATTTTCTGCTCTCTCTTTTGCTTCCAATTTAATAGCTTCAAAATCGAGTAATTTTTCACTAGCTTCATTTTTCAGAGCTTCTTTGGCTTCTTTTACTTTCATAGTTTTTTTAATATTTTTTTGCCCGGAACCTAAAATCTTTATAAAAGATTCTTGTACTTTTATAACTTCAGGAGGAAGAGAAGAGTCGGAAAGTTCACTGCTACTGTTTGAAATTTCTACTTCAATTTCCAAATCATCCAAATCCCCATCTCTAAATTTTTGACGCATTTTTCCATAACTTCTTTGGTAATCACCTTTTTTTTCTTCACTTGCACCTTTGGGAAGTGGCGGCAAAAGCTTTTCAATGATTTTTTGCTCTACATGTAGATCTATTTGATCAGCGTTTTTTTCTTTATGTTGAGCTCTTGTGAGATTGACTGAAGCCATCATCAAATCTCTTACCATGGATTCCACATCGCGTCCGACAAATCCTACTTCTGTGTATTTACTGGCTTCTACCTTTATAAAAGGGAGACTCATCATTTTTGCCATTCTTCTGGCAATTTCTGTTTTTCCTACGCCGGTTGAGCCAATCATTAGGATATTTTTTGGCATTATCTCTTCTTGCATTTCATCTGATAACTGCATTCTTCTATATCTGTTTCTAAGTGCAACTGCTATAGATTTTTTTGCTTCTAATTGTCCTATTATATATTCGTCTAAATATTTAACAATCTCTTTTGGAGTTAAATTCATCTATTTTGCTTCCTCTAAGGTATATATTTTTATATGATTATTTGTATAAATACAAAGTTCACTTGCAATTTTTAGGCTCTCTTTTACTATCGTTTCTTCATCAAGTTCTGAGTGTCTCTCTAGTGCTCTAGCAGCTGAAATTGCAAAATTTCCACCGCTTCCGATAGCTGCAATTTTTTCATCTTCAGGTTCAACAACATCGCCATTTCCGCTTAAGATAAAGATATGTTTAGTATCTAGAACAATCATCATGGCTTCTAGCCGACGAAGCATCTTGTCTTTTCTCCACTCTTTTGAAAATTCTATAACAGATTTGTAGAGATCACCTTTTTTTTGTCCCAAAATACCTTCGAACATGTCAAAAAGATTAAAAGCATCAGCTGTGCTTCCTGCAAATCCGGCTAAAATTTTCCCATTATATAATTTGCTAATTTTGGTGGCATTGTTCTTTAGCACACTGTTGCCAAATGTTACCTGTCCATCACCGCCTATGACAGCTTTATCTTTGCCTTTGCAAGCTAATATCGTTGTTGCTTTAAACATCTACTCTCCAATTATATCTATAGTTAGCTTTCCATGTATTCCATGTCCTAGCTTTATAGATATATCAAAATTACCTGTCATCTTTATAGCGTTGTCTATCTCAATGCTTTTTTTATCGATGTCAATATCGTGTTGGGCTTTAAGTTCATTTGAGATTTCATCTTTTGTTACTGCCCCAAAAAGACTGCCATTTGCACCTAATTTTCTTTTTATAACCAGTTTCAAATCAGATAATTTTTTGGCAATACCTTCAAGTCTTTCTTTCTCACTTGCTTCTTCTTTTGCTTTTCTTCTTTGCTCGGCTTCATATTTTTTAATCACTTCATTTGTCGCATGTAGCGCAAAACCTTTTCCGATTAAAAAATTTCTTCCATATCCGTCTTTGACCTCTTTTATCTCACCTTTTTTACCAAGTGATTTCACATCTTTTGTTAATAATACTTTCATTTTTTCTCCTTAGTTTTCTGGTATTTTTGCATTTTTACTTGTTTTCCCCGCATACTCCACTATGCCTTGCGTTAAATGGGCCACATTTTCAAACCCCATTCTTTTTAAAATTGATAAAACTTGTCCTGTTCTATTGCCTGTGCGACAATACAAAATGATATTTTCATCTTTCATTTCGTTTAATTTATCTATGTATTTATGAAAAAGAGTCGTTGGGTACAGTAAGTCCGTATCATCTATACTTCTGTCGCTATACTCATAAATTTCTCTTATATCAATAAGTTTAAAGTCAATTTTCCCATCATTTCTATACTTTAACAGTTTTTCTAACTCTTCACTTTTGATTTGTCCACTGGAAAAAATTCTCTCTTTTGTCTCTTTCAAATCATTCGTCGCCATAGAATTTTTTATTCTTTCCGCTAATGATGAATCTTAATGCGTTTAATTTTATAAATCCTTCAGCATCTTTTTGATTATATACTTCATCTTCTTCAAATGTACAAAATTCAGCATTGAAAAGATTATTTTTGCTTGAGTTTCTACCAATTACCATAACATTGCCTTTGTAAAGCTCCAATTTTACAGTTCCGTTCACATTTTCTTGGGATTTGTCTATTGCTGCTTGCATCATTTCTCGCTCAGGTGAAAACCAAAAACCATTATATATTGTTTTGGCATATTTTGGCATCAGTTCGTCTTTAAAGTGAGCAGCTTCTCTATCAAGAGAAATACTCTCTATCGCACGATGAGCTTTTAGCATAATTGTGCCACCTGGCGTCTCGTAACAACCTCTACTTTTCATGCCTACAAAACGATTTTCTACGAGATCAATTCTGCCAACCCCATTTCTTCCACCAATCTCATTTAGGGATGCCAACATTTTTGCAGGACTAAGTCTTACTCCGTTTAATGCGACAGGATCACCTTTTTCATACTCTAATTCTATGGTTTCAACAACATCAGGAGCCTCTTGTGGACTTTTTGTCCATCTCCACATATCTTCTTCTGGTTTAGCATTAGGATCTTCTAGCACTAATCCTTCGTAGGAGATATGAAGTAGGTTTGCATCCATGGAGTAGGGTGATTTATTTCCTTTTTTTTCTATTTTGATATTATGCTTTTTTGCATAAGCCATTAATTTTTCACGAGAGTTTAAATCCCATTCTCTCCAGGGAGCTATGATTGTCAAATCAGAATTTATACCGAGATATCCAAGTTCAAATCTAACTTGATCATTTCCTTTTCCGGTAGCTCCGTGACTTACTGCATCCGCTCCGGTAAGTGCGGCAATCTCAGCTTGTCTTTTTGCAATCAAAGGACGCGCAATTGATGTTCCTAGAAGGTACTCTCCTTCATATATTGCATTTGCTCTGAACATGGGAAATACAAAATCTTTTACAAACTCTTCTTTTAAATCTTCTATGAAAATATTTTCAGGTTTTATTCCAAGTTCTATCGCTTTTTTTCTTGCCGGCTCAAGCTCTTCACCTTGTCCAACATCCGCCGTAAATGTAACAACTTCACAATTGAATTCATCTTGAAGCCATTTTAAAATAATACTCGTGTCTAGTCCTCCAGAATATGCAAGAACTACTTTTTTAATATTTCGTTTGATAATATCTCCTTTGTAAGGTATAAATTATTTAGAAGAGCATATTTTATCTAAAAATATTAAAAAATTAGCTTATTTGGCAAAAATTACACCGCAAAAATCGTTCCATCAATTAAAATTTAAAACTTTTTTTGATACAATTTGGCAAAAATCGGTAAGGAATCGGCTTGAGAATTGATAAATTTTTAAATTGTGTAAATATCACAAAAAGAAGAACAATATCTGAAGATATGTGTAAAAGTGGGGTTGTTAGTATAAATGATACTATTGTGAAACCTGCAAAAGATGTAAAGATTGGAGATGTGATTACAATCAAATATTTAAAACGAATCGTTAAATATCAGGTTTTGCAAATTCCAATAACAAAAACAATACCAAAAAGTGCACAAAGCGAATATGTAAGGAGTATAGATGTTTGAATTAGCTAAAGAAAAATTTGAAAGTATTTTTGAAAATAAAATATCTCCAGATGAGGCTAAAAAATATTTAGTTGAATTATACAACAGAGGTGAGAGTGCAGAAGAAATTGCGGCAGCAACGGAAGTGATGAGAGAGCACAGCATAAAACTCATCATCAGTGTTGCCCTAAGAGAAAAGTTGATTGATATCGTAGGAACCGGGGGAGATAAAAGTAACAGTTTTAACATCTCAAGTACGGTTTCTTTGTTATTGCCGTCCATGGGGGCATTTGTTGCAAAACATGGAAATAGAGCAATTACAAGCAAATCAGGAAGTGCAGATATGCTTGAAGCTTTAGGCATAAACTTGACGCTTAAGCCAGAACAACAATCGAAGATGCTGCAAGAGTGTGGTTTTGCATTTTTATTTGCTATCAATCATCATCCGGCTATGAAATATATAATGCCTATAAGAAAAAGTTTAAATCATAGAACTATTTTTAATATTTTAGGACCGCTTACCAATCCTGCCGGAGCTAAAAAATACCTTATCGGAGTGTTTAGTGATGAATTTTTAAACAGGATTATCGTAGGACTTAGCTTGCTAGATACTAAAAATGCAGTTGCCGTGAGTAGTAGGGACGGTATGGATGAGATAAGTATATCTGATGTCACATATGCAACTATGCTAAAAGACGATAGAACAACAGATTTCATCATAGATCCGCAGGAGTATGGATTTAAACTTGCTCCCAAAGCTGCCATTGTTGGAGGAAGTGCAAAAGATAATGCTAAAATTACTTATTCTATTTTAAGCGGAGAAGAAAAAGGTGCTAAAAGAGATATAGTTTTTTTAAATGCAGCCATGGCTTTAGTGGTGGATGATAAAGCTAGAGATATAAAAGAGGGCATAGAGATGGCTAAAGATGCGATAGATAGCAAAAAGGCGTTTGATAAATTGCAGGAGATAATAAAGGTTTCAAATACCATATGATAAATAAGAGAATTTGTACAGTTGAAGAGTTAAAGGCTTTCATCGGGGAAATTTTGAAATCTTGCAAGGGCAATAAAGTTTTTTTGCTACGAGGAGATTTGGCAAGTGGAAAAACTACTTTTGTACAGGAGTTTTCAAAAGTGCTTGGTTTGAAAGTTGATGTGACTTCTCCCACATTTTCTGTTCAAAACAACTATGCTGACAAGCTGTATCATTATGATATTTATCAAAATGGTATAGAGGGCTTTTTATCTTCTGGCTTATTGGAAGAATTAGAAAAAGATGGTTACCATTTGATAGAATGGGGAGATGAAAAATTAGAAAGTATTTTAAAGCGATATTTTATGGATTATTTAGTTATAAATATAAAAAAAGAAGATAAAGACAGTAGAATTTATGAGGTTAGCAAATGCACAAACTGAAAGTTGATAATTTAACCAAGACAATTAAAAAGACAAATATTATAAATGGAGTTTCACTAGAGGTAAAAAGTGGAGAAATAGTTGGATTACTAGGACCAAACGGTGCTGGTAAAACCACTATGTTTTATATGATTTGTGGGATTATTTCTCCAAATGGCGGAGAGATATATCTAGATAATAAAAATATTACAAAGATGCCTTTGCATAAAAGAGCAAAAGAGGGAATTGGCTATTTACCCTAAGAGTCAAGTGTGTTTAAAGAATTGAGTGTCGAAGAAAATCTTCTTTTAGCAGCAGAAATTGTTTATAAAAGTGAAGAAGAAATACAAGAAAGAGTTGAAAAATTATTGGAGCTTCTAAACATAGAGCCAATCAGAAAGAGAAAAGGAATAAGTCTTAGTGGAGGCGAGAGAAGAAGATGCGAAATAGCAAGATCTTTAGCTAGTTTTCCAAAATTTTTATTGTTAGATGAGCCTTTTGCAGGCGTTGATCCAATCGCAGTTACCGATATACAGGAGATTGTAAAAGATTTAACAAAACTAAATATAGGCATTCTTATAACAGACCATAATGTAAGAGAGACTTTGGGTATTTGTGATAGAGCATATGTTATGAAAGATGGAGATTTGCTAGCTAGCGGAAAAGCAGAAGATGTGGCAAATGATAAGTTGGTAAAAACACATTATCTCGGGATTGATTTTAAATTCTGACCTTATGCGTTTTTTTTCGAAAAACCTTATTTTTCGTAGCTTTAGTGCGTAAGGTTAGTTAAATTTTAATATAGGAAGTAGATGTGAAGCTAAGAACAAGAGTTGAACACAACACTAAACAAAAACTCTCTTCTACTCTTAGAAGTTGGCTTCCGATACTTCAATCTGATTTAGAGTCATTGCAAGAAATACTTGAGCCTTTTGCTGAGCAAAATCCTTTCATTGAGATTAAGGTTGGGAACGAAAAAGTTGATAAAAAGTTTGAAAAAAAGAGTTTTTTTCAACAAGTTGCTAAAGAATCCGTTTCAAATGTCATAGAAGCGTTAACCATCGGTAAAAAATCTTTATATGATGTTTTATATGAACAAATAAATCCTCCACTTTTTCCGACGACTAAATCACAAGATATCGCATATGAAATTATTCAAAATCTTGACAATGAAGGATATTTTCCAAAGTATTGTTTTGAGGAAATATCTAAAAAATTAAATTGCAGTATTGAAAATATAGATAAAATTAGAAAAAGATTTTCCAACTTGACTCCTTGCGGAGTAGGAGCAATTGATTTCAAAGAATCTTTTTTGTTTCAATTAGACGAATTTGACATAGACGATAATTTGTATGATTTTGCCTCAGAAATGATTAAAAACTTTGAATCTATAGAATCATATACGCTGAATCCTTTGTTTAAGGATGCACTTAAGCTAATAAAAAAATTTAAAAATCCACCGGCCATTGAATTTTTAGAAGATGAAAAACAGATAATTCCAGATATTTTTATCTTTAAAATAGGAGAGAATATAGAAGTCAAATTAAATGATGCTTATTATCCTGATATTGTTTTGGATACGGAAGGATTGGACGACAAGCAAGAGTTTGTTTCTAAAAAAATTAAAGATGCAAAAGATTTGATTGATGCGCTTGAAATGAGAAAAGCAACACTTTACAAAATCGGGCTTTTGATTGTTGAATATCAATATGATTTTTTCTTTGGTAAAGCAATTGCTCCAATGAAGCTAAAAGATTTGGCAATAGAACTTAAGAGAAATCCTTCTACTATTTCAAGAGCAATATCAGGTAAGTATATATCATGCAATAGAGGAGTTATTCCTTTAAAGCAGTTCTTTGCTACGGCCGTGGAAGAAGATATATCAAATAGTGCTATAAAAGATTATATGTGCGAACTTGTAAAACATGAGGATTATAAAAAACCGTTTAGTGATATGAAACTTTTAAATTTGATTGAAAAAAAATTCGGTGTAAAAATGGTAAGAAGGACCATAACCAAATATAGGCAACAATCCAATATAGCAGGTTCCAGCGAGAGAAAAAAATTATATCTTCTCAAAACTGACTTTACGCAATAGTGATAATATTTTTTTCGTGCACATAGTGAACTTTTAACATCTCATATGCATATTGAATATCCAGAAATTTTTCCCTATAGTGTGTATTTAGTGTTAAATCTATTTGATCCAATTTATCCGGATGATATCGTTTTACGAGTTTCAAATATTTCTTTCTAATTGTTTCAAATGTATCAAGTTTTTGACATCCAAGTATGGCATAGTATTCTTCGAGCAAAGAGAAGAGGGCAAAATATCTTTTTTTTCTATTTTGCTTTTCATTTAAAACCAGTTTGTACTCTTCATACTCTTTTTTGTTGTAGTTGAATTTTATATATGACCCTAAAAGCTCACTTTGAGATAATAAATTTTCTAACAATTCTATGGTCTTGCTAGAATTAGGGTAAATGGTCATAATTCTTGTTTTTCTTCTGTATGATACAAGATGATTTTTAAAATAATTTTTCAGATAGGCAATAAGTATTGAATAATCCGTGGTAAAATGTAACAGAACTACATAATTGTCATCTATTTTGACATCTATGTCGATACATTGTGATATTTGATTTGCTTTTAACAGGGATAGCTTTATGTTACTATTGTAAGAATTCTTTATTTTTTCTAATTCTTTATTTTTTGCATGTAAATTTTTTCTTTTGTATATTTTGCTGATTAATTTTAAGAAATATTTTCTCTGTATTTCTTCTTCATTTTGCTTAAAGATAATTGTCTTTTCTTTTTTCCCTATTCTTTTCTTAAAATTTTTATTGATTAGGTTTTGCAAAAAATAAAATGTTTTACTGTCTTCCTGGATAGTAACTGCAATCAGGTTGTTAGAATAGGATATTTGCATATTGCCTCCAAAGTTTTCTTTAAATAAGCAAATATTATTCCCAAATATCTTCTTTTGAGTCATCTGGGTTATTTTGCAAAATCTCATATGGTTTATATCTATCTTTATAGCTTAAACTAGGACAATCTTTAACATAATATCCAAGATAAATCCAGCTTAAGTTAAAATTTTTAGCCAACTGTATTTGCATATATATTGAGTATCTACCAAGAGAAAAATTCGCAAAATCAGGGTCATAAAAAAATATATAGAGGATAGCCCGTCATCCAAAAAATCAACCAAATCCACAGCAACGAGTCTATCATTTATAAAATATAGTATCTCTTTACCAAATTTTCCAGCACCAGCTAGATAAAGCTCATAGTAAGTTTTTGGTCTAATTTCATAGTGCTTCCAGCCTTTCTTTTTCTCCATGAACTGGTGATATTTTTCGTATATTTCTAAATGTTCATTGGAAACAGTAGGCTTTTGAATAGTAAAGGTGGTATTGCTGTTCTTTCTTATGGTTCTTCTTGCATTTCTGCTGAATTTATAATTTTTTACATCAATTCTTAAGCTTTTGCATTCTCTACATGTAGAGCATTGAGGTCTTGAATAATAGTTTCCGAACCTTCTCCAGCCTTTTTCTACAAGCTCGTCATTTAATCTACTAGGGCAGTGTTCTATGTATTTATATTGCATTGCGGAGAATTGATCTTTAAGATACGAGCATTCTATCGGTAAAGTGGAAAATTCTATTATTTTAGGACTGATTCTATTCGTCAATCTTTTTTATCCCGCCTTCATCTATAAAATTTAAAAATTCATCTTTAAGTTTTTTTTCTTTTTTGTCGCTTATTTCTTTTACTTTTTTTTCATTCTCTTTTTTTTCATTCTCTGCCATATCTCTTTTCAAATCTTTCAGTTCATCAAATAGTGCATTTTTCATTTTTTCTCCATAATTACATGATGCTTTCATTATAGCAAAAAATATTTAATACACAGTTTTTTGCTATAATGAACTTTGTTAAAATATAGGTGAGGTTTATGATGACAATAACATTTAATGCTTTTAGCTTTTTAAGGAAAAAATTAAAAGAGCAAAATATCCCTTATGTTGAAGCTTCAATAGAGTTTCCAGATGGCTATACTCCGCAAGATATTATTAATCAATTTGGTTTTGAAGAAGGTGAAGTTGAAGCTGTTTTTGTTAATAGAAAAGTAAAATCAAGGGATACAAAACTTCATGATGGAGATAGGATTGCACTATTGCCTCCTGGAACTCCAGGATCATATCGTCTAATATTGGGTATAAAAAAGTAGAAGGGGCTTAACCTCCTCCTACTTTTGGAAAAATAGCGAGTATTTGCCCATCTTCTAGAGCAAAATCTTCCTTTACATGTCTCCCGTTTACCATTAAAACTCCTATTGGGTATTTACCTAAGTCTAGACCGATATCATCAAGTACATCTTTAATGGTGGAGTTATTTTCATAACTCCTTTTGTCTATCTTAAATTTCCCTTCTCTGTACTGCGCGAAGAGCTTTATGGTTACTTTTATTTTGTTTGGCATTAAAAATTCCAGAACTCATCTATCTCTTCATTTGTAAAATCCCAAATTGCATTTGTTGGTGGCAATGTTTCGTATTTCATAAACTCAGGAACTCTATCAGTTGCACTCGTCAACCCCGCTTTTATATTGAACTCATGCTCTGTTTTCAAGATATTTGCACCAAGGTTTGTAACATCATCTGCTGTTAGATTTATACCAAATCTGGCATTTATCATATCAATCAATGCCGGTAAGCACTTAGGGTCATCAAGTGCCGGGAAAGCAACAAATATACACATACCTGTACTGTCAACTGCGGCACTTGCTATTTGCAAGTTTCTAGATAATTCAACTTGTCCCTCTTTTTGAAGAGGATCTATGTGTCCCCCACTGTTTAGGATATTTGTAGCAACTGCATAACCGGCTGTATGATCAGCTCCCATTGGTGTAGTTACATAAGTTATTCCTTGACCTTTTATGGCTCTTGGCTCATATGCAGGGATGCTTTGATTTTTAACAACAGGAACACGCACTAAGCCATAAAGTTTTCCTAAGTTTCCTGCAGCTCCCCCGATAATTCTTCCAAGCGGTGTTCCGTTTGCTACTTCTTTTTCAAGAATTTCAAAAGCTCTTAATCCATCTCCAAATTCAATAAGCCCTGCATCAACCGCAACTCCAAATGTAACACCTGTTTCGATAGCATCAACTCCTAAATCATACATCAAGGCATCAATTTTTGCGATTTGATCCAAATCACTTATGCCGAAATTTGCACCAAATGCCCAAATCATTTCATATTCAAAACCAGAAGTTAAGTAATTTCCGTCTTTGTCATTATAAGTTTGAGAACACTGTATTACGCATCCAGCATGGCAACCATGAGTTGTGCTTCCGTGTCTCTCTTTTATGTTTTCAGCCATTGTTTCACCGCAAATTGCTTCTGCATTTTCTGAGCTTCCACTTCTAAAGTTGTGAGAGGGAAGTCCTCCGGCTTCGTTGATAATGTTTACAAGTACATTTGTACCAAATGCAGGTAATCCTTCGCCACTTATTGGATTTTCTTGTAATGCTTTTGTAAATATTTTGCTGGCTTCTTTAAATTTTTCCGGTGCAGCATATGTTACTTCTTTATAATTTTCTGCATCGACTGTTATACATTTAATTTTTTTAGAACCCATAACAGCACCGACTCCACCACGACCATGGCTTCTTAATTTGCCTTTAGGGTCTCTTACGGATATGTTTGAAATGAGCATTTTCATCTCACCTGGACGACCTATTGTCATCACAGCCACTTTTTTATTGTATTTTTCTTCCATAGCATCTAAAACAAAAAAGTTATCTTTTCCTACGAGCTCCGGTACAGCTTCTATCATTACATTGTCTTTGGTTATATGTATGTGATAAAATGTCGAGTCATCTTCGGGAATTCCTTCAATTATAAGAGCTTTTACACCTAATTTTGCCATGATGCCAGCCATTGTCCCGCCAACATTACTCTCTTTTATTCCACCAGTTAGTGGACTTTTGGTTCCCAGTGAATTTCTACCGCTGTTTGCGGCAGTTGTGCCAGAGAGCAAACCGGGAGCAAATACCATCTTATTATTTGGTCCAAGAGGGTGGCACTCGGGATCTACTTCTTCTGCAATTACTGTTGATGTGAGTCCTCTTCCTCCTAAACCCATCCAATGAGCCGGAACTTCTTCAATCTTGTATGAAAGATTAGACATATTAACTCTGTAAACTTTATCTGCCATTTTTACTCCTTTATGATTTTCATATATTATATGCTAAGTATTTTAAAATATTATAAAAGTTTCATAAAAATTCTAAAATAAGAATATGCAAAATTCGCATATTCTTATTTTACACACTTTTAGTAAATATTAGTAAATATCTGTTGTCTTTTTTAGCTTTTGGGAATCAAAATGGGTGTATATTCTAGAAGTGTTTATATCGGCGTGGCCTAGTGATTCCTGGACTAGTATTAAATCATGGTTTTTTTGGTAAAGCATTGTTGCAAAAGTATGCCTCAACATGTGAGCGCCATTTTTTTCTTTTTTTATTCCTGCACTTAAAAGTATCTTTTCAACTGTTCTACTGACATAAGCCTGGGTCAGTTTTCTGCCAAATTTATTGCAAAAGAGTAGGGTGTTTTCACAGTGTCTTGTCTCTAGCCATTGTTTTAAATCTTCAGCGATTATGCTTTGTTTTACCATGACAACTCGAGGTTTGTTTCCCTTGCCTCTGACTTGAATCATAAAAAATTCATCTTCTTCAAATATATCTTTGAGATTTATACCAAGAGCTTCTCCGACTCTGATGCCTGTATAAAGAATTATTTTTATTATCAACCTGTTTCTACTTTGGTATTTCGGACCAAATTCAAAATCATTGATAGCTTTTATAAATCTTATAACTTCTTCTTTTTGCATGTAAGAGGGCAGTTTTTCACCGCTTTTGCCACCAAGTCCGCCCCAGTTTTTAAGCTCAATCAAGAAACTGTATTTTTCATCATTTTGTTTATCTAAAAAACCAAAAAATGACAAAAGGGCGATACGATAATTTTTTTTAGTAGCATCTGAGAGTGTTGAAGTCTCTATGGTCAAAAATTCACTCAAAAACTCTTCATCTATCTCTTTTAAAGAATCTGCCCCATAATTTAATACATATCGATAAAGTTTTTCAATCGGTATAAAATAGAGGTGTATCCCATTTATGCCGACATTTCTTATCTCTTTTACTATAGCCTTTAACTGTTTTATATTCTCTACATGTAGCGTTAAATCTTGAAGCAGTTTTGCAAGGTGCTCTTTGTTGCTAACTTGTCTATTTGAAAGGGTGGTAATTTTATATTTGATAAATCTGCTTATCCAAAAAAGCAGAGATTTATTGACAGTAGATTCACAATCTAATTCGTATTTCATATTGTTGCACCTCTTTAATAAATTACTATCTCTTTTATCAGTTTTGCATCTTCGATTTTATCTATATAAACCGCTCTTTTTGCTTTGGAGTTGATTATGCTAAAATTCCCTGCTATTCCTGCTATAGTGCCACTGTTTTTCAAATTGGTATTTATGCATTGATTGTCATAATAAACACAGTTGTTTAATACATTATACAAAAGTTGATATGCATCATAGGCTAGAAATGAATAACTACTCTCGCCAGAATTATGTTTTTTAAGATAACTTGCCAATTCTCTACGATTTTTCTTTTTGTAATTTTTATGAGCATAATGTTCTATTACGAATATGCCGTTAAAAAGTTTTATATTACTTTTTTCATTTTTCAGGGCATCGGCTAGTAAATCATCAGTGGATAATATAATTATTTTTTTATTTTGTTTTTTAATCAAATTAATGATTTTTATATTCTGTTTTGCATTTACCACGCTAAAGAGAAGCTTTATATCTTTTTTATCTTTGTGTTTAAATTTCATAAAACCACGGTTATCGGATATATCATCGAAAAATTTTACATGTCCCCCGAGTTTTGTATATATATTTTTAAAATTTTCTGCCAATTGTAAAGAGTATCTGTTTGTTTTTTTATATACTATTCCGACATTGTCTATAAACTTTTCGTCTTTTGCAAAATGAGCAGCTACCAAAGCCTCTGTATTGTTACTCATACATATCTGAATCATATTGTCACTGAGCGATGTTATCTCATTATTTGTAGCAGAAGTTGCTATTATTGGTATGTGTATCTTTTGTAATTTAGCTTTTAAATTTATCAATTTATTGCTTCCTGCAGAGGTGATAAGAATCTTGCTGTTTTTGATATCAGAGCTGTTTAGTGATTTGATGTCCTCTACATGTAGGACTATTTCATCGCCATTGCTTAAATATCTTTTTAAATCATTGGCTTTTTCAATTCCAAGTAAACTTTGACTTCCATATTTTTTGTCCATTTTAGAAAATGATGTCAGTATGGTTATGTTGATTTTTTTACCACTTGGCCTAATCTTTTTTTCATCAGAGCATCCACTTAAAAAAACAAGCATAAAGACCAATAGAAAAGTTTTTATCATAGTATATACTCCACTTTAGTTTCTATAAATACTTTTACATTTAAAAGTCTTTGTATTCCTGATTTTAGTTTGGTAAAGTCATCTCTGTTTAAGGATTCTCTTACCATGATATCAAGGTTTAAAACTTTTGTATCGCCATTAAAAAAGACATAAGCATCTTTGATTATTATATATTTATTGTTTACTATAAAACGGTGCTCTTTCAGCGTGTTTGCTATGTTGTACCTTTGTATCATTTTATCATATGAAGCATACAAGGGAAAACTGATGACCAAAAGGATTGAAAAAATCAAAATAACAGTTTTTTTGCTCTTGACAACAGAAGAAAAACCTAGTATTTGAAATGTTATCACTGCTGCTATGATAATGCCGATAAGATTAGTAAAAAAAAGTAAAAATGCACCTAAAAATACAGCCATATCTGCATATCCCAAACCTATGCCGGCAACTGCTAATGGCGGAACCAAAGCAACGGCGATAGCCACCCCTGTAAGATTGCTGATGATTTCTTTAAAAGACTTGGCATATGCTGCTGCTATACCAGAAATGATAGCAATTCCCAAATCAAGAAGAGTCGGATTTATCCTGCTTTTCATCTCCATAGTTATCTCCGAATATGGCAGTAGATAAGCCAGCAATGACGAAGCTAACATCGCCAATAAAACACTAACTCCTATCTTAATAATAGAGTTTTCTATGATATCAGCTTCGCCACGCAGTAAACCCATAGCCAAAGATATGATAGGAGCCATCAGCGGTGCAACAAGCATAGCTCCGATGATAACTGCAGTTGAGTTAGAAAAGAGCCCAAAAGTTGCGAGTAGGGTGCTCAAAATCATGAGAGCCAGGTAAGTGCTGTTTATTTTGGAATCAACCCTTAAGATTTGAAAAAGATCTTTAAACCTCTCTTCTGAAGCAAATTTAAAAAATGGGATATGCCTAGACATATACTTGTTGGCTTCGCTGGCATCAGGTAAGTTTGATATTTTAATCGTCTCTTTTGAAGAATTAATCCGTTTGTTGTTTTCCCAAAACTCGTCACTTGCATTGATTTTTACGGCATCTTTGATTATCTCACATTTTACAGGCAGAGGCATACTTTTGTCATTGTCGAAAAAGATTCTTTTTGTTTTGCTGGCTTTTATCTCAAAGCTTTTACTTTTCATATAGCCTATAGATTTCGGCAATGTCCTTTTGTCTTTTGAGCCTATAAAAAATGAAGCTAAAAGCTGCATATATTCAAATACAGAAAAAGGAGATACAAAAACTATTGTAATCTCACCATCACAAGCAGATTGCTTAAAATTAAAAATTTTTGAAATTAGACTGCTTTTCGCATTGTTTAAAACCACGATAGCACTTCCTGCGGTTGTGACAGTTTTACCGTTTTGTGTGGTTATTTCAAATTTTTGGAGTTGTATCGAAAAAAACCTCTTTATAGCATAAGCCATTATCCTAAAAATCGAGCTGCGAGTTCTGTTGAATTTTTTACCAAGTAGTGGGACTGTGCCTATCACGGCATGTGTATATACAGCCTTACCATTTATCTCTATCAGGTCTATGCTTTTGCAATTATCACGAAGTGCAATATCTAGAGTTTCAGATATTTTGGGGCTACAATAAAGATTTTTAATTAGAGCTTTTTGAGATGTCTGTGGGACTATACCTACTGATAAATTTTCTTTATATGCCACGGCTATAACTTTAGAAATCATATCTGCACTGATGCTTATAACAATATGTTTTATGTCAGCAAAAAGAGTTTCTGCATTTTTCATAAATTCATCTACATGTAGAGATGTTATATTTACATCAAATTCATTTTCTTCTACTGTTTTCACAAGATTTTTGGAATTATCATCATAAATAAAATAGGCTTGTTTAATGTATGTTATCATATAAGTAGAGTTCCTTTGGTGCTTTTTGCCTGAAATATATTTTATCATAGATATAATTAAATTATTAAAAGACTAAATTTAGTATTGGAAACTATAATTTCCAAACTATTATATCATAACTATTCTTTTGGAATTGCCTACTTTTTGATTATATAAAAAATAAATTAAAAAAGTGCTACAATTTTCATATATGTTTCAAAATCAAAAAATAAAATTGCTATGTTAAATTTATTTGTTATTGTCCTTGTATTTGTGACTGTTGTATTACTCTTCTTTTTAGTTATGATTCATCTTGGTTTTCGAGTGCCTAAAAACTTGGAAAAAATGGATCCCGGTGATATAGACTTAAAATTTCAAACCGTTTCTATCCCTACCGTTTCTAAGAAGATGTTATTTGGTTGGTTGATACCGATTCAAAACAGCAATACCACTTTGATCATTCTTCATGGTTGGGGTAGTAATGCAGAACAAATGCTCCCTATTGCCCTCCCTTTTCATCAGGCTGGAATAAATGTATTACTTATTGATGCTCGCAATCATGGTCGCAGTGATCGTCAAAGTTTTTCATCTCTTCCCCGCTTCGCTGAGGATTTGGATAATGCAATAAAATGGTTGGAGAATACTTATCCAGAATATTCCAGCAAAGTAGCATTACTAGGACACTCGGTCGGTGCTGGTGCGGTGCTTTTTGCGGCTTCGAGGCGAAGTGATATTGACGCTGTGATTAGCATCTCTGCTTTTGCTCATCCCAAATGGATGATGCAGCGTTTTTTAAAGAGATTTTACACTCCAACTCTTTTAAGCACTTTTGTTATTCATTATGTTGAGTGGATTATCGGATACCATTATGAGGAGATTGCTCCTATTAATACTATCTGCGAGATTAAATGTCCGGTATTGCTGGTTCACGGAAAGGATGATACTACGGTACCTGTGGAAGATGCACTGATTATTTCAAGTAATTGTAAGAAGTCAAATATCAAACTGATGATAATAGAGAATGCAGGTCATGAATCAATAGAAAAAATAAAGACGCATGAAAAGGAACTGGTACAGTTTCTTCTAGATTCAGGATTCTGAAGCATTTGAAACTTATGATATATCATGCTTTTTGGGATAATCAAAAAATAGAACTTTTCCATTTCCTTCTTTTATCTCTTTAAATGAGTTTGTGTCAAATTCTATGCAGACAATCGAACAAGTTGGCATATTTGTCAATATTGCTCCGCTTAGTCTTTCACCGGCTTCTGTTATGGTTGGATTGTGCGCTATGATAAATATAGAGTCGTATTTGTCATTTAGTGATTCTAGAAGATACATGTAAGAATCATAAGAACTGTCATAAAGACAATCTTGAAAAGATATGTCATCTGTATCATATCCTATAATTTTAGCAATCTCAATAGCTGTTTTTTTTGCTCTTTTTGCAGGACTTGAGAGGATTAAATCAGGCATTACATCAAAAGATTTTAACCTTTTTGCCATATATTTAAGATCACTTTTGCCTCTTTTGTTTAGGCCTCGTTCAAAATCACTCTTGCCCTCTTCTTTCCAGCTGGATTTCGCATGTCTTATCAAATAAATTTTTTTCATTTAACTGTCTCCTTTTGCTTGGACAAAGCCCAAGTAAAATTCCTCACAACTTTTGCTTCGCTCTTTTTAGCAAGAGTAAAATTATATCCTTTAGTAGATAAAATTTTTCTTCTGTAAAAAACTTGGTTTTATCATATATGTTTTCATCTACATGCAGAGCCATCTTTTTACCTTATGTTATAATTATAGATGTCGTGTTTTAAACACACTTATTATACAAAAGTATTACTGAGGAGTTTATGATGTATTTTAAAGGATGGAAAAATCATAAGAGTTACACTTTGGGGGCTGAGCTAGAAGCACGAATTCAAGATAAAGAGAGTTTTGAGCTTAAAAATTATTCATCGCTCATAAGAGAGAGATTCAGCGACGAATACAAAGAAAAAATTCATCAGGAGTTTTTAGAGTGCATGGTTGAATTTGTTAGCCCTGTTTGCAAAACATCTTTTGAAGTAATAAAAGAGCTTAGAGAACAGATTTCATACCTAAATAATTTAGTGAAAGATGATGGCATAGTGATAGCTACTTCCGGTTCACATTCTTATAAAATAGATATATTGGAGCATGTCAACGAAAAAAGATATGATGATTTTGCTGATGAGTACGGTATATTGCTATCAAGATTTCATATATGCGGTTTTCATATACATGTAGCACTCGAATCATATGTTGAGGCTATGAGAGCATACAATTTTTCATTGGAGTTTTTGCCCCTGTTTTTGGCTTTAAGTGCAAATTCACCATATTTCAACGGTGAAGATGCAAGACTTTTGTCATATCGCGCAAAGATATTTGAACAGCTTCCCCGTGCTGGACAATCGAGTTATTTTGAGAACTTCTCGCAAATGAAAGATTTGTATGAAAAGATGAATCAGGCAGGAAGTGTTAAAAGCGCCAAAGATATTTGGTGGGATGTGAGAATCAGTCCCAAATTTGGTACTTTAGAGATAAGAATTTGTGATGCAAGTAATGATTTTGAAAGATTAAGACTTCTTATAGTGCTTTTTCAGGCTTTATGCCTTTTTGCTCAAAATCAAGAACTCAAAAGAATTCCTCATCAAATTTTACTTCAAAATAGATGGAATGCTTTAAGGCATGGACTTGACGGGCTTTTTCAAAATAACGATGTTATAACAACAGTAAGAGATCATTTTTTAGATTTAGTAAATCGTATGGAAAAAAGTGGTATATTTTCAAAGCTTGGAAGCCAAAATGATATACAAAAACTAAAAGATTTGGCTTATACTGAGCTATTAGCAAGCAAACAACTCAAAGTTTATGAGGATACAAAAGATTTTAAAGAAGTGGAGAAATTAGGGATATTATGAATAAAGAAAATTTATTAGGTGTTGTGAGTGCAGGAGATATAAAAACAGCAAAAGCTGGCGAAGAGATGCTTAAAATAGGTGGAAATGCTTATGATGCTATGTGTGCCTGTTTGTTAGCAGCTCCTCATTGCGAGCCAATTCTGACAAGTCTTGGTGGCGGTGGATTTATGCTTAGTGTCCAAGAAAATAAAGAGCCTCTGGTTTATGATTTTTTTGTAGATGTTCCTGAAAAACATATAAAAAATCCAGAATTTTATCCAATAGATGTAGATTTTGGCACCACCATACAAGAGTTTCATATAGGGTGTGGGTCGATTGCAGTTCCAGGTCTTTTAAAAGGCATTTGGGAGATATATGAAGATTTGTGTTCACTGCCTATGGAAACAATAATACAGCCGGCTTTAAAATATGCAACAGAAGGAATTTACCTAAGTCCAATACAGGCAGATTTTTTAAAATTACTTACCCCGATTTTTATATCCACCCAAAAATCTCGTGATATATATACAAGAGATGGGAAACTTATAGATGAAAAATACCTTTTTAAAAATTTAGAATATGCCAATTTTTTAAAAATCTTTGCGCAAACCGGCTCAAATGTATTTTATAAAGGAGAAATTGCACAGAGCATAGAAAATCTTTGCAAAGAAAACAGCGGACTTTTAAATAAAGAGATACTAAGCGAATATAGAGTTATAAAAAAAGCACCTTTAAAGTTCAAATATAAAGATTTTGATATATTTACCAACCCTCCCCCTTCAAGCGGTGGAATTTTGACTGCTTTTAGTCTTATCTTGCTAGAAGATATAAACTTGGGCAAACATAGAACACAAGAGTATTTTAGGCAGTTGATAGAGGCTCAAAAGATAACAGGAGAGTTTAGAAAAGAGTTTGTTGATGAATTTTTACATACAGACAATCTACGAGATGTTTTAAAAGATGAAACTCTGATAGATAGTTTTGAAGATGAATTGAATCATAAGTTAAATATGTGGGGAAATACAACTCATATAAGTATCACAGACAGGTTTGGCAATGGAGCAAGCACAACCACTACAAATGGCGAAGCAAGTGGTTATATAGTACCAAATACCGGCATAATGTTAAACAATATGCTAGGGGAAGAAGATTTGAACCCACATGGATTTTTTGGATGGAACAGCGGTATCAGACTTCCTTCGATGATGGCACCGACTGCACTTATGAAAAACGGAAAACTCTCTTTACTGCTAGGAAGTGCAGGGAGTAATCGCATAAGAAGTGCGCTTTTGCAAACTATACTTAATTACACTCATTTTAATATGTCAGTACAA
>JAJRPV010000019.1 GCA_024280575.1 Campylobacterales bacterium
AAAAGCTTCAGTCGCGAGGAATTTTTTAGGGGCTTTGCTCCTAAAAAAGGGGACCATAGATAGTATTTTCTTTGCGTCAGCAAAAGCTTCAGTCGCGAGGAATTTTTTAGGGGCTTTGCTCCTAAAAAAGGGGACCATAGAATGAAAGATAAACAACCTATAATCAAAGCTATAGGTATAAGCAAAACATTTGGTGCTACCAAGGCTTTAAGTGAAGTTAGTTTTGATTTTTACGAGGGCGAGATATTTTCAATAGTTGGTGCCAATGGTGCCGGAAAATCCACCTTTATAAAAATACTCTGCGGGTATTATGCTGATTATGAGGGTGAAATATATATAAACGGTAAATTGACAAAGTTTGAATCTCCAAGAGATGCTTATGAAGCTGGTATTCAAGTTGTACATCAAAGCATCGAACAAGGAATCGTGCAAAATATGAGCGTAGCAGAAAATCTAGCACTTGAGATGATAGTCTCGCCCGAAGCCTCTTTTGTTTATAATGAAAAAAAGATAATCAAAACAGCCAAAGAGATAGCGAAAAAGATGAATTTAGAGTATCTTGATATGGAGCAAAATATACAAGATGTTACACAGAGTGAAAAACAGATGATTATCATCGCAAGGGCTCTTGCTACAAAACCAAAACTTTTGATTTTGGATGAGCCGACATCCTCTATATCTGACAGAGAGGCTACTGTACTTTTTGAGACTTTATACAAACTAAGGGATGAGGGGGTTTCTATACTTTTTGTATCTCATTACTTGGCAGAAGTAAAAAAAATCTCCAATAGAGTAGGAGTTATAAGAGATGGCAAATTTGGAGGTCTTTTATATCAGCCATTGGAAATTTCCCAGATAGTAAAGGCTATGGTTGGGGATTTGGAGAGTGCATTTGAACGCTCTTGTGATGAAAAAAGTGCTAAAAAACTGGTTTTAGAGTTGAAGAATTTAGTTATTGAAGGTAGTAATAAGCCGATAAATATAAAAATATATTCAGGTGAAATCGTCGGATTGATAGGTCTTATAGGAGCTGGAAAAACTGAATTGGCTGAGACACTTTTTGGTATCAGAAAACCTATAAGCGGAGAAATTTTATTAGATGGAGAAAGTGTAAATTTCAAAGACATTCACCAAGCTATAAAACACGGTATTCATATGGTGCCGGAAGACAGAAATGTTAATGCGATAGTTCCTGAAGAGTCTATTAAAAACAATATCACTCTTCCATTTTCAGATTTTTTCTCCAGATATGGAGTATTATCAAAGAAAAATGAGATAAAAGCATCAAAAAGAATGATAAAAGATATGGGTATAAAGTGCGAAGGATATGATGCAAAGATAGAGTCGCTCTCGGGTGGAAATCAACAAAAGGTTGTCGTAGCAAGATGGCTTTTAATGAAACATAATATTGTGATACTAGATGAGCCATTTCAAGGTGTAGATATAAAATCAAGAAGAGATATAAGCCAGTATCTTCAAGATAGTACAAAAGAGAGTTCAGTACTTATGATATCCAGTGATATAGATGAATTAATGGATATTACAGATAAGATTATGGTTATGAACAAAGGCAGAATTCTTTCTAGTGAGAAGACTTCAGGGATAAATAGAGATAAACTCTTGGGTTTAATCACTCAAGAATGAGAATAAACAATTAGCTGTACGACCGTCAGGTTGTGCTTTAGTGTAATGAATTTCTTAGGAATTTACTTCCTGAGTAAGAAAATAGTAAAACAGTAAATTCTTAGTGACAGCTAAAGCTTTAGTCACGAGGAATTTTGCTTGGGCTTTGCCCAAACAAAAGGGGACAGTTAGATGGAAAAATTTGTAGCATTTGCTATTAAATACGGTTTTTTGATAGTTATGGCAGGTTCGTTTTTGGGTTTTGGATTGTTAGAGCCATCTTTTTGGAGTTGGTCAAATATGTTTTCGATTTTATTAGGGGTGACTATAGTCGGCATCCTGGCTTTAGGAGTTACTTTTACTCTTATAGTAGATGGGTTTGACCTCTCTATTGGCTCAACTGCAGCTATTTGCGTGATGATTTCATCTTATGTGATGGTTGTTCTAAATCTAAATTATATTTTTGCTATTTTGCTCTCGATTTTACTCGGGATTACTATAGGATTAATAAATGGTCTATTAATAGTGAAGGCAAAAATCCCTGATTTGCTTGCAACTTTGGGAATGATGTTTTTAATTCAGGGTTTACAGTTGATACCATCCGCAGGTATGTCGATAGGAACAGGCATGATGTTAGCAGATGGAAGTGAGGCTGAGGGGGAATTTGCACAGCAGTTTTTATTTTTAGGACAAGGAAGAATCTTTGATTTAATTCCTGTACCAGTCGTTGTGTTTACAATTTTAGCGATAGTTACATACTTTATACTACAATATACAAAATGGGGAAGAATTCTATATGCGATAGGAGGAAATGAAAAGGCAGTGAAACTAGCAGGTGTAGATGTAGAGAGGTATAAAATTGCTGCATATGTAACATCAGGTACTATATCATCGATAGCAGGCATATTGCTAGCAGCTAGGATTGGTCGAGGCGATGTAACAAGTGGTGGAGGATTGTTGCTCGATGCAGTAGCAGCCGCACTTATAGGGTATGCAGTCTTAGGAGTAAAAAAACCAAATGCATTAGGGAGTGTCGTGGGAGTTATATTTATAGGTATGCTTCTAAATGGGCTCACTATGTTGTCGCTTCCATATTACACGCAAGATTTTATAAAAGGTATTGTGTTGGTAGCTGCATTGATATTCACATTTGGTTTATCAAAATCAGAAATTTAATCAAAGGAGATAATATGAAGTTAAAGTTATTGGCGATAGTGTCTATCGTATTAGGTATATTTATTGGTGCAAACAGCGCACTCGCAGTTGGTCTTAAAGGCGCTCCACCTCCATTTGACGGATCAAAAAAAGTACATGTTGCTCTTATCAGGCAGATGACCGAGGGTGAATTTATGCAAACTTATAGAGCAGGAGCCCAGATACAAGCCAATCTGCTAGGTATTAAACTCACTGTTTTTGGTAAAAGCATGGATAACCAAGCGGAGGCAAATTTTGTCTATCAAGCGATAAATATGAAGGTGGACGGAATTATTATAGACCATGGTTTGAGTGAAACCATGATTAAACCAGCAGCTGATGCCATAAAAGCTGGAATTCCTGTTGTTGCATTTGATGTTGATTTGAAAAATCCAAAAATTCCACAAATTGCGCAAGATGACGAGCTTCTTGGTATGTTGGCACTTAAGCAAATGGTAAAAGATTTTAACGGTAAAGCAAATGTTGGATATGTAAGTATTGCGGGAATCTTACCACTAGATAAAAGAGATAAAAGTTGGCAAAAAATCAAAAAAGAGTATCCAGGTATAAAAGAAATAGTAAAAACAGGAACTCTCGAGTCCCCAATAGCTTCTAAAAATGCAGATCAAGTTAAAGCGGTTTTGTTGGCTCATCCTGAGATAAACGCATTTTTTGCTCCTTATGATGAGCTTGGAAAAGGTGTTGTGCAGGCTCTAAGAGAGGCTAGAAAAAATGATAAAGTCAAAGTTTATACAGCAGATATATCAACTCAAGATATAAGAGAAATGATAAAACCAGATAGCCCATGGGCTGCTACGGCTGCTACAAATCCGGCTTCAATAGGAGCAGTTTCTGTAAGAGCTATTGCTTTAAAGATAGCCGGAATTAAAGTTCCAAAAAATATCTTGATTCCACCTATGCTTTTTACTGCAAAAGAGTTGAGAAAAATGAATATAAAAAATATGAAGCAACTAAGAAAGAAATTTCCAAAATTTAACAGTGTTGATTTGTTAAACTATCCTTGGATACCAGTTGATAAGAAGGGATTATTTTAAAGATGAGTGATAGCGAAAAACTACTAGATACCATTCCTAGGGCTCTCTATTTTGATAACGAGGATAGATTTTTTATCCTTGACCAGACAAAACTTCCAACTGATGAGATGATAGAAGAACAGAAGGATGTGGAACAAGTTTATGACTCTATTTATCAACTAAAAGTTAGAGGAGCACCGGCGATTGGAATCGCCGGTGCTTATGGTCTTGTAATAAGCCTAAAGAACTCACTGGATTTGGAAATTGAGTCATTTTTGGAGTTAGTCTATAAAAATGCGCAGTACCTAAACAGTTCAAGACCCACAGCGGTAAATTTAAGTTGGGCATTAAATAGGCTTTCTAAAATTGCACAAGATTTCCCAAAGGATAAAACTGCAAAAGAGCTTTATGATGTACTAAAACATGAGGCCATCTTGATACACAAGAGCGATATAGAGACTTGCAGACTTATAGGCGAACATGGGGCTAAATTGATAAGAGAGGGTGATGGAGTACTCACTCTTTGCAATGCAGGAGCCTTAGCAACAGGAGGTATAGGAACGGCTTTGGCACCAATGTATGTGGCTTGGAGTAAAGGAAAGAGATTTAGTGCATATTCAAGTGAAACAAGACCGCTATTGCAAGGGGCAAGAATAACTTGCTGGGAGTTAAATAAATTTGGTGTTGATACCACTGTGATTGCAGACAGCGTCTCTTCATATTTGATGAAATTAGGACGAGTCGATATGATAGTAGTCGGTGCTGATAGAGTTGCGAATAATGGTGATACAGCTAATAAAATAGGCACATCATCACTCGCAATAAATGCAAAATTTTATGGTGTTCCATTTTATATAGCCTGTCCATATTCAACCATAGACACTAATTCAAAAAGTGGGACAGATATAGTTGTAGAGGAGAGAGGAAAAGATGAGTTGATATACATAAAAGGACAGCAGATAGCACCAAAAAACATAAAGGTTTGTAATCCCGCTTTTGATGTAACTGATAACTCTTTGATATCGGGTTTCATAACGGAAAAAGGTGTAATACGACCACCATATAATTTTTCAAAATAGCTAAGTAGTACAAAGGGTTTGAGTTGGATTTATCACATTATTATATAGATAGGGAGGCTAAAACCCCTCTATATCTCCAAGTTGAAGAGATAATCGGTGAACTTTTGCTAAAGGAACCTTATAGTTTGGGAGAAAAATTACCAAATGAACTTGAGATTTCAAAAGAGTTGAGCGTCAGCAGAAATACTGTACGAAAAGCGATGTACGGACTTATAAATAAAAACCTTATAATCCGTAAAAAAAACCGCGGAACTTTTAAAAATATAGACGATTCTCGAATAAGAACTACACTTAATAACTGGTATAGTTTTAATGAAGACATGAGGAAGTAAAATAGAAATTTCAAGCTTTTTGAGCACAGTGTCTCTACATGTAAGCCGAAAAGTGAAATTTACGAAAAGCTACATATAAAACCCAATAAAAAGATAATTAGGCTTTTGAGAATCAAAGGCTATTTAGAGTCAGAACTCTATGTGGAGAGTTTTTTTCACCCGGATTTAAATCTTGATATTGAAGAACTGAAAGATGGAGATATCGTTCAGTTATATAGATTTTTGGAAGAAAAATTAAAGATAAAAATCGTCTTTTCTGAAGAGGAGATTTCAGCTTCTATGCCATCAGAGGAGATAAAAAAACATTTAATTATAAAAGACGACCAAACACCGATTTTGATAAGAAAAATGTTGATATACGATGAAGACGGAACAAAGATAGCATATTCCATAGGGTACTATCTGGCAAATAGATTTGTGTTTAATCTAAATATAAGTAGGTAAAAAATGAGTGAATTAGATATAAGAAAAGAGATAATAGAGACTTGTTTAAAGATGGAAGAGTTGGGTATAAATCAAGGAACATCAGGTAATATAAGTCATAGATTTGGAGATGGAATCTTGATAACGCCAAGTGGTGTTTCATATGATTTGCTAAGACCTAAAGATATAGTTTTTGTGCCATTTAGCTCAAAAAATGACTACGAGGGAGAGTTTGCACCATCTAGTGAATTGGATTTTCATTTTGATTTGCTAAAAGAAAAACCTGAGATTAATTGTGTGCTTCACAATCACTCTACTTATGCCACATCTATGGCAATATGCAGGATGGATATCCCTTCTCATCACTATATGGTAGGAGTTGGCGGAGGCAAAAAGATACCATGCGCAAAATATGCAACTTTTGGCACACAAGAGTTATCTCAAAATATTATAAAAGCACTAGTAGGATATAATGCTTGTTTGCTTGCAAATCATGGTGTGATAACAACCGCAAAAACTCTAAAAAAAGCCCTGTGGATAGCCATAGAGGTAGAAAATCTGGCAAAACAATACATAATGGCAAAACAGATTGGAAAGCCAGTTCTTCTAGATAGCGAGGAGATGGATATAATTCTAGAAAAATTCAAATCCTATGGAATAAAAAAGTAATTCTTTAGAGTTTATCTCTAGGAATGAAATCTAAAACAGTAGCATTTATGCAAAATCTTTGCCTGCCTCCTGGTGCGTCATTAAAGACATGTCCTAAGTGAATTCCACTTTTTTTGGCTATGATTTCCATCCTGTGCATGCCATAACTATTGTCCTCTTTTTCTATGACTGAGCCATCAACCGCTTTAAAAAAGCTAAGCCAACCTGAGCCTGAGTTAAACCTGTCTCTTGTGTCAAAAAGTATGTCTCCTGAGAGTTTATCAACAAAAACTCCATCCCCAGTGTGTTTGAAGATATCATATTGTTTGCAAAATCTGCCATCTGTTCCTTTGTCAAAAGCAACCTTGTATGCTTCGGAATTTTCACCTAATTTAAAGTACCCTAAAGCTTTATAGAAATCTTTGCTATCCATATATCCTCTGTGAGAAAATACCTCTTTGCCGTTGTCAATAAATAAAATAGTAGGTGTTGCATCAAGTTTTGTTTTTATGTCAAACCCCTTAAGTGCGTCACCGCGGGCAGTTCTTAAAGGAGTTTCACCTTTATATGAAGATGTAACATCTTTTTTAAATCTTTCACAGTAAGGGCAATCAGGCGCATCAATAACAATTATCTCTTTTCCACCAAGTGGCATTATAAAAGTATGTTCTTGTATCTTTTCTTTAAATTTTACACCGGTTGCATGGTTTGGACAGTACCCATTTGGATTTTTCTGCAGATAATTTTGATGATAATCTTCCGCATCATAAAATTTAACTAATGGTTTTATCTCGGTTGTAATTTTTCCATAGCCTTTTTGAGATAGCAATCTTTGATACTCTTTTTTTGTCTTAAGTGCAATTTTTTCTTGAGTACTATTTGTATAAAAGATGGCGCTTCTATAGTTATTTCCAACATCATTGCCTTGTCTGTTTCCTTCGGTTGGATCATGCAGTTCCCAAAAATCTCGTATTAGTTTATCTGCAGAAATTTTGCTATCATCAAAAACAACTTCAACAGATTCGGTATAATTTTTGATGCCTTTTGGTGTTTTGTATCTATATTTTAGCACAGTTTTGTAATTTGGATTTTCATAATTTCCACCGGCATAGCCAGATTTTGCACTGATGACTCCAGGTATATGTTCAAAATGTTTTTCAACTCCCCAAAAACATCCTGCGCTAAAAACTATGGTTTCTTGTTTTGCCTGTAATGATATAAGCAATGAGGCAATTAAAAGTATCATTTTCATTTTATATTTTCCTTTTTTTGATTATAAATTTTGTTGCGATTGTATCGCTACTTTGTAAAGTACATGTGTAGCCATTATTCAAGCATAGATTTTTTACTATACTAAGTCCCAAGCCAAATCCACTTTTCTTTCTATTTTTGCTTTTTGAAATTGTAAAAAATGGCTCAAAAATTTTATCTTTGAACTCTTCACCTATCTTTTCACCACTGTTTTCAAAGACAACTATGTCTTCTTTTGTATAGACTTTTATATATCCATTTTTTGTATGTCTTAAGGCGTTATTTAATAAATTAAGAGATACTTTTTTCAAATCAGTTTTGTTGAATTCTAACAAAAAATTCTTATTTGTTTCATTAAGATATTGTAAATCTTCCCTTTTTGGCAACATGGTAAAGATTTCATTTTGCATCAGAGAAAAAAGATTTATCTTTTGCCTGGCTTTATCTTTTTGCGAGGATGTTATAAAGTTTAAAATATCTATCGTTAGCTCATCCAAAAATTTTACTTCTTCCTTCATCTGTTCTAATACTTTGGGCATATCTTCGACAGTGACTATGCCGTCCTCTATCTCTTCAACATATCCATTTAAGATAGTGATAGGAGTTTTGATATCATGAGCCATAGATATAAGTAAATTTGAAAGATTTTGATTTTTTTGTTTTAAATCTTGGATTAATGTTTCTAATTGGACGGATAAAAAATTGATATTTTGATTTATCTCTTCTATTTCCAATATGCCGGATTTACTTGTATTTGTTGTATATTTTTCCTCTTTTATGTTTTGCAAACGAAATTTTATGAAGTCAAATTTGTTTGATAAATATTTTCCTAAAAAGTAGCTAATAATTCCAATCAAAGGGGTTAAAAAAAGTATAACTAAAGCAATTTGGACTACCATTTTATAGCCAATGGGCTTATCAATGATGATATATGTCATAAATGAGCTGAGTATGGATATAAACAGCCCGGCTATCGCGTATATTATAACAAGAAAGTATTTAATCTTCATATATCTTATACCCCATTCCTCGAACAGTTTTAATCACATCCTTATCATAAAAAGTTTTTACTTTTTCTCTAATGTGATAAATATGACTATTGATGCCTTGTTCGTCTATTTCGCCAAAGTAATTGTCATATATAATTTGAGCCAAATCAGCTCTCGAGCAAACTCTGTTTTTATTGCTTACAAGGGTGTGCAATATAAGGTATTCACTAGGTGTAAACTCTATTTTAAAGCCGTTGATGATCACTTCTTTTGCACTTTCATCCAAGATGATATCGCAAATATGTTTTGCTTTTAATGAACAGAGTTCTTCTTTTCTTTTTAGTGCAAATTGAATCTTAAGTGCTAACTCTTTTGGAGAAAAAGGCTGGCGATATAATCATCAATCCCGCAATCATACCCTTTAGTTTTAAACTCGATAGTATCGAGTGCACTCACCATAATAATCAGACATTTTTTGGACTTTTTTCTCATAGTTTTACATACTTCAAAGCCGTCAACATGAGGGAGCATGATATCTAAAGTGATTAAATCATATGGCTTCGAGGCTATTTTTGAAATAGCCTCTCTTCCGTCATATGCGATATCAATGTTGAAAATGTCTTTGTCGAGGCGGTTATTTATAAGCCTTACAATACTCTCTTCGTCTTCGACTATAAGTATATTTTTTTTGATTTTTTATCTCCTAATTAAATGCCACACATTTTTTTTACCGTCACCTTTTGTTTCACCTGCTTTGGTGTCTTTGAAAAAATAGTACAAAGGTTTAGACATATATGTAGTTTGCATTTTACCATCATCTCTTTTAATCGTTCCAAAATCTTTTATACTGATATTTGCAGGCAAGTTAAGTTTGCTTGTATTTCCGTAAAAAACTGGCCATTTTTTCTCACATCCACCATAGCAATTTGATCTATTTTTTACATCTTTATCAAAAGTATATAGTGCCATACCTTTGTTATCTGATAAAAAGTTCATTGACTTTTTCATTGTTTTGTGCATTGTTGCACTTTTTGTTGAGGTATTGTTATAGGCTGTTGCACAACCAGCTAACACAAGCGTTGAAGCTGCGATAATTAATATAGTTTTCATTTTTTCTCCTAAATTTTATTTTTAAAACATTTTTTGAAATTTTGTAAATAGAGCATTATTTGATTTTACACTGGCATGACATGCTACACAACTTTTTGGATCACCGCCCCATGCTTGGTATTTTCCATTTTTCTTTACAAATCTTGCATATCCCCAACCATCACTCTCTTTGTGTTTTGTTGTGTCTTTTATCATATACTCTACCCGTTGTATTTTGTTAGCTTCAAGAGCTGAGGGAAATGAGCTCATGTCGTTTACGCTCCAGCCAATTTTGACGACTTTGCTACCGTTTGGCATAACTTTTGAGTCAGCTCTTAGGGCATTGTATGCGACAGGATTTGCCAAGATGTATCTTATCTCATTTTTGTCTTTTCTAAAGTGGGTAGCGACTATTTTGTAGTTTTGATAACCCTCTATGTCTTTAAAACTAAGTTTAGTATTCTTCATAGTTAAATTTGGAACTTTTGTATTGTCGCTCAAGTATATATCAGCCCCAAATAGCAAAACACTGCTGCAAGCTAATCCAATAGCCAATTTACTGAATTTGTTCATTTTCTTTCTCCTAATATTTATTTTCGAGAAATTATAAGAATAGTTTATGAAGATTCTATGAAGATTTATCTTTTATAGAGAATTTAACAAGATATTATTAATTCTATGTTTCTAGTTATATAGAAGTTTAGATTAAGTCTATTCTGTTATACTTCCATATATTTAGAAATATAGAATAAAGGAAGAGTATGAATTTAGATAATCTACAAGAGGCTATTAACTTTTTTATTTTTGGCTTTTTAGAGCTCTCTGTGCTGTTTTTAGTTATAAGCCTTTTTGTTGAAGTAATCAATGTATTTATGAATCCACAAAAAGTGCAGAAAATACTCTCTTCGGGAAAAAGTGGATACTTCATGGCTTCTGCGATGGGCGCTATCACTCCATTTTGTAGTTGCTCAAGCATACCTTTGATGATGGGGTTGATAAAAGCAAAAGCAGGATTCGGTCCGATAATGACATTTTTATTTACATCACCATTGCTAAATCCTATAATCGCCGTAGTATTTTATGTAACTTTTGGACTAAAGATAACTTTGATTTACGGGGCGATTGCATTGTTTGCTTCTTTGTTGGCTGGATATACACTTGAGAAACTGGGTTTTGAAAAGTATATAAAAAAAGAAGAAAATATAGTGAGTTGCAGCCCAACAGTTGGATTTAATTTCAAAGCAACAAAAGAGGAATTGAACAACTGTTGCACGACAAATACTTATGAGGCGTCTAAAAAAAGCATTAAAGAGAGATTATTTGATAAAAGATTAGTATTAAAAACCTGGAAACAATTTGTTGATTTTATACCTTATATCGCTTTGGGTATCGGAATCGGAGCTGTGATTCATGGTTTTGTTCCACAATCAATAATCACGCAGTACGCAGGAGCTGATAATAAATGGGCTGTTCCTTTTTCAGCAGTAGTTGGAATACCTCTTTATATAAGAGCGGCAACCATGGTTGGCTTGGCACCGGAATTAGTGCATCAAGGTGTAAATATGGGCTCTATCCTAGCACTTACAATCGCAGGGGCCGGTGCTAGTTTACCGGAGATGATTATGCTAAAAAAGATTTTTAAACTGCCAATAATGATTTTTTTCATACTCACGGTTTTTACAATGGCTATAGGATGTGGATATTTAGTAAATATTTATTTTTCATAGATAATTGGATATTATAAGATATAATATTTTTAAAATTTAGTGTACTTTGTTATTGGAGAAATAAAATGAATGATGAACAATTAGCAAAATGTTTAGCGGAATTAGGCAATATTACGAGATTGAGAATTTTTAAACTACTTATAAAAGCTGGAGAAAAAGGATTGCCTGTAGGTACGGTTCAAAAGTCACTAGATATACCTGCTTCCACTCTTTCGCACCATCTTTCAAAACTTGCATCTAAAAATTTAATTCATAAAAACAGAGTTGGAACAACACAAAATTGTATAGCAAATTATGATATCTTGGATATTGTTGTGAGTGAGTTGAAAGAACAATGTTGCTTGGGAGCATAATAGCTTAACATTCAATTTTTATCTACTACTTAGCTTCTCAAAATAGAAAAAAGCTCTACATGTAAGGAATCAAGCTTCAACAATTACGCAGTAGCAACCCCCACAATATAAGAGTGAGTACAAATATACAAAATACTTTACCAGATTAGAACTTTTAAGGACAATAGACAATATAAGTTCCAAATGCCATAAAATATTTAATAAACACTACAAAAATAGAGGCTATCTCAAAAATAAAAGAAGGATCTGTTTTAGTATTTAATCTTAAAAGTTATAATGACAAAAAAATAAAAGGAGTAAAAATGTTAGAGGTAGGTAATAAAGCACCAGAATTTTGTTTGCCAAATCAAGATGAGGTCGAGATATGCTTGAGAGATTTAGAAGGCAAATGGGTGGTTTTGTACTTTTACCCAAAAGACAATACGCCAGGATGTACAACTGAAGCTTGTGATTTCACAGAAGCTTTGCCTAGTTTTGAAGGACTTAATGCCGTTGTGCTGGGAATAAGTCCAGACAGCCCTAAAAAACATAGAAATTTTATAGAAAAAAAAGATTTACAAATCACTCTTTTAGCAGATGAAGAAAAAGAAGTCCTGCAAAAATATGGGGTTTGGCAACTTAAAAAGATGTATGGACGAGAATACATGGGAGTTGTTCGCTCTACCTTTCTCATCTCCCCAGAGGGTAAAATTGAAGCTATATGGGAAAAAGTAAGAGTGAAAGGACATGTGCAGGAAGTTAAAGAAACTCTTGAAAAATTAAAGGGTTGAGAGATAATCTCACAACCCTTTTTTGTAAAATAAAAGAGTGCCAAAACTATAAAATTTGACACTCTTCCTAGTATAAAAATCCTAGCTTACCTTGGTTATATTTACAGGTATCGCTTGCCTACAGTTTGAGCCACATACAAAATCAGTCGTTAGTGCCAGTTTTCTGCTTGGATCCAATAAGCCGATTTTATTGTAATAGACTCCCGTTCTTCTGGAAATCATACCTTTTGTGACTTTGCCATTTATCTCTACATCAACAGCGCCTTCACCTCTTCTACCATCTCCTTGTTCAACACCTATGGTATCTGGGTGAACGCCATGTCTAAATCTAACATATCCTTCTGTTTCACCATCGGCCGAAGCTACTTTTGCGTAATCTCCGTGTTTCAATCCAAACTTTTGAGCTGTTTTTGGATTAATATCTATATAGGTGGTGTATCTTACTTCTTTAAGTAATTTACTAGATGTGTTTGGCGTTGCTAAAACATTTGACTTAAATGCAAATGCAGTAAGCGGAAACTTCTCTTTTGGGAAAAGTTTATCAAAAGTATCTCCATTTACTACTCTTTGTTTATAATATTTGACGGTTCCACTATGTTTTATGCCTGTTATAGAGTTTTTGGTATTTCCAACTACTTCGTTATAGACTTGTATAGGTTTTTTGTATCTTTTAGACACAAACTCGCCCTTGTAGCTATGCTCGATATCCATATATCTTCCACCTCTTGCCATCACATAAGCGGTTTTTCTCCAGTTGTCTTTACATATCTTCTTTAAAGAAGGCACATACTCTTCTATGCCACTAAGCTGTATATCTTCATCACTTGCGTCAGCAACAGGTTTTCCATCCATAGCGATATTTTCAAAAACTCTTAGATAAAAATCTTCTGCCTTATTGAAAGGATACCATTTTCCATCAGTTCCTTTAAGCGCTTTATCTCCAAATCCAGGAAGTTTCAATTTCTTGCCTAGAGCTATCATGAAGCTAATCATCTCTATAGGTTCACCATTTTTGAAAGTAGCCTGTTTTGGTTTTACTACAGGAAATCTTAAAGTGTTTATCTTTGTTTGATAAGCAGCCCAAGCGTGTACAGCGCCCCAAGTCTCATAAAGAACTGAATCAGGTATAATATAATCAGCATATTTAGAGGTTTCGCTGATAAAAGGATCAACTGCTATAAAGAGTGGTATAGATTTTTTAGGATCTTTTATGAGCTCTTTTACATTGTTTTCTCCTCCGGCCGTTCCATACATGAAGTTTGAATTGAAA
>JAJRPV010000020.1 GCA_024280575.1 Campylobacterales bacterium
CAAATTGGGTACTTTGAAACATCGATATGAAGGGAAATAGGATGGTACCTGAGGCCGGACTCGAACCGGCACGAGCAAAGCTCACAAGATTTTGAGTCTAGCGCGTCTACCAGTTTCACCACTCAGGCACCTGAAATAAGAAAGAAATAGTACAAAAAAAAAGCTTAAAGAGTAATTATACGGCTCTTTAAGCTTTTTAGATTATTACTAGATATTAAGATTTGGCAACAGCTTCTTTTAATCTTTTGCCAACTTTAAATTTAACAGCTGTTGTAGCAGGTACATCTACAATTTTATCAGTTCCAGGAACTCTAGCTTTTCTTGCAGCTCTTTTAGCGGTACTAAATGTACCAAAACCTATGAAGCTAACATTTTTGCCAGCAACTAGTGCCTCTTGTATAGATGCAATTGCTGCTTCTACAACTTTTTGAGTGTCTTTTTTAGAAAGTTCAGCTTTTTCTGAAACCGCCTGAATAAACTCTGCTTTTTTCATTCTACAATCCTTTGAAATAATGTATTTTAGGCATTGTACACTTTTTTTTAAAAAAAAACAACAATTTTTCTTAAAAATTAAATAAAATTAGCAAAAAACCGATATTTTAGCATAAGGAACTCATTTTGCTTGTATAAATATGGGTAAATGCTAGGAGATTAATAATGAGAATTACAGATTCACTTTTTTATATGAATACTAAAAATAGCTATCAGGATAGTTTGAAAAAACTTTATGATGTAAATGCACAAATTTCATCTGGTTTAAAAATACAAAACAGTTATGAAGACAGTAGTGTATATGTTGATAGCATGAGATTAGATAATGAAATATCCACTCTTGATCAAGTTAAAGAAAGCAGTTCTAAAGCTGGCATATTTGCAGATAATACAGATGCTACGATAAATCAATTTAATGATACTTTGATAAAATTTAAATCAAAATTAATTCAAGCAGCAAATGCAACAAATTCACCTACAAGTTTGGATGCAATAGCAAATGACTTGCAAGCGATGAGAGATCATCTACAAAGTATAGCAAATACTTCAATAGACGGACAATATCTTTTTTCCGGATCCGCACTAGATGTAAAACCTATAAGCAATGACGGCACATATAATGGCAATGGGGAAAGTATGAACTCACTGATAGGCTCAAATACTAAATTAGCTTACAACATAGATGGTAAATCTATGTTTTTAGGAAGTGATAGTGATTACAAAAAGATAGTTTCGACAAATGTAAAGATGTACTCCGACAGTGATAAAACCAAAATTTTGAAATCCAGTGATACAGTGGAAGATTTGATGCTTAATAATGGTGGAGGTGCTACGCAAGCAACAGCTCATTTTTATATCCAAGGAAAAAATAGTGATGGAAGTTCATTTAAAAATAAAATTTCTATAAATTCAACTGATAGTGTAGATACTCTCTTGGAAAGCATTAAAAATAGTTATTCGCAAGCAGATGGTATTGATGTAAGTCTAAATGATTATGGGCAGATAGAAGTAAAAGACAAAAATAGTGGTAAAAATTCACTAGATTTTAGTATGGTTGGTTCATATGATGATAAAACAGATATAGATGATCTAACTAGTGTTGTTTCATTTGTTAAAAGTAATTATAACCCATCTGATGGCGTAGGCGAAGATGTTTCGTTTGATAGAAACAAATTTAGTGTCGATGGAAATACTTTGAATTCAAATGTCTCCCAGATTAATAAAAAAGATAATTCATATGCGACAGGCAAAACAAAATTAGTTGATGCTTCTGGAGTCTCATCACTTGATGGTAAAAAATTAGTTTTGAAATTAACACAGACAGATGGAACTGTTCAAAATAATGTCCAAATAGATTTAAAAGGTGGTGGTTCAACTTTTTCTTTGGATGGAGGGACAACAAATTATAATATTTATGCTGCGGACGGTAGTGTGGTAAATGCGGAAAATATGACATATCAACAACTAAATGATGTTGTTGGAATGATAGTTTCCGGAAATTTGCCTGCAACGACAAATAGTAAAACTGACTATGACAATGCTTCTATAAACTCAAAAAATAGCGTGGATGTTTCTTTGGATTATAGGGGACAGCTACAAATCAAAGACAAAACAAATCCATCCACTAAGATAGAATTATCCATGTATGATAAAAACAGTGATAATTTTAGTAATACAAATGGCAATTCACTCTATTTTATGTCTAATAATGCAGTCGCAATAGATGAGCATAGTATAGATTTTTTTAAAGATATAGATAAAATCATAAAATCCGTAAGATCAGGAGATTTAAATATAGATTCAAATTCTAAAAATCCAAGAAACCCTGGTATTGAAAATTCTATCCTCAGAATAGATCACATTATGGATCATGTAACAAAGATGCACGCAAAGATAGGTTCATTTTCAAATGCTCTAAAAAGTGCAGGTGAAAGATCAGATTTTTTAAGTTTAAATGTAAAAACCATAAAGAGCCAAGTAGCTGATGTTGATATAGGTGAGGCTTATATGAATTTTACTCAAATTAGCAATAATTATCAAGCAACTCTATCTACTATATCGAAAATTAACTCTATGTCTCTTTTAAACTATATGTGATATAATACATAATACAAAACTACTTATAGCTTGTAAAAAGGATATGATATTTTAAAAGAGACTATTTTTGTTGTGGCAGTTGCTTTTTTTGTTTTTTTAGGGGTATCTACTATGTTGCTAGATGCTCATGTAGTAGGTGTTTATGGGGCAATTCTTGGTAAAATAAATCATAAATTATTTGGGTATATTTCATATATTTATCCTTTTATTTTAATCATTTTATCTTATTTTATCTATAAAGATAGCAAATTTGATACAAGAAAAATGGAAGTATATTTATCATCTACATTGCTATTTTTATCATTTTTGATGATTCAGTCTTTGTTGATACCTCATAATGGTTTTATAGGATTTTCAATCACTGAGTCAATTATCTCTTTTATTGGAATTGTGGGAGTTTGGATAGTTATCGTTGCCATAATTCTGTTGTGCTTAGTGATGTTATTAGATATAGGTTTTGATGAAATTTTTCAGGCTATGGACTTTTCTGGTAATCTATCAAAAATAAGAAAAGATGAGCATTTTGAGATAAAAGAAGTTACTAAAAAGAGAAAAAAAGTAGTAGAAAAGAAAAATCTTAAGATAAGAGAAGAGATAAAAGAAGACAAAAAATCAAGTGATGAAAAAGAGGACAAACAAGAAAAAATCACCCAAAGCGGTGTTGAGATTTTAAATGTAGTAGAAGAAAATAAAAAACTCTTAGAGCAGATAGATAAAGGTGAAGTTGATAGACCAGAAAATTATAAACTTCCTCCTTTGAAATTTTTAACAGATCCTCCAAAAAAACAGTCACATGTAAATGAAAACGAGATAGACAAAAAGATATCAGATTTACTTGATAAATTAAGAAGATTTAAGATAGACGGTGATGTTGTGCGAACTTACTCCGGACCTGTTGTTACTACATTTGAATTTAAGCCTGCACCTCATATAAAAGTTTCAAAAATTTTAACTCTTCAAGATGACTTAGCTATGGCATTAAAGGCTCAGACTATTCGTATTCAGGCACCTGTGCCTGGAAAAGATGTAGTTGGGATTGAAGTTCCGAATAAACACATTGAAACCATTTATCTAAAAGAGATTTTGCAAAGTGATATATATAAAAATTCTTCTTCTCCGCTAACTATAGCACTTGGCAAAGATATAGTAGGAAATCCTTTTGTAACAGATCTTAAAAAACTCCCTCATTTATTGATAGCTGGAACTACGGGAAGTGGTAAAAGTGTAGGTATAAATGCTATGCTTTTATCTTTGCTGTATCGTAATTCACCAGACACATTAAAACTTTTGATGATAGATCCAAAAATGCTTGAATTTTCTATATATAATGATATTCCACATCTTTTGACACCGGTTATTACTAAACCAAAACATGCTATAATTGCTCTTTCAAATATGGTAACTGAGATGGAGAGAAGATATGCGATACTCAGTCAATCTAAAACGAAAAATATAGAAAATTTCAATGAGAAAGCAAAAAAACTCGGGATGTCCACTCTTCCTTACATAGTTGTTATTATTGATGAATTAGCTGATTTAATGATGACAAGTGGTAAAGAAGTTGAGTTTTATGTATCAAGACTGGCTCAAATGGCAAGAGCTAGCGGAATCCATCTTTTAGTAGCAACTCAAAGACCATCTGTTGATGTAGTTACGGGACTTATAAAGGCAAATCTTCCTTCAAGGATTAGCTTTAAAGTCGGACAAAAGATTGACAGTAAAGTCATACTTGACACAGGTGGGGCAGATTCGCTTTTGGGTCGTGGAGATATGCTCTTTACGCCGCCAGGCAGTTCAGGTCTTGTAAGACTACATGCTCCTTATGCCAGCGAAGAAGAGATAGAAAAAATTGTTGAATACCTTAAGAAGCAAAAAACCGTAGAGTATGATGAAAATTTTCTAAAAGAAAATGACGCCAACACGACAGGTAGCGGGAAATCAATTGACGATGATATTGATGAACTTTTTGAAGATGCTAAAAGTATTGTAGTAAATGAAAAAAATGCTCCATCAGCTATATACAAAGAAGATTGCAAATTGGCTATAACAGGGCTGCAAGGATTGTCGAACAATTGGAGGCGATGGGCATACTTTCTTCTGCAAATTCTAAAGGTCAACGCGAAATTTTATAATTTTTAAATAACTTTGTGCTACAATCTCTATAAAATTATTAGGAGTTGTAGATATGGATTATTTAAAAATATACAATGACCATGTGTTGGAAAGATCGAACCTTGGAGTTCCTCCACTTCCTCTTGACGCAGTCCAAACCGCAAAAGTTGTCGAGTCTTTAAAAAAAGGCGAGGGTGACCAAAAAGTTTTACTAGAGTTACTAGTTGAAAGAGTAAGTCCTGGTGTTGATGATGCAGCTTATGTTAAGGCGGCATTTCTAAATGCAATTGTTCAGAAAAAATTGGATTGTGTTTCAATAACTCCACTTAAAGCAGTAGAGATTTTAGGGACAATGCTTGGTGGATATAATGTTCAACCTCTTATTGATGCCCTAAGCAGTGATGATAAATATGTTGCAAGTGCGGCTTGTGATGCGTTAACAAATACCATACTTGTTTATAGTTCATTTAACGACATAGAAGAGTTGGCTAAGAGCAATGATTATGCAAAAGAGGTATTAGAGTCTTGGGCAAATGGAGAATGGTTTACTTCAAAGCCTGCAATGCCTGAAAAAATAACAGTGGCAGTTTTGAAAGTTCCGGGAGAAACCAATACGGATGACTTGAGTCCTGCTAGTGAAGCATTTACCAGAAGTGATATTCCTTTGCATGCTCAGTGTATGTTGGAAAAAAGAATTCCAGATGCACTTGAGAGGATAAAAGAGTTTCAAGCAAAAGGTTTGGAGGTTGCTTATGTCGGTGATGTTGTAGGAACCGGTTCGAGTAGAAAATCAGGTATAAATTCTGTTCAGTGGTGGATGGGAAGAGAAATTCCACATGTGCCAAATAAAAAAACAGGTGGATTGATTTTAGGTAACACGATAGCTCCAATTTTCTTTAATACTGCTGAAGACAGTGGGGCACTTCCTATAGAAGTTGATGTATCAAATCTTGAAACAGGTGATATTATAGATGTATATCCGCTTGATGGAAAGATTGAAAAAAACGGAGAAGTTGTAGCTACATTTAAGTTAGAGCCAAATACTTTGGCTGATGAATACAGAGCAGGGGGAAGAATTCCACTCATCATCGGTAGAGGGTTGACTACAAAGGCAAGAGAATCTTTAGGCATGGGACCTGAAAACATATTTGAAAAGCCTGAACAACCAGAAGATAACGGAAAAGGTTATACTCAAGCACAAAAGATTGTCGGGCTTGCTTGTGGAATGGATGGTGTAAGAGCCGGAATGTATGTTGAACCTATAACTGCAACAGTTGGAAGTCAAGATACAACGGGTCCCATGACAAGAGATGAGATAAAAGAGTTGGCAGCTTTGGGTTTCAATGCAGATTTGGTTTTGCAAACTTTTTGTCATACGGCAGCTTATCCAAAACCTAGCGATGTAACAATGCAACACACTCTGCCTGATTTTATGATAACAAGAGGTGGGGTTAGCTTGAAGCCGGGTGATGGAGTTATTCACTCTTGGCTAAATCGTATGACTTTACCGGATACCGTAGGAACAGGTGGAGATTCACACACCAGATTTCCTATAGGCATATCTTTTCCTGCCGGAAGTGGTTTGGTGGCATTTGCTGCAGTTACGGGAAGTATGCCTTTAAATATGCCAGAATCTGTACTTGTCAGATTTAGCGGAGAGCTTCAACCGGGAATTACCCTAAGAGATTTAGTAAATGCCATACCTTACTATGCCATAAAAAAAGGATTAATGACAGTTCCTAAAAAAGATAAGAAAAATATTTTTGCCGGAAAAATTTTAGAGATAGAAGGGCTTCCAAAACTCAAGGCTGAACAGGCATTTGAGCTTAGTGATGCCAGTGCTGAACGAAGTGCAGCTGCTTGTAGTGTTGCTTTGGACAAAGAGCCGGTAATGGAGTATCTAAAATCAAATATAGTATTATTAGAATCAATGATAGAAGCTGGATATCAAGATGCTACAACACTTCAGCGAAGAGCAGATAAGATGAAAAAATGGTTGGAAAATACTACTTTGGTCAAAGCTGACAAAGATGCCGAGTATGCAGCTGTTATTGAGATAAACCTAAATGATGTAAAAGAGCCTATTTTAGCTTGTCCTAATGATCCCGATGATGTGGCTACTCTTAGCGAGATATTAGCTGATGAGAGCAGGCCTAAGAAGATAGATGAAGTTTTTGTTGGAAGTTGTATGACAAATATAGGTCATTACAGAGCTTTAGGGGAAGTGCTTAAAGGAGAAGGTCAAGTTCCTGCCAAACTTTGGATTGCTCCTCCTACTAAGATGGATAAAGCTGAATTGGTTGAAGAGGGTTATTATTCTATATTCGGATCAGTTGGTGCAAGAGTTGAAATTCCAGGATGTTCTTTGTGTATGGGAAATCAAGCAAGAGTGGCAGATGGAGCTACTGTATTTTCAACAAGTACAAGAAACTTCGACAATAGAATGGGAATGGGTGCCAAGGTTTATCTAGGAAGTGCAGAACTCGCTGCAGTTTGCGCATTGCTTGGAAGATTACCAACCGCACAAGAGTATTTGGATATTGTTCCTAGAAAACTTGAGGGCAAAAAAGATGATGTATATAAATACTTAAATTTCAATCTCATAGAAGATTATAAACTTGCTCAATAAATTAAATTTTTTAAAAAAGGGCACTATTTCTAGTGCCCAAACATAGGTATTACATGCTAAAAGAGAAGATAAAAAGTAAAAAAACTGGGATACTTTTCTATGGGCTCACTCCACCAAAATCAGGCAATACGGATGAAAAGATAAAAGAAATAAGCAAAAAGCAGATACAAAGAGTAAAAAATCTGGGTTTGGATGCTTTGATTTTGTATGATATTCAGGATGAATCTAGCAGAACTGATGCAAAAAGACCATTTCCATTTATGCAGACTTTGGATCCCTGTGTTTATGCTAAAAATTATCTTGATGACTCACTTGAATTTCCAGTTGTTGTATATAAAGCTGTTGGAAAATATGATAAAGATGAATTTAAACAGTGGCTTGAAAATAGAAAAAATAGGGAATTTTATACAGTTTTTGTTGGTGCCTCAAGTAAAAAAACTCAGGTAACGATAAACTTAAAAGAGGCATATCAGCTTAAAAGAGAGATTGCTGATGATATAATCCTTGGAGGTATTATTATACCAGAGAGACATATGAAAAAAAGAGACGAGCATCTAAGAGCTTTTGCAAAGATAAACGAAGGGTGTGAATTTTTTGTTTCTCAATGCGTATATGATTTGATGGCATCTAAGAAATTTTTAGATGATTACAGCTCCTACGCATAGAGTCATAACATAGAGATGAAGCCTGTTATATTTACCATTACCCCTTGTGGGTCGTCTAAAACACTTGATTTTATGAAATGGTTAGGTATTCATATTCCGGAACATTTAGAGCAGAGATTGAAAAACTCGGAAGATATTTTGGATGAGTCTGTAAAATTAAGTCTCAATATCTTTGAAATTTTGTATTTTTATGCAAAAGGAAAAGGAATCCCCGTTGGTTGTAATGTGGAGAGTGTATCAATAAGAAAAGTAGAAATAGATGCCTCTATAAAACTTTTAAATCAGGTTAAAGAAATTATGAAGGATGACAGATAAATACTCCAAAATATAATCCTAAATCTATGCATAGAAGCAGAGGCAGAGCATTAGGCGTGATTGAGCTTATTGCCATAGCTGTTGGCGGTATGGTTGGTGGTGGGATTTTTACAGTTTTAGGGATTTCTGTCTCACTAGTCGGGGCTTATACACCTATTGCTATAGCATTAGGTGGAGTTGTGGCTATGCTAGCAGCCTACAATTATGTCAAACTTGGAGTTTATTTTAAGGATGAGGGGGCTACATACTCTTTTTATAAAAAAACATTTCCTTCAACTCCTTTTGCAGCTTCCTTGATAGGGTGGTGGGTTATTTTTGGATATATATCTACTCTTGCACTATATGCATACACTTTCTCATCGTATGCCATAAGCAGCTTTCCTTTTGCTCATGATGAGCTAATAAGAAAAATTATAGCCGGAGCAGTAATTTTACTGTTTGCACTTATAAATATTTGGAGTGTGAAAGGCATGGGAAGAGTTGAAGATTTGATGGTTTATACCAAAATGACTATTTTGGCAATCATATCAATTCTTTTGATATACCACTCAGACACATCTTTGCCTGTTTTGCTAAGAAACAATCACCATACCGACCTTTTTTCTATTATCACTGTTTCCTCTTTAACATTTGTTGCTTATGAGGGGTTTCAATTGGTTATAAATGCAGTAAATGAGATGAAAAATCCTGATAAAAATATACCTCATGCGATTTATGGTTCGATATTTTTAGTGATATTAATCTATGTCGTCATCTCTTTGGGCGCTATTTTATCCATCCCTTTTAAGGAGATAATTGATAATAAAGAGTTTGCATTGGCAGCAGGAGCAAAGGATATAATGGGAAATATGGGAGCAAATCTAGTTATAGCAGGAGCCTTGTTGGCAACAAGCAGTGCTATAAGTGGCACTTTGTTTGGTTCGTCAAGACAGGTCTCTGTTATAGCTGAAGATGGATATTTTCCATCATTTTTAGCAAAAAGAAAAAGAAGTATCCCTGTATATGCGATTATATCTATGGCTCTACTCTCTTTTAGTTTGATTGTTATGGGAAATTTGGAAGTAATACTTGAGTTTGGCAGTATAACATTTATATTGGTTTCATGGCTCATGGCTTATGCAAATTTAAAAATAAGGGATAAAACTAACTCCTCTTTAATCATAATTATAGTATCTTTATTAGGACTATTTGCAGCGGCAGCTTTGATAGTATATTATGAGATAAATAGTGATATAAAACAGATATACTCTACATGTATCATATATTTAATATTGACTTTAGGAGCTTGGATGTATTCAAAATTTGAAAAAAACAAGGTGGATAAAGATGTACACGCAAAATAGTAAAGAGGCTTTTATCGAAGCAAAAAAGGTTATTCCAGGTGGTGTAGATTCACCGGTTCGCGCATTTAAAAGTGTTGGCGGAACTCCTATATTTATAAAAAGCGGAAAGGGTGCATATCTCAAAGATATAGATGGTAATAAATATTTGGATTTTGTTCAAAGCTGGGGACCACTTATCTTTGGGCATTGTGATAAAACCATAGAAAAAGCTGTCTTGAAATCAGTAAAAAAAGGCTTGAGTTTTGGAGCCCCCACCAAGATAGAAACCAAATTGGCAGAGAAAATTTGTGATTTAATTGAGCCTATCAATAAAATTAGATTTGTAAGCAGCGGAACAGAGGCGGTTATGAGTGCTATTAGATTGGCTCGAGGTTATACACATCGTGATGATATTATAAAATTTGAAGGTTGCTATCATGGGCATAGTGATTCCTTGCTTGTACAAGCCGGAAGTGGAGCTGTAACTTTTGGAACGCCAAGTTCTCCCGGAGTACCGGCTGATTTTACTAAACATACACTTCTTGCAAAATATAACGATATAAAAAGTGTAAAAAAATGTTTTGAAAATTCAAAAAATATAGCCTGTGTGATTATAGAGCCAATAGCCGGAAATATGGGTCTAGTACCGGCAGATATTGATTTTTTAAAGGGATTAAGAGAACTTTGTGATAAACATGAAGCATTATTAATATTTGATGAGGTTATGAGTAGATTTAGGGCATCCTTAAGAGGAGCTACGGGATTGGTTGGTATAAAACCTGATTTGATAACATTCGGCAAAGTCATCGGTGGAGGTATGCCTGTCGGTGCATTTGGCGGATTAGAAGAAGTGATGGATCAATTGAGTCCGGATGGTCCTGTATATCAAGCAGGAACGCTAAGTGGAAATCCGGTAGCTATGCATGCGGGGTTTGCGGCTTTAGGTAAAATTACTGAAAACCATGATATATATGAAGAGCTTGAAGAGTTGGCAAATTTTCTTGTAAGTGGCTTAAAAAGAGAAGCTAAAAAATTTGAGATATCTTTACAAACAAATGTCAGAGGAAGCATGTTTGGATTTTTCTTTAATGAAAAAGAAGTCAAAAACTTTGATGATGCTTTAAAATCAGACAGTAAAATGTTTGCAAAATTTCATAAAGGTATGTTAGAGAGAGGTTTTTATTTTGCTTGTAGTCAGTTTGAAACAGGATTCATTAGTACTAAAATTAAGGAAGAAGATATCGAAAGAACGATTAAGGCAGCAGCGGAAGTTTTTAAAGAGATAGTATGAGCGAAAACAAGAAACCAAAATACAGACCTATTATAGAAGGAGCTGAGCAATTATCTCTTGGTATATCTATGGTTGTTGCCATCTTGCTTGGTGTTGGAGTTGGAATTTTGATGAAAAACTATTTTCATCATGGTTGGCTTTTATGGCTAGGCGTATTTTGGGGTGTAAGCGGAGCTATACTCAATATCTATAAAGCATATAAAAAACAGATGAAATCACTAGACGAATTAAAAGATGATGTAAGATACAAAAATTATAAGCCAAAAAAAGATGACGATGACGATTATGATAACGATTACGATGGCGAAGGAAAATATGAATAAAATTGCATATTTTTATTTAATAGGAGATTTTATAGTAATTGTGATTTCTTTTTTTATGGGAAATTTTTGGCTTTTAAATACACAAGTTGCTTTTATATGCTCTATGCTGATAACTTTCTCAGCATTTTATGGATATAAAAAATCTATAAAAAAAAGAGTCCAAAACAGCAGTGGTGAAGAATTTAGAGAGCCTTATGATGAACTTGAAGACCCATATAATCTATTTGAAGATGAAAATATTGGTGATGAAAAGCAGCATAAAAAAAATAGTGGCATCTTTAAATACACAATCAAAGGTTTTGCTAGTGGGATAGGGGGAGCTTTAAATCCCCTTAGGATCCTAGCTTATGCTATTTTAATTTTTTCTTTTTTATATCTGAATAAACATGAATTATTCAATGCTTTCGCTTTTTTTGGCGGACTCAGTGTCGTCCCGATTATGAGTATGATTTCTAGCTTATTAAAGCAGAAGTAAGTGTCGTTTTATTGTTATTAAATTGAATAGTACACTGCGCTTTTGCAGATATTTCCTCTATGGTTTTTTCATATCTACGGTCCCTGATATCTCCTTCTATTTGCAGAGAAAATATTGGATATTTTTTGTCCCCATATTTTATATATTCACCGGTATTTAGCGTAAGTGTGGAAGTTATCCCTTTTGAATGCAGACATGATTGATATATTTTACTTAAAAGTTTTGTAAAATCTTCAATTTTCAATTTAATTTCGGGAAAAGTTGGGTCAAAAACTTTATAATGTTTGATATTGGTAGAATTAGCATTTGTAGCACTTATACATAAATCTAATAATGAATAAATATTTACAAAATCTCCAGATTCTTCTATGTAGGAGATTTTATTTATAGCTTTTTTGTAAAGTTTTATACCTATCTCGTTATCATCAAGATATCCTACGGTAAGGGCATAAAACATAAATGAATCAAAATTAAGTTCTATGATAGTTGTTTTAAATCCATAAGTGATATTTGCATATGTTTTGGCAAGGCTAAACAGTTTTTTTACACTAGTTTCGCCAAGTAAATATTGAGCTTCTTTGTTGAGTGTTTTAACCCTCCCATCTTTGTCAAAAGATATGAAAGGATTATAATCGTTTTCTATCCAAGCTTCACCAAATGTCATGATTCTATATAATTTTTAAGTTTTCTCCCTACTTTAGGGTGTTTTAATTTTTTGATAGCAGAGCTTTCTATTTGCCTGACTCTTTCTCTTGTGACACTCAACTCTTTTCCTATCTCTGCTAGGGTTCTGTCACTTTCGTCAAACATAAGTCCAAATCTCATCCTAATAACAGCTTTTTCTCTGTCATTTAATTGCTCTAGTACATCATCTATTTGATCTTTTAAATCGTTTTTTAAGATAAAATCCATAGGTGAAACACTTGCTTTGTCCTCCACAAAATCACCAAATTTTCCATCCTCTTCTTTACCAATAGGAGCTTCAAGTGAAATTGGTTCTTTGGTAATTTTTATAACATTTTTAACCTTATCAATGCTAAGTCCCACTTCTTTGGAGATTGTTTCAACATCAGGTTCTTTTCCATCTTCTTGCAGATGTTTTCTAACTATTTTATTTATTCTGTTTATCGTTTCTATCATATGAATTGGAATTCTTATTGTTCTTGCCTGATCTGCAATAGCACGACTAATCGCCTGTCTTATCCACCAAGTTGCATATGTTGAAAATTTATAACCTTTTTTGTACTCAAACTTATCAACAGCTTTCATAAGTCCTATATTTCCTTCTTGGATAAGATCAAGGAAAGGGAGACCTCTATTTGTGTATCTTTTTGCGATGGATACAACTAGACGGAGATTTGATTTAGCCATCCTTGTTTTTGATGCATCAGCTATCTTTTTACCTCTTTTTATCTGTTCTAATATCTCTTTTAATCTGTCTTCTTCCAAATCAAACCCTTGCTTACTTGCCTCTTTTGTTTGAAATAGTTTTTTTATCTTCATGTAGGTTGAGACCATAGTCGCTTCAGGAACCTCTAGTATCACATCTTCTTTATTCATCTTTGTAATTTTTGAGAGTATTTTTTCATGATTTTTTCTTAAAGTATCATTAAAAAGTGGAAGCATATATTCAAGTCTTTTTAATTCTTTATCAAATTCAGTATCGCTTTTAAGTGCAGTTTCCATAGATTTTACGAGCTCATTAATTAGTTTACTAGTTGGTCCCAATTCCATCAGTCTTTCTTTTAGTATCTTTTTCTTGAAAGCAAGGATTAATTCATAAGTCATCAATGTTTGTTCGTCACTATTATCATCTGGTGCCTTAGCAAGAGTTTTCATCCAGTCTTTTTTAGCTTTTTCCATTGCCTTAAAACTGTTAACCACTTTTACAGTTCTGCTGTCATCTTTTTTACCGGTCTTTTTATTGTCTGAATCATCGTCATCGTCATCATCATTGTCATCTTCAAAACTTCTAAATAATTCTTTTACTCTTCTCTCGCGATTTATAAGAGCTTCTTTATAATCAAGAATAAAATCTATAAGATATGGAATTGAGCAAAATGCATCGATAATTATATCTTCTCCAAATTCAATTTTTTTACTTATATCTATCTCTTCGTCTTTGGTAAGAAGAGGTATTTGCCCCATCTCTCTTAAGTACATTCGTACAGGACTATCACTTCTTGACCACTCAAGCAACTCTTTTTCTTTAGCTAAATCAAATTCATCCTCAAGAGCTTCATCTTGGAGTTTTTGTCTGTCTTCTTCTCTCTTTTGTGCTTCTTGTTTGTTTCTGAGTTTTGCAATTTCAGCAGAGGATATAAGAGAGACTTTATATTTTTTAAGTAGTGCTATAACTTTTTTCGCATTTGATGCAGTGGGTTGCTTTGGAAAAATGTCCATTACATTTTCATATGTAACATGCTTTTTTTCATTTTTTTTAAATAGTTCTTCTAGTTTTTCATAGATTTCTTTAGTGGACATGCGTTGTAGCCCCTTGTAATTTTAGTGTAGTATTAAGGTATGGATTATACCCAAAAATATTTAAAGAGAAGTTAAAAACAGTTCTATTATTTTTGGAACATAAATTGCTTTATTCAGGTAATAACAATCAAAAAAGGTGGATTTTATCGTGCAAAGTGGATATTATGATGTCACAGGTGGTATGGTTACACAGTTTAATAGGCTGAATGTTATATCCAATAATCTTGCAAATTTAAATACAACTGCTTTTAAAAAAGATGAAGTGATTGTAGGAGACTTCAAAAGAATTTTTCAAGAAAAGCAAGATGCTATGCCCCTGGAAAACAATACAAAAGAAGCTGCTAAATTTGTAAATTCTAGTATAGACAGAGTTCCTCAAATAGTTGAGCAATATACAAATTTTAATCAAGGTGGCATAAAAAATACAGGAAATACTTTTGATTTTGCTCTCAAAAGCAAAGATGCTTTTTTTATGGTAAAAACTCCAAATGGTTTGAGACTGACACAAAATGGGTCATTTGTTTTAAATAATGATGGAATATTAACCACCAAAGAAGGATATACGGTTATTCCGGCAAACTATTTTAAAAATTCACAATTTATAAAAATACCTCAAAATGGAAATGTAGTGAGTGACAAAAGCGGAAGCCTGTATTCTGATGGTGATAAGATTGGAAAATTATATATTGCAACAAGTAATGATGTAAAAAGTTTCCAAAAAGATGGTGAAAATCTTTTTAAATTTCCAGATATTAATAAGATAATTCCAAGTAATAAAAAGGATATTGTAGTACAAGGTGCACTTGAAACAAGCAATGTAAATCCGGTTTCAGAAATGGTTGGGCTTATTGAAACCAATAGGCTAGTAGAGATGTATCAAAGAGTCATGAGTGCACATATGAATGATTTAAATAGCGATGCCATAAATAAACTAGCATCAGTAAGAGCATAGAAAGAAAAATAGCATGACAATTCTATTTTTCAATAATAGTCAAAATTTTAGTAAAAAAATAATCAATTTCTCGCCAAAGGCGAAGCTTCAGTCGCGAGGAATTTTACTTGGGCTTTGCCTAGGCGAAAGGGGATAAAATGGTAAGATCACTTTATACAGCTGCAACAGGGATGATTGCACAACAAACACAAATAGATACAACTTCAAATAATATTGCCAATGTAAATACAATAGGTTACAAAAAACAAAGAGCCGAGTTCGCAGATTTGATGTATCAAACTATGGAATACGCTGGAAATTCTACGAGTAATACAACAGTTTCTCCCACAGGTATAGAAGTTGGTCTTGGTGTCAGACCTACTGCGATTGCAAAACAGTTCACGCAGGGCAATTTTAAAGAGACAGGAAATCCATTGGATATGGCGATAACCGGAAACGGTTTTTTTCAAGTTGAATTGCCGGATGGAACAACTGCTTATACAAGAAATGGTTCTTTTAAACTAGATGGTGACGGAAATGTTGTAAACAGTGATGGTTATAAACTAACTCCTAGTATCGTAATTCCTCAAGATACTACTCAGATATCCATAGGAACAGACGGTACAGTTTCAGTGCTTGAAGCAGGTCAGACACAAATGTCTCAAGTCGGTCAGATTGAATTGGCAAATTTTGTAAATCCAGCCGGTCTTCACTCATTGGGTGATAATAACCTAATAAATACTAACGCTTCAGGAGATGCATTGACGGGTACTCCAGGACTTGATGGTATAGGTCAATTAAGACAAAATTTTGTTGAGATGAGCAATGTTCAATTAGTTGAAGAAATGACAGATTTAATCATAGGTCAAAGGGCTTATGAAGCGAATTCAAAAGCAATCACAACAAGTGATGAAATGCTTCAAACCGTAAACGGACTTAAAAGATAGATAAAAAGCATGCTGATATTGGTTCCTTTTTTAATTATTATTCTCATTATTGTTGCCATAAATAATATCTATTATAGTGATGCAAAACCAAAAGATATAAAGCAAAACAAACAAATAGAAAAGAGATTCAATCAACAGAATGAAACACAAAACTATCTAAATAAATACATCAAGAAATAGTTGTGAGTTTTTTTTCAATATTTAAACTCACTATTCCTGTTTTGATGGGCTATATTCCTTTAGGTATGGCTTTTGGACTTTTGCTTTCAAAATTGATGATTCCCTGGTATTATGCTTTTTTTATGTCAGTTTTTATATTTGCAGGTAGCGGACAATTTCTCGCACTCACTCTTTTTGCATCACAAGCAACGATACTTGAGATCGGAATCGCAACATTTTTGTTAAATCTGAGACATACATTTTATGGACTCTCTATGGTGAGCACTTTCAAAAAATTTTCATGGAAAAAGAATTATTTGATATTTGGTTTGACAGATGAAACTTTTGCACTACTTAAAACAAATGAGATAGATGAAAAAAACAAAGAAAAAGTATATCTCATAATCACAGCATTAAATCAAAGCTATTGGGTGATAGGTAGCGTCACAGGGGCTGTTTTGGGAAATATATTGCCATTTAACTACAAGGGCATAGAGTTTTCACTGACAGCTCTTTTTGTCGTTTTGTCGATAGATTTGTATAAAAAAAGTAAACTTCATAAGCCATTTTTTATAGCAGTTATCATAGGAATTGTCGGAATGTTAGGTTTTCCGTCTGAGAAGATGCTTATATTGTCGCTTTCTTTAGCAGCTGCAGTTCTGATACTATTTAGAAGGAATTTGGAAGATGCAAAGTAGTTATTTGATTAGTGGTATCGTTATAGCTGTTTTTGCAACATATATGACAAGAGTTTTGCCTTTTATATTTTTCGCAAAGAGAAAACCATCCCCACTGATAAGATATATAGAGTGGAATATGCCTTTGATGATTATGGTGATTTTAGTGTTTTACGCATTAAAAGATGTAAAATGGGGACAATATCCATACGGCCTAGCGGAAATTATAGGGGTTCTCATAGCAATTTTTGTACATGTAAGATTTAATAATGCACTTCTTAGTATTATTATATCCACAGTAGTTTATATGTTTTTGATTCAAAAGATTTTTGTATAATAAGACCTATGCAATTAATATCAATTTCTAGTCTTTTTTATATGTTTATTCCTGTCATTATCGTAGGTTTTGTCTATTTTGTATGGACGAAAAATTTTAAAGAGATTGGATTGGCTACATTTAGGATGATTTTACAGCTTCTTATTATCGGGTATTTGCTAACTTATATTTTTAATAATGACAACTCTCTTGTCGGCTTTTCAATCCTGTTTTTTATGATTAGTGTTTCTAGTTTTATAGCTCTTAGAAATGTTGGCGATAAAAATCTAAATACCTATTTGAAATTTTTCATTTCTATTGCAATCGGTGGCAGTTTTAATCTTGTATTGGTACTGTTTTTTGTATTGGATTTGCATCCTTTTTATCAACCCAGATTTATAATTCCGCTTGCCGGTATGATTTATGCAAACTCTATGAATGCTATTTCTCTTGGGGCTGAGAGATTTGAAAATGAGATAAAAACAAAAGATTATATGCTTGCTCGTGCTATCTCTTTCAGAGCTTCTCTGATTCCTCAGGTAAATGCTTTTTTAGCGGTAGGATTAGTATCACTTCCGGGTATGATGACAGGACAAATACTCTCAGGAGTCAGTCCGATAATCGCAGTGAGATACCAGATAGTTGTGATGGCTATGGTCTTAGGAAGTGCTGGGATGAGTATGATGATTTACTTATACACATCTCGACCCTAAACCCCTATTTTAGTGAGTAAAGAATAGTGTAGATTTGGAAGATTAATTGTGAAAGTTTGCTTATTGCAAATCGAATAATTAATCTTCCAAAGATATGCTATTATTTACTCATCCTTCGGACAGATAGGAAAAGTATCATCTTTGTCCAAAAAATTCATCAAATTACCTACAGGTAGTTTTCAGAATTTTTTGAACAAATCTAACACTTTTCCTATTTGCTAAAAGAGGGGTTTAGGGTCGAGATGTGTATATATTTAAAAGGGAAAAAATATGGAATTTAAGATAAAAGATAAACAAAATATTTCAAAATGCTGTTTTGTGTGTGGTGTAAAAAACTCTATTGGTTTAAAAGCAAAATTTTATGTCAGTGAAGATGAAGAAACCATAGCTTTATTTGAGCCAAGAAGTGAATTTCAAAGTTATCCAGGAGTCCTTCACGGCGGAATATCAGCCACAATTTTGGATGAAACCATAGGGCGAGCTATCATGAACAAATACGGACAAAACAGTTTTGGAGTCACGATAGAATTAAATATAAAATACAAAAAACCAATCCCTACTGATGCCACCTTAAAAGTCATAGGAAGGATTACAAAAGACAAAGGCAGAATCTTCGAAGGAACCGGAGAAATTTACCTACCAGACGGAACAGTAGGAGCTAGTGCAATCGGAAAATACCTAAAAAGAGACTTAAGCCAAATCACAGATATTGATTTCACAGAAGATGAATGGTTCGAATCAGACGGAGAAGATATAGAAACTATAGAGATATAAAAACAGACTTTAAATCCAAGAGCGTTAATAATTCCGGGAACATATTAATGCTAGACAGGGCTAAATTCATAGTCTCTATGTTTTGTTATCATATCCTAATATTCAAACATCTCTGTGAGCAGTTTTGATATTTCTTTTGATTTATTTTTTTTCTACTGTACCTATTTTTTTAACAATTCTAGTTTTATTTATGGCTCTAATTTGGTCTAACAATACTAAACCATTTTTATCCTCAAATTTGATTTTTGGTCTAAAAATGAAATTAAATCCTTTACTTGTCATAGGGGCTACAATAACAGTTTTTAGGACATTCATTTCATTTGGAGATATTATAATACAAGGTCTTGTTTTTTGAATTTCTGAACCAATTGTTGTATTTAATTTAACTAAAACTATATCAAATCTATCTATTTCGTTTACCATTGATAATCTTCTAAATCATTGTCATTTAATAATTCATTGATTATTGCCTTATCTTCAATATCTTTATTTTGTAATAAAATATTTTCAATATTATCTTTCCAATTTTCTCTTCTTGAAGTTAAAATTGGTTTTATTAACAATCCATTTTCTACTACTTCTAAATCAATTTGAACATTTTCAAGATGCGCCTGCTTGATTAATGGTAAAAAAGTAGCCTGTCCCCGTTAATATCCACAGATGAATTTATAAAGCTTTTGGAAAAATCAAAAGAGATTAGAGTATCTATCAGTCCGAATCAGAAAATTGCGAAATACTTTTTTGGAGATACGACAATTTTTAGCCTCAAAGGTTTCAAAAAAACTCTTGTATCAGCAAATAAACAGTGCCAAAAAGATACAATAAAACAAAAATGAGATGATGAAATTTTTATATGAAAATCAAAATATACCAAAAGATTTAGCTCTACATGTAGAGGATACAAAAGAGCTACATCCATATTTCAGCATCAATTTTGATGGCATAAAACCAGATAATTACTGCGGTTTTTTATCCATCGATGAACAAGATTATTTTATAATTCCCAAGATCTCAAACGCAGATGAGAAAAATCTGGATATATTTATCTATATGCTCATGCATGCCTACGATATAAAACTTTCAAATGAAGATTTGGCAAACCTTACAAATAAAAAACATAGGTTTTTCGAGATATTTATAAGATATTTTAGTGATAAACTGCTAAATGAGCTTAAAAAAGGTGTATTTAAAAGATACATAACCTTAGAAGAAAATCTAAAAGTTTTAAGAAGTAAATATCTCATAGACAAAAATTTCACAAATTTTTATCACCAAAATATCTATTGTGAGTACGACGAGTTTAGCATAAACAATGAACTCAATAAACTTTTTCTTTACGCTATAAAGATTTTCAAAAAGTTCAGCTCATACCAAAATCTAAGCAGATGTGAAATGATTTTAGACGAAGTTGACTCTCTACATGTAGATACAAACAGGCTTCACATAAATTTTGACAGAATAAACAGCAGATACAAACAAAGCTATGAATTAGCCTTGATGTTACTAAAAAAACTAATCCCGCTGACGAGCAAAAACACCAAACAAAGCTTTGCATTTTTATTTGATATGAGTGAAGTTTTTGAAAAGTTTATAGGTAGAATTTACAAAGATATTGACACTACAACGCAACTGCAAAAACAAAGAAATTTTGGAAACTTACAATTAAAACCCGATATAATCACAAGCGATAGGATAATAGATACAAAATACAAAAAGATAAAAAACAAAGATGATTTGATAACAGGTGATAAATATCAAATGTTCACTTACGGGGTAAATTTTAAGATAAAAGATACAATGCTTCTATATCCAAAACACCTCTTACATGTAGAGGAAAATTTAAAACTAGGAGAGGGCGAAAAAATGGTAAATCTAAAGATAAAAACGATTGACTTGGATAGTGAAAAAGAGTTTGATGAGTATGTTGATGAAATTATGGGAAGATTGGAGGAGTTGAGATGAGCAGAGAAGAAGGTAGAAAAATTGTAGAAAATTTTATAAAAAATGAGTTATCTGAAAATAATAGTGATGAATATGATAAAAATAAACATCTTGAATTAAAAACACAAACGGGGGAATATTTTATTATATATAAAAAAAATAGAGAAACTTCTGTATATGTTAAGCCTAGAAATGGAGATAAAAATTTCTCTGAACCAATAGATAGAATATTGGATTACCAGATAGATGGTATTACTGACCATCATCATGACAAAACATATATAGTTCCTATATCTAAAAGAATTTTTTGTAAAAATAATTTACATAAAATAATAGAAATTTTCATAGATAAATGGGAGAATACAGATGGGCTCTGGAGAGAAGAATTTATAGAAAAATATCCAAAAACTTATAAAGGGTTTGATTTAAAAATTTCATTTGGAATGGGCAATAGAATTATTCCTCCTAAAACTCCTTGGATATGCTTTTTAAAAGACAATAATAAAGCAAATAAAGGAATTTATCCTTATATAAACTATGATTTAGGTAGAGAGCGTTTAGAAACGGGCTTGGGAGTTTCTGTAGATAATTCACCAGATATTAGAGAGGATATAATTTCAAAAATAGAAAAACATCCAGAATCATTTTTTAATAAAAATGAGATAGATTTACTTATTGATAGACTTGATGAAAATATTAAAATATTTAATGACATATGTAGCAAACCTACTGATCTACCTAATTCTAATGAGATAAAAAACATAATCCTCTACGGAGTCCCAGGAGTCGGAAAAACTTATAGTCATAAAAAACTTATAGATATGATTGAAAGTGGCAATTTTAGTGATAGTGAGATATTTTTAAATCTTGAAGGACATAATGAAACCAACTCTTATAGCGAAGCCAAAGAGAATGGAAGAGTAAAATTTATAACCTTTCACCAAAGTTTTGGTTATGAGGATTTTATAGAGGGTTTTCGGCCAGATGAAAAAGGAAATATAACACTACAAAAAGGAGTTTTTAAAGAGTTTTGCGAAAAAGCAGAAAAACAAAAAGATAAAAACTTTTACTTTGTCATAGATGAAATAAACAGAGCAAATATATCCAAAGTTTTTGGAGAACTTATCACGCTTATAGAAGAAGATAAAAGAGAAACGCTACATGTAACGCTCCCTTACTCAAAAGAAGAGTTTAGCATACCACCAAACCTTTACATTATAGGAACTATGAACAGCACCGACAAATCTATAGCCCTGATAGATATCGCTCTTAGAAGAAGATTTACCTTTTTAAAAATGGAGCCAAATTCTGAGCTTGTTACAGATGCAAAAGCAAAAGATTTAATGATAAAATTAAATAAGAAAATCAAAGAGAAATTGGGAGAAGATTATCAGATAGGGCATAGTTATTTTATGAAGATAAGAAACGAAGAAGATTTAGCCTTTGCATGTAAGTATAAAATCAAATCTCTTTTGGAAGAGTATTTTTATGGTGATGCTAAGGGGTTGCAAGAGGTAGTAGATATTTTTTAAATCTATAAATTCTCTTGAGCTTTGATTTGGTATATCGAGCTGAGCTTTTTTTAATCTTCTTTATAAAACTTTTTAGATAAAATACTACCCAATAACCTATCAAAGGAATTTTATGAGTGATATTAGTGGAAAAGTATGGAAATTTGGTGATGATATTGATACTGATTTAATTATAGCAGCTAGGTATTTGAGCACTTCTGATCCAAAAGAATTGGCAAGCCATTTGATGGAAGATGCAGATCCTGATTTTTTAAAAAAGATGAAAAAAGGTGACTTGATAGTTGCAGGAGAAAACTTTGGGTGTGGTAGTAGTCGTGAGCATGCCCCGATAGCTTTGAAAGCTGCGGGTATCGGCGCGGTAGTGGCTAAAAGTTTTGCTAGGATTTTTTATAGAAATGCCTTTAATATGGGGCTTCCTATATTTGAATTGCCCGAAAGTGATGAGATAAAAGAGGGCGATATGATTGAGATAGATATGAAAAACGGTGAGATAAAAAATAGAGATAAAACTTATAAATTTACACCAATTCCACCATTTATGCAAGAGTTAATCCAAAGTGGCGGCTTGATAAACTTTGCCAAAAAAGAGATGAAATGAAATCTTATAATATAGCGGTTATAAAGGGCGATGGTATAGGTCCTGAGATTGTGGATGAGGCTATAAAAGTTTTAGATGCTGTCAGTAAAAAAGAAAATTTTGAATTAAATTATAAAGAATACCTTATGGGTGGATGTGCTTATGAAGCTGTCGGCAATCCGATTCCGGATGAGACGATAGAGGGAAGCAAAAACAGTGATGCTATCTTGTTTGGCTCAATCGGTGGATATAAATGGGATGATTTGCCTAGAGAATTAAAACCTGAGAGCGGACTTTTAAAGTTAAGAAAAGAGTTGGGGCTTTTTGCAAATCTTAGACCAGTTGCAGTTTTTGATGAACTTATAGAAGCTAGTAGCATGAAACCTGAAGTCATAAAGGGTGTTGATTTGCTTGTTGTTCGTGAACTCACCGGTGGAATTTATTTTGGTGAGCCACGATTTAATGACGGACAGAAAGCTTACAATACGATGGTTTATACAAAAGATGAAATCATAAGAATCGCCAAAGTGGCATTTGAATCAGCCATGAAAAGAGAGAAAAAAGTTTGCTCGGTTGATAAAGCAAATGTTTTGGAAGTCAGTCGTTTATGGCGAGCCACGGTAGAGGAAATAGCACGGGATTATCCCGAAGTTGAGCTTTCGCATATGTTTGTAGATAATGCTGCGATGCAACTAGTCAGAGACCCAAGACAGTTTGATGTGATATTGACAGGTAATATTTTTGGAGATATTTTAAGTGATGAGGCGAGTATGATGAGTGGATCTATCGGGCTTCTTCCATCTTCTTCGATTGGTGGAATCGTCGGGCTTTATGAGCCTATTCACGGCTCAGCTCCGGATATCGCAGGACAAGGTATAGCAAACCCTATAGCTACGATTTTGAGTGCTTCAATGATGCTTAGATACTCTTTAGGTGAAATTAACGCGGCAGATAAGATTGACGGTGCGATCAAAGAGCTATTGCAAGAGGGCTATAGAACGCCTGATTTAGCTAAGTATCACGCAAAAGTTATTTGCTCAACCGAAGAAATTGGTTCATTGATAGCAGACAAGATAAGCAAGGCATAGCATAGATGGTAAAAACTCTTACTTTGGCGTCCATATATGAATTGCAAGGACTTAAAGAGGATGCACTAAATATCTATAAAGAGATATTAAAAGAAAATGCAAACAATAAAGAAGCGAGAGTTGCTGTGCGAAGACTTAGCGGTATCAGGAAAAAATATTCAGGCGTTGATGAAGAGATGAAAAATTTTTTTATCAGTATGGAGAGTGATGTTGAATTTTTAGAGTTTGAAAGATGGCTGGTAAAGCTTTAAGTGGAGAAGAAATGGAATTAAAAGATATGATTATGTCAACTCTTGCGGAATTAGAAGAGAATATAGAGGAAAATACTGCAAAAGAGGAAGCCGAAACTGATGAAAATATAGAATCTCAAAATGCTATGGAAGTTGATAATGTAACAAGTAGCGAAAAAGAGTTTTATGAAAATATCAGAGAGAGGATTTTGGTTCTTTTTGAGGGTTTTCAATCTCCAAATAACAAAGCTATAGAGGCAAAAGTTGATTTAACTCTAAATTTTTTGGAATATTTGCTGGCAACCATAGATGAGAGGTTAGGTAGTTTAAAAACAAAATAGAAATGAATCTACCAATAATCTTACCACCCAATATAAAATCCCAATTTCAAACCGTACAAGATTTTTTGAAAAAATATACAAAACGAGCCTACTTGGTCGGCGGTGGCGTTAGAGATATATTTATGAAAATTCCCATGAAAGATTTGGATATTGAAGTTTATGATATAGATTGTAAACGATTTGATAAATTGATGAAAAAATTGGGTGCAGTTGGAGTCGGAAAAAGCTTCTTTGTTTATAAATACGGTGATATAGATATATCATTGCCAAGAGTTGAGAAAAAAAATGGCGTTGGGCATAAAGCTTTTGAAGTTGAACTCTGCGAAGATGAAAAAGAAGCTTCAAAAAGACGAGATTTTACTATGAATGCCATGATGTTGGACATCTTTGATGGTGAGCTTTTTGATTTTTATGGTGGATCAAAAGATATAAAATCCAAAACCATATCGTTAATTGATGAAACAAGTTTTAAAGAGGATAGTTTGAGAGTTTTAAGAGCTGTACAATTTAGTGCAAGATTTGGTTTTAAGATTGATGAAAAAACATTGAGTATTATGGATGATATTTCACTAAATGATTTAAGCGAAACTAGAATATTTTGGGAGCTTGAAAAGATGTTTTATGCACAAAAACCATATTATGGACTTTACTACATGTACAGGCTTCATATATTTGAAAAAATCTTTACATGTAGAGTTGAAAATGAGCTTTTTTGCAAGGCTGCTTTGGAGCTAGGAAGAGGTGTTGGCTTCTTTGAAGACAAGTTAAAACCATACTATTTTTTATATATTGTCGGAAATATTTTAAACTTAGATATGACAAAACTGTTAAAGCAAATTGGAGCTCCGAGGCATTATATCAGAGCTTTAAAATCACAACCTTTTTATGGTGGATATATAGATGATAAAGTTTTGAAGACGATAGCTATAGATTTTCCCATAAGTAAATGGCTTGGAAATTATAAAAAAAGTATCAAAAGAAGAGCAAAAGAGCTTGGTATTTGGGATAATGTATTTGACGGTGGAGTAAAAGTGGAAAATGTTTTAAAAGATGGATTTGAAAAAGAAGAGATAAAAAAAGAGTTAAGAAAAAGAATACTAAAGGCGATAAATGAGCGCTAAAGAGTTTGTGGGGCAAATAGTTACTGTGCAGTGATCTTTTTATCATATATCATAAATTCAAAGCAATATTTAATTATTTTTGCTATAATAAGCTATATATTTACTTTATATAGTATTTTTTAAGTAAAAGGTTAGATATGATTGCGAAAGAAGATAAACAAATCTACGATATAAGCACCAAGAAAAGAGTAGGCAAAGCCATTACATGTAGAAGAAAAGAGCTACAGCTTGACATCTTAGAACTATCAAATTTTAGTGGTGTCAGCTCTTCCATAATCTCAAATATAGAAAATGGTAAAAGTAATGCAACTATCAATACACTTGAAAAGATACTAGATATCTTAGGTTTAGAGCTAAATATTGATATAAAAAAGGTAAGAGGCTAGTAGATGCAACAAGGTAATGTTTATAGAAATAAAATCTTTGTTGGAGTACTTCAAGTAGATGATGAGGGTATTTATACTTTTAAGTATGATAAAGAGTATTTAGCAAATTCTACCGCAAAACCTATAAGTGTAAATCTGCCTTTAAGAGTTGATAAGTTTAGTTCAGAGTATCTGTTTGCATTTTTTTACAATATTTTGGCAGAAGGTTCACTCAAAGATATACAGTGTGAACAATACAGGATTGATAAGAATGATGATTTTTCAAGACTTTTAAAAACAACCAAAGAAGATACTATTGGTTCTATAACCGTAGAGGAGGTTATATGATTTGTTTGGGTTGCTTGGTAGAGAGAAAAATCAAACAAAATTATTGTGTTAAATGCACTAAAGAGCTATTTGGCGGTGTATCACCAAAGCCTTTAGAATTTGATAAAAAAGAGTTTTATCAGGCAAGAGCAGAGTTTGCAAAAAGAATGAATATATCTGGGGTACAAGATAAAATCTCATTGAAATTTGAAAACAAAAGGCTAATCCCTATTGCCTCACAAGGAGAGTATATTTTAAAACCAGCACCATTTGGTGAAGTAGGTATGAGTAACCCCGCAGACTTACCTGCAAATGAACACCTCTCTATGGTGATTTCAAAAAAGATTTTTAAAATACGAACAGCAGATTGTGGATTAATAAAATTTAGTGATGGCGAGCTGGCTTATATAACCAAGAGGTTTGACTATACCGATACTCAAGAGAAGTTTGACCAAGAAGATTTTGCATCAATTTTAGGAGTAACACCTGCTAAAGATGGAGCTGATTATAAGTATAGCTCTAAAACATATATTGATTGCATCAAAGCTTTAAAAGCCTATACTCCGGCAAGCATGATAAATATATTGGATTTTGTAAAACGAATAATTTTAAACTACCTTATCAGCAATGGTGATGCGCACTTGAAAAACTTTTCACTCTATTCTCAACCAAATAAAAACGATTTGATGCTAACTCCTAACTATGATGTCCTTAACACTCGCTACCATATAAACAATGAAAGCAGCGATATGGCTATGGAGCTGTTTGACACGCATACAAAAGAGTTTGATGCTATTGGTTTTTTATCCCATCAAGATTTTAAAAAGTTTGCCACTTTTGCCGGACTTAGTCAAAATCAATTTATCTCAATCATAACACAAGCCTCAAATATAAAAGATGTTGAAAAAATAGTAAATAAATCATATTTAAGCGATGAGGGTAAAAAGTTTTATATTAAAAGTTACAGGGATAGATTGTATAAAAGATTACTGTATAATCCTAAAATAAAATGAAAAAAACGAGTGCTTAAATTACAACTTTTTATGGTGTATTTTTTTGCAGTATGGAATTATGGGTGGGGCTTTACAATAGCTAATATATTAGCTATAATACCTATAAATAGCAAAAAAGGGATAATATGTTATCTTTTCTACCTCCCACTCCATCAGACATGATGGAAACCATCAAAACCAAATTTAAACAACGCAGAAAAGCGTTAGGCTACACACAAGCCAAACTTTCTTCTCGTTCAGGTGTGAGTCTCGGTTCTCTCAAACGCTTTGAACAGAGTGGACAGATTTCGTTTGAGTCATTGTTGCAGTTGGCTTTGATTTTAGAGTGTTTAGAGGATTTTGGTGGTTTGTGTGAGATTGAAGAGAAGAGGTTTGAGAGTATTAAGGAAGTAATTGGAGAACAGCATGACAACTAAACTCTTTGTTTATCTAACCCAAAACGCCATCCAAAAAGTTGGTACACTAGCTCAAAAAGACAACAAAATCTACTTTGAGTATGATAAGAAGTTTCTAAAAACAGGTATAGAATTAAGTCCTTATAAACTTCCATTAAAAGCAGGGTTGCACCGATGTAATGATGACACATTTGATGGGCTTTGGGGTGTGTTTGCTGACTCTTTGCCTGATGGGTGGGGTCGGTTGTTGATGGATAGGCATTTGGTAATACTTGGGATAAACCCTCACTCTATAACTACATTGGATAGACTAGCGTATGTAGGTAGTCATGCCATGGGCGCATTGAGCTATGAGCCTGAAGTATCAGTGGAGCAAGAGCTAGGCGATATAGTTTTAGATGATTTAGCTAAATATTCCCAAGATATTTTAGAGGGTAGTAGTGATATGATGGTAGATGAGTTGTTACTTCTTGGAGGTTCATCGGCAGGGGCTAGACCTAAAGTTTTGGTCCAGTTAAGTGATGATGAAAAACACATCATTCACGGGCGACAAGCGTTAAAGGAGGGCTATACTCACTACATGATAAAGTTTGCTTCATCTATGGATAGTAAAGAGATAGGTTTGATAGAGTATGCCTACTCACTTATGGCAAGAGAAGCAGGGTTAGATGTGCCTAAAACTACTTTATTACATGGGAAAAATAGAAGTTACTTTGCTGTGAAACGATTTGACAGAGTGGGAGACAGCAGAGTACATATGCATTCCGTAGCAGGGTTGATACATAGTGATTTTAGATATCCTGCACTTGATTATGGTGATTTACTAAACCTCACTCTGCACCTAACCAAAGATGTAAATGAACAAAAAAAGATGTACCGACTTGCATGTTTTAATCTTTTTAGTCGCAACCGTGATGACCATGCTAAAAATTTCTCATTTTTGATGGATAAAAAAGGAACTTGGGGCGTATCGCCGATATATGATGCTACATTTTCATATGGTCCTGGCGGTGAGCATAGCACTGTTTACTTGGGTGAGGGCAAAAATCCAAACATACAGGCATTGCAAGAGCTTGGTAAAAAGCATAAAATCAAGGGTGATGGTGAGATTATAGATGAAGTATTATATGGAGTGAATCAGTGGGAAAAATTTGCTAAAGAATTGGGTATATCAAAAAGAACAAGAAGAGAGGTGATTCTATGAATTAGCAATTAAATTTGCTAAAAGTGGATAAATGGAAGAACTGCAAAATATTAAATTAAATAAAAAGGAGGGGTAGAAATGACTACTCTGCATAAATATGTACTGAAAATCAAATGTTCGGATGCGAAAGGTTTGATTTATAAAATTTCAAATGTTTTATATAAAAATGACTTAAATATAGAAAAAAACAGCGAATTTGTTGATAATGAAAACAGAAAGTTTTTCTTTAGGG
>JAJRPV010000021.1 GCA_024280575.1 Campylobacterales bacterium
AAAATAATCCATACTGTCTATATTTTCAGTCTCAGTCGGCTCTATCATGATAGCCTCATGAACTATCATAGGAAAGTAAATCGTCGGAGCGTGTAAACCAAAGTCCAGCAGGTATTTTGCTATATCTAGCGTGCTTACATGGTGCTCTTTATAGAGAGTTTGAGCACTTAACACACACTCATGCATACAAAATGTATCGTAAGGAACATCAAGATAATTTTTGAGTTTTGAAAGTATATAATTTGCATTTAACACAGCTTTTCTACTGACATTTATCATGCCTTCTTTTCCTAAAGTTTGCATATACACTAACGCCCTTAGTGTGATGAGATAATTTCTAAAAAATGGCGAAACTTTCCCTATGCTGTTTTTGCTCGGCTCCTTTATAAAGTATCCCTTTTCTTCTTTAAAACCAACTCTTAAATCTGGTAAAAATTCTACCAAATGCTCTTTCACACCAACTGGTCCACTTCCCGGTCCGCCTCCTCCATGAGGGGTTGCAAATGTTTTGTGAAGATTAAGATGCACAACATCAAAGCCGACATCTCCAGGTCTGATGAGTCCTAAAATAGCATTTAAGTTTGCCCCGTCATAATACATCAAAGCATCGTGTTCATGGGCGATATCGCATATCTTCTTGATGCCAGGATTAAAGAGTCCGACTGTATTTGGTACGGTCATCATAACAGCTGCCACCTCATCGCTGATAGCATCTCTAAATGCTTCAACATCCATCGCACCGGTTTTGTCTGATTTTACTGTTATAACTTCATAATCCACCATCGAGGCACTCGCTGGATTTGTACCATGTGATGAATCTGGAACTATGACATATTTTTTCTTATTTCCTCTTTTTTTGTGATAAGCTCCTATGGTCATGATACCTGTCATCTCTCCATGAGCTCCAGCTTCTGGAGTGAGAGTGAAAGCATCCATGCCTGTTATCTCTTTTAAATCATCTTCTATGATTTTTAAACTCTCCAAGGCGCCTTGCATGAAGCGTGGCTTGTTATTTGTGATATGGTGAGGATGAAGATTTGCAAAACCATCTAGCGCTCCAACTCTCTCTTGTATCTTTGGATTGTATTTCATCGTGCAACTTCCAAGCGGATAAAAATTTGAATCTATAGAAAAATTTTTCTTTGAAAGTTTTGTAAAATGCCTTACGACATCAAATTCACTAAGCTCTGGCAAGTTGGCTTTGTTCGCTCTTAACAATGTTACATCCAAAGGAGTTGCATTTTCGATTTGTTGTTTTGGAAGATTTATACCGCTTCTGCCGACACTTGATTTTTCAAATATAGTTGCACTCATGATAAAACCTCCTTTGCACTCGCTACAAAGCTATCCATCTGAGCCTTTGTTCGCTTTTCTGTGACACTCACCAATACCCTGTTTTTAAAACCATCATACAAGCTACCGAGTTTCAATCCTGCAAAAAAGCCTTTGTCGCTCATCTTGTCCAAAAATTCATCACCGCTTATCGGCAACTCTAAAACAAACTCATTAAATGTCGGATTTTGATTAAATATCTTGATTTTCTTATTTTTGCTTAATTCATTTTTCAGATAACTTGCATTATTATAATTTTGAAGTGAAAGTTTATGAAAACCATCCTTTCCTAAAAGAGACATAAATATAGTAGCCCTCAGAGTCATCAAATTTTGATTACTACATATATTTGAAGTGGCTTTTTGTCGTCTTATGTGTTGCTCTCTGGCTTGAAGTGTCAGCACATAAGCCCTGTCGCCATTTCTGTCATTTGTAAGCCCTACGATTCTGCCTGGTAAATTTCTCACATACTTTTGTTTAGTGGCAAGTATCCCAAAGCTCGGACCTCCAAAACCTAGATAATTTCCCAAACTCTGTCCATCACCACAATATATATCAGCATCCAATTCGCCAGGAGTCTTGATAGTTCCCAAAGAGATAGGATATGAGCTCATGATGGCTAGGGCTTTAACTAAATGAAGAGATTCGATAATCTTGGTATAATCCTCCAAAGAGCCAAAAAAGTTCGGATTTTGAAAGATATATCCAGCCACGCTATCATCAAGCAAAGTGGAAAGTTCATCTAAATTTACCTTGTCATTTTCACTTTTCATCACAATAACTTCTATATCATGATAAGCCAAATATGTTTTTACTATCTTTATATATATAGGATTTACACCACTGTCAATGATAATTTTATCTCGTCTTGTAATTCTTATAGCCATCAATGCAGCTTCTGCCATAGCAGTTCCACCATCATACATGGAAGCATTCGTCACTTCCATACCACTTAAATCACAAACCAAACTTTGATATTCATATAAAGCTTGTAGAGTGCCTTGTGAAGCTTCTGCCTGATATGGCGTGTATGCCGTGTAAAATTCACTGCGACCTGAGAGTGCATCTACGGCTGAGGGGATGATATGGTCATAATATCCGCCACCCAAAAAACAGACTTTTGAAACATCATTTTTACCAGCCATCTCTTTGAAATCTTCATAAACTTCAAATTCACTAAGACCCTCTTTTAAATCAAAACTTTTCGCTCTTAAACTTTGCGGTATATAAGTAAAAAGTTCACTCTCTTCTTCTATGCCGATTTGTGCAAGCATATGCTTAACATCATCTTGTGTGTGTGGGGTATATGGCATATAAAACTCTTAAAGTGTTTGAGTATATGTGCTATAAGCCGCTTCATCCATCAATGTTTCTAACTCACTGATGTCACTTGCTTTGATTTTTAAAATCCAAGTACCTTCCGCATCTTCATTTAAAGTTTCTGGTGTAGCTTCAAGGTCCATATTTACCTCTACAACTTCACCACTAAGCGGTGCATATATATCGCTAGCCGCCTTGACAGACTCTATAAAAGCGATACTTTCGCCCTTAGTCGCACTCGTGCCAATCTCAGGAAGCTCCACAAAAGTGATATCTCCCAATTCATCTATCGCATAATTAGATAGCCCGATAGTAGCAACATCACCTTCTAGTTCTGCCCATTCATGTTCATTTGTATATTTTTTCATATCCGATTCTCCTAAAATTATAATCTATTTATAAAACGGAAGTTTAGCTCTGTATATCGGCATGCTTCCTCTTCCTGTGTTTAACTCTAAATCTGCTTCTTTGTCATATAGATTTGTGTCCACAAAACCTAATCCTATGCCTGTTCCAACAGATGGGGAATAAGTTCCACTTGTCACAACTCCTATTTTTTTGCCATTTTGATGTATCTCAACACCATTTCTCGGAGTTCTTTTGGAGTTAGTAATAAAAGCTATGATTTTTTTAGAAATACCCTCTTCTTTTTGCTTTCAAAGCGCCTCTTTGCCTATAAAGTCATGACTGTCATACTGCACAAACATATCGATTCCAGCTTCTGCCGGAGTTGTATCGACATCTAGCTCATGTCCGTAAAGGCTATATCCTTTTTCAAGTCTCAAAACATCTCTTGCGCCTAAACCTGCCGGAACTGCTCCAAGTTCTATAAGCTTATCCCACAATGCAGGAGCTATGTCATTGCTCACATATAACTCATATCCGAGTTCGCCGGTGTAACCTGTTCTGCTCACAATCGCTTTTGAGCCTAAAAGCATGGTTTCTCTAAAACCAAAATACCCCAGTTCACCTAATTCAAAAGGTGTAATTTGCTGAAGTATCTCTTTTGATTTTGGTCCTTGGATATCTATCTTTGAAGTGATATCTGATCTATTTTCAAATGTCCCGCTTTTTATGTGTGATTTTATCTGCTCAAAATCCACATCAATTCTAGCGGCATTTACAACGAACATGAGGTGTGTAGGATCTAGTTTATAGACAATCAAATCATCAATCACGCCACCTTTTTCATTTAGCAAAAAGCCGTATTTGCATTTACCGACTGGCAGTTTTACAAAATCTGTCGTAGTTGCACTGTTTATACCGCTATTTTCGATATCGCCTTCATAAAAAAACTCTCCCATGTGGGATATATCAAAAAGTGCCGCCGCATTTCTGCAAGCATCATGTTCTTTGATAACCCCCTCGTATTGAACAGGCATCTCCCAACCACAAAAGCCAACATTTCTAGCATTTAGCTCATTGTGCTTGTCGAACAATACCGTTCGTTTTAACTCTTCCATATTGCACCTTATACTTAAATTTTGAATATTTTAACTAAAAGTATATTTGAATTTGATAAAAAGGATTTGCTACTTTTTTAGGTAGTGCACAACTCAATATTTGCTTGATAAACTTTCAAATGATATAATACTCGCTCTACATGTAAAAATAAATTACGAGGCAAAAAAATGAAAAAAACACTGTTTTTAATCCTGTTCGGGATATTATTGCAAGCTAGTGGGCTTCAGTTTGAGCATAATTATAAAATAGCATTGCAAAAAGCAAAAAAACAGAATAAAGAAGTGATGATGATGTACTCTGCGTCTTGGTGTCCCGAGTGCAATTATATGAAAGATATTGTCTTTAAAAATTCAAAAGTGTCGAGATATTTACAGAAACATTTCATTCTTTTAGGCCTTGATATTCAAAAAGATAAGCTACCTAAAGGTTTTGATTATGTTGGGATTCCTACATTTTTCTTTATTGGAAACGGAGCGAAGCAAATTGGCAAGATTATCGGAGGAGACAAAGCCAGTCGATTTCTCAAAAAACTAAAGGCAATAAAATGAAAAAGATAGTATATATTCTTATGCTTTGTGCAAATTTACTATTGGCTTTTAGTGCCAAAGATTTGAAATTGCTTAAAGAAGATGGAGATTGCCCCAAATGTGATTTGAGTTATGCAAATTTAAGTGGTATGGATTTGACTATGTCTGATTTTACAGATGCAAATCTAAGTCATGCCGATTTAACCAATACGCTAGCTCACAAGGCAGATTTCTCGCGTGCAGATTTGAGTTATGCGATATTTGAAAAATCAAACATAAAAGGAGCTAAATTTAATGATGCAACTTTAAAAAATGTAAATTTTTTTGAAGCAAGGATTTGGAAAGGTGATTTTTCCAATGCAAATATAGACAAGTGCAATTTTGACGAATCAGCACTAGGATCCGCAATCTTTAAGAATAACAACTTAACAAATTCAACATTTAAGGGTACAATTTTGTACAAAACGATATACAAAAAAGGTGTTGTAGGTATTCCTAAAAACTAATTGTAAAATTTTGCCAATTTATTGGGGTTTGCTCCTAGAAAATACAAACTTGACAATATCCAGTTTCTTAAAACATTATAAAAATCTCAGATATTTTCACAAAGAACATTTTATATGCTTTTATACTACTAGGAGCATTAACTCTTATACCTATTGCTGTGAAAAAAATAAAGGCATACAGAAGCTCTTAAAAAACGGCTTTATTCTGCTATAATTCTCACAATCACAGCAAGGATAAAAATCACATGGAAACAAATCTAATCAGTGGCGACATAAAAAAGCATCTGCGAACTATTGCTATACCATCTAGTATAGGTTATTTTTTTCATACGATGTTCAATGTAACTGACACCTACTTTGCTGGAAATATCTCCACAACTGCATTGGCTTCTCTTTCTCTGACTTTTTCTATATTTTTTGTGATAATCGCAGTGGCTGGTGGTATGAGTCAAGGCGTAACGGCACTCATCGGAAATGCTCTTGGTCAAAAAGATATCAATCACGCAAAACAAATCATATACCACACTGTCATTTTAGCGATTTTTTTAGCGATTTTTGTAACCATTACAGGTATTATAGTATCTCCATACTTGATGCAAATACTAGGTGCTAAAGGGATTTATCTAAAAGAAGCTCTTTCATATATAGATGTTATTTTATATGGTTCTGCTTTTTTTATAGGCGTATTTTTCTCAAATGCAATACTAAATTCAATCGGCAATACAAAGGTGTTTAGAAACTTTTTAACAATGAGATTCTTTTGCAATATGCTTTTAGATTACTGGTTTGTCAAAGGCGGTTTTGGAGTGCCTCCTCTTGGAGTAAAAGGCATAGCGTTGGCCACGATTATCATAGAATTTTTCGGCATGCTTTACCTTTTGTATAATTTGAAAAAAAGTTATCTACTAAAAGATATGCCGCCGTTTATTTTTGACATAAACATCATAAAAGCATTCCTAAAACAAGGACTTCCGCCTACTGTAAATATGTCATTGATGGCTCTTGGGATGTTCATCATAACATACTTTATATCACCCTTTGGCAAACATGTTGTCGCAGCTTACGGGATAGCTGTAAGGATTGAGCAAATAGTTTTACTGCCTAGTATCGGAGTAAATGTCGCAGTATTGGCGCTTGTATCACAAAATAACGGTGCTAAACTCTACGACAGAGTGAAAGATACCGTGATATATGCACAAAAAATTGGTCTAATTCTTTGGATAATTGGTATGGTTTTAATATATGCTTTCGGCGAATATGCACTAAAAATTTTTAGCCACGACCCCTTGGTCGTACAAGCAGGACTTGGCTATCTATATGCTGCTGCCACTGCTTTATATGCCTATATGTTAGTCTTCATAAATATATCTTTACTGCAAGGCATAAAAGAACCTGCACTTCTTATATATCTGAGTCTGCTTAGGCAGCTTATCATCCCTGTCTCTGTATTTAGCTTATTTGCATTTTTCAAATTGCCTCTTGACTTTTACTGGTGGGGAATAGCCGGAATCATCTGGGCATCGGCACTTTTTATACTTTGGTACGCAAGAGGAAAATTAAAAATCATCATGCAAAAATAGTTGCTAAAATCTCTTTTGCCTAAAGTGGCAATACGGAGTTTTTCCATTTCTATTGTAATAGTACTGATGGTAATCTTCAGCTACATAAAATTTAGATTTATCTAAAATTTTGGTCGCTACATGTAAGCCTTTTGATTCTAAGATTTTTATGAGCTTTTCTACTGTTTTTCTCTCTTTTTCATTTGACACAAATACAGCAGATAGGTACTGTGAACCGATATCAGGGCCTTGTCCTCCTTCTTGGCTTGGGTTATGAATTTCAAAAAACAGTTTTGCCAAATCTTCATAACTGATTTTAAGAGGATCATACTCCACTTGAACAACCTCCAAATGTCCTGTATCTTTATAACACACATCTTGATAACTCGGATTTTTAAGATCTCCACCCATGAAACCAGAAAGTGCATTTATCACACCTTTTTGTTTGTTAAAAAAGTATTCAACTCCCCAAAAACATCCGCCTGCGAAATATGCAAAGGCATGCTTTTCCTTGGCTGACTTAAAATTTAAACTCATAGAATTCACACAATGCCTCGTATCTTTTGGCGTGAATCCTTCTCCCGTAAAAACATGTCCAAGATGTGCACCGCAAGCGCTACATGTAATCTCAACTCGTCTTCCGTCTCTGTCTGTTGTTCGCTTAACCGCACCTTCTATTTCATCATCAAAACTAGGCCATCCGCAACCGGAATTAAACTTACTTTTAGATTTATAAAGTGGCTCGTTGCATTTTTTACATGTATATATTCCTTCCTCTTTAAAGTCGTTATATTTCCCGCTATAAGGCGCTTCCATCCCTTTTTGCTCTATAATATACGCTTCTTCTTTGGTGAGTTCATTATATTTATTTTGCATTTTTTCCCTTAGTTTTTTTTGTCAAATTATAGCTAAAATATTAGATATAATACACAAACTAAAACCAAAAGGAAGAAAATGAAACTTTATGAAAATGAAACTTTATATATAGAAAAAGAGGAGTCTGAGATTCCTTGGCTCAAGATTTTTCCACAAAAAAAGTATAAAGAATTAAGCCAATGTGATGAAATCACGAGAGAGAAACTTTTTAAAGTAATGTTACTTATAGAAACAGAGATGCTAAAATATTATCATCCAAAAAAAGTCAATATTGCTATGTTTGGCAACTATTTACCACATCTTCATATACATGTGATGGCTAGATTTGAGAATGATTCATATTTTCCTGAGCCGATGTGGGGCAAAAAGCAAAGAGATGTAAAACTGGATTTACCTGATTTTGGAGTGTTTAAGAAGAGACTTTTGAAACAGTTAAATCTTTTGTGATAATCCCGCTTTTTATAATTTTACAGTATAGTCCTCGGTGATTTTTTATCAGTTTTGGTAATTTTGCACCAAATACTGCAAGGTGATTGCAAAGTGTACATTTCTCAGTAATTTCTATGATACTTTCTCCGATTTGAAGCTGATCGCCGATGTTTAATAAATGTGGATCAAAATCAAAAAGTACATTTTCTCCATAACTTCCATATTCCAATAGAATATCTTGTTCTTCAGCCATCGTGTAAGATTTCAAACCTATAATCATCACTGCTTTGCTAAGCTCATCTCCTGCAAATTTATCATTTTCTATACCATAATCCTCCTTTAAAATCAGTCTTTCAACCACCGGTCTTGGCAATCCGCTTGAGCCTTTTATCGCACTAAAAGTTTCCAGTACCTTACCTAATTTATCATTTTCCAAAAGCAATCCTTAAATAATCATTAAAATATTATAATATATATTAGTTTAAAGTATGCAAAAAATGATTTAAATTTTAAATCCACTAATTCCCAGACCAAAACCATCACTCAACTCAATATTTGAAGAAACAAATTTTACTCCACCAATTATAGGCGAACTTTTGCATAAAACAGGAGCATCCAAATCAAGCATGGTTATCGTATCACTTCTTACACTCGCTACATGTACAGCTGCTCCCACACTGATAGCGCCTTCGAGCATACAGCCTATCATACACTTTACGCCATAGATTTTGCATATATCTGCGATTAGCATAGCTTTTGATATGCCGCCACATTTATCTAATTTTATATTTACAAAATCAACTGCTTCTTCTTCTAAAATTTTTATAGCGTCTTTTGGAGAAAAAACACTTTCATCAGCAAGCAATGGTATGGAAGTTCTGTTTTTTATATATTTTAAACCTTTCAAATCACCTTTTTTTACAGGTTGCTCTATCAACTCAATCGCTATTTCTTTATCTTCAATCGCAGTTAAAAATTTCACGCTCTCTTTTGGCGTCCATCCTTGATTTGCATCTAACTTTATAGATATGTCGCTTGGAATAGCATTAGAGATAGCTTCAATTCTGTCAATATCTTCTCTATAATCACTTCCTAATTTTACCTTTAGAGATCTGTATCCACCTTGCGCTGCTTCAAGCGAGTCTTTAACCATCATATCTTTTTCATTTAAACTAATCGTTATACCGGTTTTAAAATTTTTTTTACTACCTCCGAGCATTTTGTAAAGTGGAGTTTTAAGATTTTGTGCAAATATATCATACAAGGCAATCTCTAAAGCTGATTTTGCGCTAAAATTCTTATCTACTGAGTTATGGATAATTTCCAGCAATTCGTTAAAATTTAATACAGACTTGCCCATCAAGTTTCTTTTTATCAATTTTATAGCTTCAAGTATTGATTCTCTTGAATCCCCTGTAACTGCAAAAGTCGGTGCTGTTTCACCATATCCTGTGATTCCGCATTTTGTTTCGATTCTTAAAATTATAGTTTCAAGTTCATATACGCTTCTAAGAGCTGTTTTAAATGGCTTGATAAGAGGAATTTTTATAACATTAACTTCTATTTCGTTTATATTCATTACTTTTATACTCATTTCTACTAATATTGGTAGAAATTATACCAAATTATTCACTTAAACCACTATTTTAAGCAATAAAAAATGAAACTTTGATACAATTATTAAGAATAAAAAAATGGAGGTAAAACATGAGAAAATTACTCATAACAGTTTTGTTGTTTGCAACAACTTTGATGTATGCTGCGCCAAAGTATGGCGGAGTTTTGGTATTTGGAAGAAGTGGGGATTCAGTTTCTATTGATCCTGCACATGTAACAGACGGGGAAAGCTTTTATGCTTCAACTCAGGTGTATAATACTTTGGTGCAATTCAAAAATGGAACAACTACCATGGAGCCGGGACTTGCTACATCTTGGGATGTTGCAAAAGATGGTTTAACATATACCTTTCATTTAAGAAAAGGTGTATATTTTCATCCAACAAAATATTATAAAAAAAGAAACGAATTTACAGCCGATGATGTTGTTTTTTCTTTAAAAAGACAATTTGACAAAACAAATCCATACAATAAATTAGGTGGTTCATATAAATATTGGGCTGCAATGAACATGGACAAAATTGTTAAAGATGTTGTAAAAGTAGATAAATATACAGTAAAAATTACATTGCAAAAACCAGAAGCTCCATTTTTATCAAATATGGCTATGGACTTTGCATCAATCTTATCAAAAACATATGCTATGGATTTGTTAAAAGAAGGTAAATCCGATAGACTTGCAAGATACCCCGTAGGAACCGGTCCTTTTGTTTTGGTTAAATGGGTTAAAGACGACAAGATGATTTTTACGGCAAATGAGAACTATTGGGAGGGCAAACCTTATATTAAAAAACTTATCCTAAAAGTTATCACAAGTTCTTCTGTTAGAGCAGCTGAATTAAAAGTTGGCTCAATCCATGTTATGGATTTTCCAAATCCAGAAGAAATCGCAGGACTTGATGCAAATCCAAATATAAAGCTTGTAAAACAAGAAGGTTTAAATGTGGGCTATCTTGCACTTGACCAAGTAAAATTTGCTCCTTTTAGAGATGTTAGAGTAAGAAGAGCTATCAACTATGCCATCAATAAAGAAGCTATAGTAAAAGCCATATATGCAGGTTTTGGAAGACCTGCTTACACTCCGATACCTCCTACAATGTGGAGCTATAATCCAAATGTTACAAAATATAAATACAATCCTGAAAAAGCAAAACAACTTTTAAAAGAAGCCGGTTATCCGAAACTTTCATTTGAACTCTGGGCAATGCCAGTGGCTCGTCCATATATGCCAAATGCAAGAAAAGTTGCAGAAGCTATGCAGGCAGACCTTGCAAAAGTTGGAGTTACGACTAAGATTGTATCTTATGATTGGGGAACTTACCTTGATAAAGGAAGACACTATTTAGACGACTCATGTCTTCTAGGATGGACTGGTGACAATGGTGATCCTGATAACTTCTTGGATGTTCTTTTAACTTCTCATTCTGCCAAAATTCCAACTCAAAATAGAGCTGGATGGAAAAATCCTGAGTTTGATGCTCTTGTAGCAAAAGCAAAAATAACAACAGATGTAAAAGAGAGAACAAAACTCTATATGAAAGCTCAAGAGATTTTTGCAGAGCAAGTTCCTTGGGTAACTATTGCAAACTCTTTAGTTGTTGAGCCTATCAGAAAAAGTGTTATGAATTTTAAACTTGACCCTATGGGTAAAAGAAGATTCAATAAAGTTTGGTTTGATAAATAACAAACCTCAATGCATAAAGGAGAGAACCTTCTCTCCTTTATGCTCTTATAACTTTTCAAAACAATTTTTTACATTTTTTTTAAAAGTTATAAAAAATAGATTTAGGAGTATTTTTGTTTTCTTACATTGTTAAAAGACTGCTTTGGACAATCCCCACAATTTTTGGCGTTACACTACTTGTTTTCTCTATGGTTCATCTTACCCCCGGAGATCCCGCTGTTGCACTTTTGGGTGATAAAGCAAACAAACAATCAATCGCTGATCTTAGGGCCCAATTAGGGCTTGATAAACCGCTTTACGAGCAGTACTTCATCTATATAAAAAATCTCTCACATGGAGATTTTGGAAAATCAGCAAATAGCAATGAAGAGGTTATGACTGAATTTAAAGATCGTTTTCCTGCGACTGTTGAACTCTCTCTTGTTGCTATGTTTTTTGCTGTATTTCTAGGTATCGGTGCCGGAATCATTTCGGCTGTTAAGAGATATTCAATATTTGATTACGGAAGTATGTTTGGGGCACTTGCCGGAGTATCGATGCCCGTGTTTTGGCTGGGGCTTGTGCTGATATACTTTTTCTCGGTCAAACTCGGATGGCTTCCTGTTGCAGGAAGACTTGGATATGAATTTGACATAGACCATGTTACAGGCTTTTATCTTATTGATTCATTACTCACAGACAATATTCCGGCTTTTTGGGATGCTCTAAGGCATCTTATACTGCCTGCCATTGCGCTTGGCACTATACCTATGGCAATCATAGCCAGGATGACAAGAAGCAGCATGATAGAAGTTATGAAAGAAGAGTACATAAAAACAGCCCGAGCAAAAGGATGTTCCAGATTTCAGGTTATATTTATACACGCACTAAGAAACGCTATGATGCCAGTTGTGACGATTATAGGCTTGATGCTAGGAAGCTTATTTGCCGGAGCCATCTTAACCGAAACTACATTTTCATGGCCTGGAATCGGAAAATGGCTTGTCAATGCCGTCTATCAAAGAGATTTTCCTGTAATCCAATCAACAACCCTGATAATTGCCATCATCTTTATAATCGTAAATCTAATCGTTGATTTGCTTTATGCTTTTATAAATCCCAAAATCAGGTTGAACTAATGGAAAATTTTTTAGATTTTATAAAACAATACAAAAAAAACAGAGCTGCTGTCGTTGGCTTTGTTGTAGTCGTAATAATCTTAAGTATGGCGATATTCGCTCCTTATATGACGCCTTATATGCCCGATAGTCAAAATTTGGCAGATAGACTAATACCGCCTATGTGGGATGCAAAAGGAGTCAGTAGCCATGTTTTAGGAACAGATGATTTTGGAAGAGACTTGCTTACGAGAATTATTTTTGGCTCTAGAATATCTTTGATGGTTGGAGCAATTTCTGTTGGCGTCTCTTTGTCATTTGGCTTGGTTATGGGTATAGTTGCTGCATATTTTGGCGGAAAGACTGATCTTTTTATCATGAGAATTGTAGATATCATGCTCTCTATCCCTGCGATTCTTTTAGCTATCGTTATAGTTTCTATTCTTGGTCCTAGCCTATCTAGTGCGATGACCGCCATAGGCATAGTTGGAATTCCGACTTATGCCAGAATAGTCAGATCTTCTGTTTTAGCCGAAAGAGAAAAAGAGTATGTAATAGCCAGCCGCATAAACGGCTCTTCAAATATGAGATTAATGTTCGCAGTTATCCTTCCAAACTGTGCTAGTCCTATAATTGTGCAAGCTACTATGGGTTTTGCTTCTGCTGTTCTAGAGGCTGCCGGACTTAGCTTCTTAGGTCTTGGTGCTCAGCCACCTACTCCCGAATGGGGTGCGATGCTTAGTGATTCCTTGCAATTTATCACGACTGCATCTTGGATGATATTTTATCCCGGTGTTGCTATATTTTTGACAGTTCTCAGCTTCAACCTTATGGGTGATGGGCTTATGGATGTTTTAGATCTAAAGTTGAAGGATAAATGATGTTACTATCTGTAAAAAATCTAAAAACATATTTTTATTCTGATGCTGGAGTAAACAAGGCTGTTGATGATGTAAGTTTTGATATACCTAGAGGGAAAACTGTCTGTATCGTTGGAGAAAGTGGCAGTGGGAAAAGCATAACTTCTCTATCGATTATGAGATTAATCGATCACCCAGGAGAGATTGAAAGTGGGGAGATAATCTTTGAAGATCGTAACCTTTTAAAATTAAGCGATGCGCAAATGAGAAAAGTCAGAGGGAAAGATATATCCATGATATTTCAAGAGCCGATGACTTCACTTAATCCTTCATATACAGTCGGCTATCAAATAGATGAAGCACTGAGACTTCACCAGAAACAACTCAATAAAAAACAAAGATTTGAAAAAGTCGTAGAATCTCTAGAATTAGTTGGAATACACAATCCAAGGGAAAAATACGGAGAATACCCCTTTAAATTAAGTGGTGGACAAAGACAAAGAGTGATGATAGCAATCGCCATGGCATGTGAACCCAAGATGCTGATAGCAGATGAACCGACAACGGCTCTTGATGTTACTATTCAGGCTCAGGTATTGGATCTCATGAAAGATTTACAAGAGAAAAAAGGAACTTCTATACTTTTTATCACGCATGATTTGGGTGTTGTATATCAAATCGCCGATGAAGTTGTTGTGATGTATAAAGGAAATATAGTTGAAAAGGCAAGTGCCGAGGAGATTTTCAAAGATCCTAGACATCCTTACACCAAAGCTCTTTTACACTCTATTCCAATTCCTGGCGTAACGCCCAGAAAATCCAGGCTTGATACTGTTGATGAGAATGTTGATTATCTCTCTTTTCCGAAGGAGATTAGATGAGTGAAATTATTTATGAAATAAAAGATTTAAAAAAATACTATGAGATTAATCTCGGACTTTTCAAAAAACCTAAAATAATAAAAGCTGTTAATGGCATATCTTTTAATGTAAAAAAAGGCGAAATATTGAGTTTGGTAGGCGAGAGCGGTTGTGGAAAATCAACCACGGCAAAACTAATCTTAAAAATAGAAGAACCAACTGGTGGAGAGATACTATTTGAAGGGAAAGATATCACTAAGTTCAAAGGCCATGAGCTTGAAGAGTACAGAAAAAAAGTACAAATAATCTTTCAATACCCGTACTCTTCACTGAATCCAAGATGGAAAGTAGGAAAAATTATCGGTGAACCTCTAAAATTAAATACAAATATGAGCAAAAAAGAGATAAAAGAGAGAGTTTTATATTTGATGGAAAAAGTTGGTATGCACCCTGACTGGTATGAAAGATATCCTCATCAATTTTCAGGTGGACAGAGGCAAAGGATTGGGATTGCCAGAGCATTGGCACTAAATCCGGAGATAATTGTTTGCGATGAACCCGTAAGTGCGCTTGATGTTTCAATACAGGCTCAAGTTCTAAATTTATTGCTTGATCTTCAAGAAGAATTTAATTTAACTTACATATTTATTTCGCACGATTTAAGTGTTGTTGAGCATATTTCTGATAGAATTGTCGTGATGTATTTTGGAGATATAGTAGAGCTTAAGAGTGTAGATAATTTATTCACTAATCCTGAGGCTGATTACACCAAAAAACTCCTTAGTGCAATTCCAACCATAAAGGACTAAAATACTATGCAAGAGTCACTGGAAAAAGAAAATATTTTGTCTTATCTTCTCAACTATACAGAATGGGGAATTTTTATAAAAAGATTTTTTCTACTTATCATTTTAGCAATAATTCTGTTTGTCCTCTGGTTTTTCCCAATAAGCCTTATAGTTGCACCATTTTACAGCATAACTACAGACAAAGTGCCTGTTATTAAAACTTATAAAGACATAGTCGGCAAAACAACAACGGATGCCCTGAAAAGCGGATTACAAAATTTGCTAGATGAGGGATTGGTAACAAATTTTGTAGGTGTTCGAACATGGATAGATAACAAGTATTATGAACAAGTTGGTGAAATAGAGATGTATCGAATCGGTCTATATACACTTGAAAACAATCTTGCTAGAAACAGGGGAACAGGTGGAGCAAATGAGCATATAGTGCAAGCAAGATCTGATGTCTATGCTGATTTTAGAATTCCTATGTTTACAAGCTACAGCACTAGAGTCAAAGAAGCGATATCAAATATCAATATATACCTAAAGCAACTAAAAGAAGATAAAAACAAGAGTATGGCAAAAAAGAGAGCTGTTTTTATAGTCAACTCTGATAATCTGGCCGTTGCACTTGATAGACTCAAGCAACAACTTCAAACCAATTTGATGCTAAAAACAACTTTCACTACTCAAGATGACAAGTTTTACAGAATAAAAGGAAATTTAATAGCCATGTATTACATCTTAAAGGGAATCGAATACGATTTTAAGAGTAAAATGGTGGACAAAACCTCTTATGAAGAAAACTTTGTACCTATGATGGATTTGCTCAAGCAAGCCATAGCTCAAAATCATATAGTAGTTTTAGAATCACTTGGACACTTGTCAAAACTTGTAAAAGATGCAAGCTTGATTTCACAAAAACTGGCAGAGTTAAGAGATAAATTGAGGAACGGATAATGGATATAATCATAGCATACTGCGTTGTTTGAAACTATTTGCCAAGAGCTTCCCGTGCGGAAGAAGAGATAAAAACAGCATTTAGTGATGCAAAAGTAACACTAATTCCAGGAGAGAGAGGTGCTTTTGAAGTGAGCTTAAATGGAAAATTAATCTTTTCAAAACTTTATAAAGTAGGGGCTTTAGTAGAGAGATTTCCAGACCCAGGCGAATTGATAAAATTTATAAAAAGAGAGATATAGCTGTCTTTCAAAATTAATAACTGACCTTATGGTCAAGTACTTAATATAAACTATATTTGGACGATATAGTTAAAAACTATCAATAATAATTAAGGAATTACTATGCTTCAAAGATGCTTATTTCCAGCTGCAGGATATGGCACAAGATTTTTACCCGCAACAAAAGCGATGCCAAAAGAAATGCTACCCATACTGACAAAACCTCTCATCCAATATGGAGTTGAGGAAGCGATGGAGGCAGGATGTAGTGTCATGGCAATCATAACAGGAAGAGGGAAAAGAGCCATAACAGATCATTTCGATATATCTTATGAACTCGAACACCAGATTGACGGCACATCAAAAGAATCTCTTTTAGATAGCATTAGAGAGATACTAAACAAATGCACCTTTACTTATACTCGTCAAAATGAGATGAATGGACTTGGCGACGCGATTTACAAAGGCAGAGTGCTGGTTGGTGAAAAATACCCTTATGGCGTTATTCTCGCAGATGATCTTTGTATAAATCAAGATGGAGACGGCGTTCTGACACAAATGGCAAAACTGTATCAAAAATACAAATGTTGCATAGTGGCAATCATGGAAGTACCGCATGAAGATGTGCATAAATATGGAGTTATAGAGGGCAAAGAGCTTGAAGATGGTGTCTATATGGTATCGAATATGGTTGAAAAACCAGATAATGACAAGGCACCAAGCAATATGGCAGTCATCGGCAGATATATCTTAACTCCTGATATTTTCCCTATTCTTAAAACAGTAAAAGCCGGTAAAAACGGTGAGATACAAATCACGGATGCCCTTTGCAAAATGGCTGAAAAAGGCATGGTTATCGCTTATAAATTTAAAGGCAAAAGATTTGATTGTGGAAGTATAGATGGTTTTGTAGAAGCCACAAACTATTTTTACAATCTAGAAAAAGAGACAAATAAATAATCAACTATTGAAGTTTTTAGATTTTATTTAAATCCAAAAACTTCAATCTCTACTATTTATGCTCCAAATTTTTCTCTAAAATCTTCATAATTTCCTTTAAAATCTATAAAACTTCCATCTTCTTTTAACTCAATTATTCTATTTGCAAAAGCATCTATGAGTTCTCTATCGTGTGTTGCACAAATTGCATTGCCGTTAAAATTATACAAACCCTCTCCAAGAGCAATGATGGCTTCTAAATCAAGATGATTATCAGGCTCATCCAAAATAAGAAAATTTCCTTTTTGAAGCATCATCTTTGAGAGCATCATTCTGTGTTTTTCTCCACCGCTTATACTTTTGATACTTTTCTTTTGCTCTTCACCTGAAAAGAGCATTCTTCCGAGACATTTTCGCACCTCATCTATATCTTTTTTTTCACCAAAACTTTGCAACCATTCATACAAAGGCTCACTTCCGTCAATCAAATCCGTTGTATTTTGAGGAAAATAACTAGGCTCTATAGTAGCTCCCCATTTTACTTTGCCACTATCTGCTTGTAAGTCCCCGATGATAATACTCAAAAGTGTAGTTTTTCCGATACCATTTGGTCCTATCAATGCAATCTTATCGCCTTTTTCAACACGAAAACTCATGTCATTTAAAACTTTTTCATCAAAGCCTTTAGATATATTTTCTATCTCTAAAATTTCATTGCCTATCTCTCTTTTTGCTTTAAAAACGATGCTAGGATCCCTTCTAGTAGAGCTTTGTAAATCTTCGATATTTAGTTTATCGAGTTGCTTTTGACGACTTGTCGCCTGCTTTGCCTTTGATGCATTTGCGGAAAATCTTCTCACAAAAGCTTCTAAATCTGCTTTTTCCTTAAGCTTTTTATTTCTCTCTAACTCTTGTTGCTTTTGCACAAGATTAGCAGCTATATACCAATCATTATAATTTCCGCTAAACTCTCGCACTTTTTTAAAATCCAGATCCAGTATGTTTGTACAAATCGAATTTAAAAAATGCCTATCATGAGAGATGACAACCATAGTTCCTTCGTGTCTCTTAAGCTGACCCTCAAGCCAGGCTATCGCTTCTAAATCTAGGTTGTTTGTTGGCTCATCCAAGAAAAGAACTTCAGGCTTATAGTACAAAACCTGTGCCAATAAAATTTTAAATTTATCACCACCTGAGAGTGAGCTCATCAAATCTTCATGAACTTCCACGGGAAATCCCAAAGATGTCAAAGTTTTTTCTATATTTACATCTACTTCATAAGTCGGGTCTTCCTCGGCGCAAATTATCTCAAGCTCGCCCAATCTGTCATTGACTTTTTCATCTTCAAAATCACCATTTATACATAAATCCTCTTTCTCTTTTACGGCGTCATAGAGTCTTTTATTGCCATACATGACAGCGTCTTTTAGAGTAAAATCTTCAAAAGCAAATTGATTTTGACTCAAAGTCCCAACTCTTAGTCCGTTTTGAACAGAGATATTACCACTTGTAGGCTGAATCTGCTTTGATAAAATCTTCATTAAAGTTGTTTTTCCTGCACCATTTGCACCTATAAGTCCATATCTCTTGCCAACATCAAATTTTAAATTTATATTTTCAAAAAGAACACGAGAGCCATACCTCATCGTCAAATTATTTACTTCTACCATTTTTTGTATAATCCTATTTTTTTGACGCGATTATACCATATTTAACAAGAAGTCTACTATTTAATAGACCAGTATTCACCTCCTAGTGTTTTTTCTATCTTCACTTTTCCATTTTTAATACATACCTCTTCTTGGACTAAAGATTTTTCTTCATGCACTATATCATCATCATATATCCTACCTATTATATTTACATTATATAAAACCTTATATCTATTGTTTTGAAGGTGATGTATATTTAAGCTAGATATATCATACTCTATCTCATCAAATATTTTAAAACTCCTGCTTAGATAATCATCCAGTTCACTTATATCTGTACCATCTGAGGAAGAACTCCAGTTGCTAGATAAATTAGCCGTAACAGATGCTACATCTTTTGACTCATATGCTTCTTTGAAATTTTTATAAAAATCCTTAATTTTTTCTATTTGATCATTTTCAAATATTTTTATATTTTTTTCTTTACTGTTTTTTAGCTTATCTATTAGTGTATTAATAGTTGCCGTAGCCTCTGCTATAACTGGTATAGTCCTTCCATAATATGCCTCTGTGCCATGTTTTATATCATTTTTTAGTCTATATATCATAGCATCATATGTAGCATTATCTTGTCCTTTTTTTATTAATAATTCTTGTGCGTCTTTTATGCTTTTTTTCAATATAGGCATGACATTTGCCACTCTTTCTCTAGCTATAATTACATTGGCTATCTCATGTAAAAGATTATAAACTTTTGCAATCATATCATTGGTTGTTTTATTAGTTAAACCAATTTGTGATTGTGTAATTTTATATATATTTGAAGAAAATAAATTAAATGTATTGGACCAATTTTTACTATTCATTGCCAAATAAAGTGTTTTATTTTTCTTCAATTTATTATATATATTTTCTAATTGTTGATATGATTTACCTTTGCCATGAAGCCTAGAAATTATATAATCTATATCAAGGAGTAAGACCTGTGGTTTTAAAAGCCAATTTCCAATTTTACCCTGCATCCAAAGCGAAGGATCGCCATTGCTCCAATCTTGGACTATGTCATAATAAGGATCTTTAATACTAACGCCTGTAACCTCTAGTACATCTTTCTTTACAAATGGGGATAATTTTACCATTCCTGTATAATATCTTATAAATTGTTCCAATAAATTATAATCGTAAACAGCATTATTCTGTCCAATAATAAGTCGTTTTACTTGGTGCCTTATCTCCAATTGATCTTTTTTCAATTTTTTTACAATATTATCAAGTTTTTTTTCGGGCATATTAACTGACAGTTGACTCAATTTTTTATAATCAACTCTCGGAATATGTGCATGCAAATCTATAAAAACATAGGATTTATAAATCCTATCAATACGGGCAATCGCATCTCGTATTTGAATAAGGCTACTTACAAAATTGTCCTCAAGAGAACCATAAGGTTTTATTAAATTTTTTTCTCTATCAATCCTTTTTGCCAATCTCTTTTTAATGGTATTTATCCCAACTCTTGCCACTTTAATTCTTATTTTAGTAATTTTTATATCTTTTTCTATTTTTTCAATAAAATTATTAAAATATGATAAATCGCTATGCACAGAGTATTTTGGTTTTATATAAGAAGGTATATAGCTTCTGTATTTGTTGATTAATTCATTCATTCTACCTTGTAAATTTGTTACTTTCTTTGATATAGTTTTATAATCATGTTTTGCCGTATTAAAAATAACTTGGTATTTATGCAAATTGGTTTTTAGCATAGGAATATATCGAGAGAAGTCTTTTTGCCACTCCCTTATCTCTTCTACAGAAAAACGCATAGAAAAACAGCTATCATTTGAACTTGCTGGCATTTTGTATAAATAAGAAATTATCCTTTTTCCGTTATTAAAAGAATGAGTTACCTTGTTATTGCAAAATTTTGGATTTTTTGGATATTTAATATTTGATAGATCTTTTGATAGATCTTTAAACTTGTTCATCCCATTTACTTCGGTATCATTGAGAGAAACCGATAAATGCCTCAATAAATGATCTACTTTTCTCCTTATCTCTTCTTCTCTTTTTTCTTTTGTTTTGGCGTCAGATGTTATTTTTAAATTAGTATTGATAGTAGGGGAAGCACAAGATTTTATAAATACATCAGATTTTTCTCTTTCAAACTTTACTTTTTGCTCATAATCCAACTTACAAAGTTTGGCCAATTGCTCAGATTTGACTTTTAGTTTTTCTTTATCTTTTTCAACAAACATTTTGGCTGTTTTGGCATCTGTTTCCATCATATCACATAGAACACTTAGTTTTTTAATCAGTTCCGCTGCATCGTTAGGTTTATTTTTCGCAAAGTCACTTGTTGATTTTGCAAAACTATACAAATTAGCAACCAACTGACTCATTTGACTCGCACCATTTGTTATAAAGCCGGTCATAAAATTATCCACGATAACTGGGATTAAATTACCTGAAATACCCTTAACTGCCACACTTATTTGATTCCATTTAATATTAATTAATTTTTTATATATTTGCTGACCTAGGAGGTAGTTTTCATTTATATTTATTTTTAATTCTTTTACTTCTTGAGCCAATTGTGTATTAAGAATTTGTTCCGTACATTTCATATTCTGTGAAGCAGTAGGAAATATCAGTTTTTTTGAATAAAAAGCTTTCAATGTCGGGTAGCTCTTCCCTGCTCTTTTTTGTTTTAAGGCTTCGATCAGTGCACTCCAACCCGAAGTATCATTTGCCCACTTTGCCATACTCCTGGCACTTGGTCCAAAATCAACATTTCTCAGTCCAGGACGATAGTAATAGTGAAGTAATTTTTTCTTATCTTGGCTATCTAACAACTTCCAAAGTTTTGCATTTGTTGCAGGGCCAACTTCGTTTGTTTTATAAATATGCCCATTGCTTTTAATAGTGACATATACACTAATCCCATCATTATATCCATTAACAAACACTGTTTTTGCCAAAGTCATAGAAAATAGTAAAAACATAAAAATAACCATACGAATCAGTATTTTAAAAATCATATTAAACCCTTTTGTACATTATTATTTTACGGACCAATACTGGCCTCCTAAAGTTTTTAAGATTATTACTTTTCCTTTTTTAATTTCAACCTCTTCTTGCACAGAAGATTTCTCTATATGCTCTATATCATCATCATATATTTCCCCTATGATATTTACATTGTAAGAAACTTTATATTTACTTTTTGAAAGAGGCTGTATTTCTAAGTTAGATATATTATATTGAATCTCATCAAATACTTTAAAAGTTCTTTCTAAATGTGCTTCAAGGTCATCAATGCTTGTACTATCTGATGAACAACTCCAGTCATCAGATACAAGACTCAACAAAGAAGATAGATCTTTATATGAGTAGTACTCGGCAAATTTTTCGTATAGTTTTCGTATATTTGCAATTTTCAAATTATCTTTTTCACCTTGAATCATAGACTTTCTAACTGCCTCTTTTTCTAATTCTTTAGCCTGTGCTTCCGATTTTATTCTATTGGCTTCTTGCTCTTTTCTTATTAAAAAAGCTCTTCTCTCATCTAACAATTTTTTTATTTTTGCTCTTTGTTTTAAATAGACTACACCTATAGCGGATTTTTTTAATGCTACCAAATCAACAGAACTATCATTATAATAAAATTTTCTAAAATCTTTTATGCTTGGAAAACACTTTGGAAGATTTTGCATTTTAGTATCAAAATTATCATCTTTTATATTTATTTTAGATAGCATATCTTTTGTATTTTTAATATCTGATTGATAAACAACTCTATTGTTTATTATGATATTTTCTTTTGCTGGTTTTATGAAACTTAATGATAAAAATTCATCTAATCCTTGTGCGACTTTTGGAAAGTATGAATGCAAAAAAGTATAGATATTAGAATTTCTAAAGAGTAATTTTAACGGTGTAGTTATAGAATTGATTTCACTTTCTGTTAAATAATGAGTTGGCATATTGTATGATATAAGCATACCATTTTTTATTTTAATTCCACTTGGTAATACTACACCCAATCCCATATGTGGTAAAAATGTACCTGTTGAATCTCTTTTTATTTTTCCACTTTTTTGTATAAAATCAATAAAACTACTGATATCTTTAGCTATTTGCTGCAACCAAAAAGAGTCTCTAGCTCTGTTTAATTCATCAGTTTGAGATAATTTTATCCATTTATCTAATATATAGACTACTTTTTTGAGATTATTCAAATTTCTATCTATTTCATTAATCTTTTTAGTCAACTTTTTATAGTCAAACTTTTTTTTAGTGAAAACTTCAATCTCTTGTATATCTTTCTGTGATAGTTTTGGTAATTTGTTAAAATCATCTATATCTTTTTTTATATTATCTATTTTTTCTTTTAGTGTATCTCTTGATGTTATCATGTAAGATACATTGGTATTCCTCCTGCTTATCTGACGAGCTTTTTGATTTAAAATCCAAGGTAATGACCATAAATCACCTTTACCAATACCTTTATCTAGCCTGCCAAATCCGTTATACAATTCATTTGAGTATTTTTTAAAAGCTTTTTTATAACTACTATAATCATAATATAATTTATATTTAAAAATTTGTTTCATTTTACTATTGTATAGATCATATTGTTTTTTTCTTAAATTTCTCAATTTTTCAAAAGAACTCACAAGCTGACTCACAGATGAAACCTTTAAATCAAATTTTTCTTTTTCTACCATATATCTAGCAGTCATACTATCAATCAATGCCACTTTTGCTACATTATTCCAACCCTCTTTTTTACCAAAATCCTCTGCTGTTATACAACTTTTCGGAAGATCCTTTGGAGGTTCCAACTCAAAATATCCCATTGATGCTCTTTTCATGTAGTAGGTATGTGAGTTAAATGCTGATTTAGCAGCCATTTTCCAAGCTATATACATATGACTTCCTGTTTTAACATCTCCTTTATTTAAAATTTTCAATAATTTAGAAGTAAATTCCTTTGGTTCTGATGGTAACTCTATCCCTTTTGGTATATATAAACTTCCCACTTGAGATACTTTAAAATCCCAAACAAATGGTTTTAAATACTTGCTATAATCACGGATATATCTTGTAGCATTTATCTTTCTTGATTCAATGCGTCTTCTCATTGCATCTGCTGCCTTTGGTGCTCCGCTAGTTATTTTATATTTTACATTTAAATATTCATTTGCAAGTTTATCTACAGCACTATCCCCTGTAGAGATTATAAAACTACTGATACTATCTTTTAGTTCTAGCCATTTATTCATCTCGCTATAACACTGTTTTGAAAGAGATTTTTTTCTTAGTAAGCTGGCACGAGAACCATAAACCATCATCTTGCTCTGCCACCTATAGGACATATCTCTAAGATATGATATTAACCTTTGCTTGTTCCCATAACTGTTATTATATTTTTTAAACGACTGTGCATTTAATGATGAGATTTTAGTAGAAATTTTTGCTCTTAATTTTACACTTTTTATTGCTTCTTCTTTATATAATGGAAGCTCTTTTTTATAACTCTCTATTTCTCTAAAATCTTTTAACATTTGAGTCAAATCATTGTCTTTAAAAAGCTCCACACTTCTAGCAAACCTTTTAAATTTTACCATCTCTTGACGGACTTTTAGTTCAGCCCAAGACTGCTTTGCTTGTTTGTTTATATCCTTTATAACAGCTATAACCCAAGAACGACCTTTGTTTCTCCATTCTCTATCAAGCATCTCTAATTCTGCATTTTTTTTAGTATCTATACCCATACCTATAGTTCTAAAACTCCCAAGCCATTCAGACCAGCTTTGCTCAGGCCACTCTTGACCCAGTACTGTCGTTACATAAGCTTTTAGTGCATTTCTGGCTCTGTCATTTGTCATAATGTATTTATTGAAAAAATAATCGGCTGTCTTTTTGTTGATTGGGATTTGTGGAGGAGAGGGATTTTTTGGGTCTGACACACCCAAAAGCATTCTGTCATGATTCACGATATTGTAGAGAATTTCTACTTGCCTTTCGCTTTCTGTACTAACAACAAGTTTATGAGATTCATAAGAGAGCTTAACAGCCGACCAAGTGGCAGATACTAAAGGATGATTTACCTTGCCTACAACTTGATCCACAGCTTCAATCGCAGCATCATCATACTTACCATTCGCGATTGAAATTGATATCTTGTTTATGGATTGGACTATGTTTACTATATCTAAAAGTTTGTTAGTAGCATCTTTTATCTGTGCTTCATTGTTTTGCAAAATCATCTTCTCTAATCCGCCAACAGAATCCCACATCCACTCTGTCGTCTTATCTTTTGCTACATTTTTTAAACCATTTGTAATATTTTTCGCATCCATAGTTGCTGATGCTAAAGTAAGGCCAAGGTCAGCCGTATCAGACATAGCAAAAGAGTCATTGTGAAGCAAAAAGAAAAATAAGCAAATTGCAACTAATACTTTTTTCACTTCTTGCTCCTTGTAAAATTTAATTAAAAAATCACTATATATAGCTATCTTAATGTTTTAAAAATTAACCCCTCCATCAGAACGATATTTGTACTGGCATGTTACAGTTGTATGAATCTGCCCAAGATTGTCTATCAAATTGCTACTTATAATTTTTACAATTGCATATGTATTGTCTGACAATTTTACAGCAATAATATGATCATCGTTATTTGTTGCTTGTATTGGCTGATTCACATAACCTGTTGTTGGTACAGTCATATGATTAAAATCTACATTTCCTGAACCATCCATTCCCAAATCTTGAATTAAAGCTCCTGAATCAGGCCAAAATATATTAGTTTCAAGATATATATCAGATGTTCCTTGATTATTCCAGCCAGACAGACTTACGGTGCTACCACTATCAAATAAAAACCCTTTATATTGATTACCCGTTGCCAAATCGTCATAGCTTAATGTAAATGACCCACTGTCAATATTTCCACTTGAACTGCTTCCTGTGTTGTTTGCAATATCAGCTATGCTCTTTTCTCCAATATTCCCACCGGTGTCAACTGTTATAACCTCTGAATTTTCCAAAGACATGACTGAACCATCTGCAACTTCTTCGGCATCGCTTAGACCAAAAATTAAGGGATTTTTCATACTATACAGCATGGCTCCATTTTTGCCATCTGTGAAATTAAATTCTGTAATACCCTTATCACTATACACTTTTCCATCTTTTGAAGATTCTAAAGATCTATTAAAACTTATACTTACTAAGTATTTTCCATCTTGATAAGCTATAGAGCTTATAGTGAAGTCAATATGAATATTGTCAAATGCACTAAAATCTTTTCTTAGTGCTAATTCCAAAGTTGTATCATCTCCTGTAAAGTCACTACTTACATATCTCATAAAAGCTGATAAATTCTCACTAGAATAGGCTTCTTTTAAATGATTCAAACTATTTTGAACTATTTCTCTCATGTCTTTATTGCTTACGCTAACAATTTTATGAGTATCCTCTAAGTCATTTGATTTACCGGTTGTGTCTAATATTTGCACATAGATATCATATTTTTTACCAATTACTGGCTCAAATGAAAAATCAAATGCCCCGTCTCTTGCCAACTTTGCTTTATTCCAAGTTTTTTTATTGTCTAGCGAAATGAGCACTTTGCCTATATTTGAGGTACCTGCATTGGCTTTTCCTCTTATATGCAAATATCCATTATCCAAAGAATCTTTTGAAATAACTATCTCTTTTTTAGTTGAATCAAAAGATAATGAATTTATATATAAATAACTGACATCTACACTACTTTCATTTTGACCAAATATCCACCACTTTGCATCTGCATTTGTAAAAGCAAAAATCAACAAAAGAGGCAATAACAGTATTTTTAATCTATTTTTCATATCATACTCCTTAGAATCTTATCTTAATGCCAACAATAACACTGTTTTCTCTAAAATCTTTATTATTGGTTGTGTATGTAAAATCATTGTAAAATGCTCTTGCATAAATCATAGTTCTCTTGAAAGAAAAGAACTTTTTGGGTCTGTAATAGATATTTAAGCTTGCAAATAATTTTTTGCTATCATCAGACAAGTCTCTGTTTGCTCTATTTTCTCCAACTTTTATTTTTGAAGAAATTTTATATTTTGCTATATCAAATCCTAAACCAACTGACGCTTCATAATATTTATCAAGAGAACTTGTAAGTTCATTTTTATTTGACCATGTTCCAAGTCTAAGTGATGGCTTAAGAACATAATCATCTTTTTTAATTCTTCCACTAAACTCAGTATTTGCCCTAAATTCATGACTATCTTGGACGACTCCATCAGTTTTGTATTTATAATACGATATATTTGTTGTATTATATACTTTTCCAAATCTATCATTTATGCTTAAATCAATAATATGATTTGTGATATCATTAGTTGTATTAGTTTTATCAAATTTATAGGTTAAATCTACAACATTATGTTTTCTACCAAATGCTTTTTTGTAAGTTATACCTATACTAGGCCTATATACATTTTTACCGGCAGCCAATTGTCCATCAAGATTATCTCTGTACCAAAGAAATCCCAAATGAGTTGTGACTTTTTTGTTGATTTTGTATCTCCATGTAGATTTAAACTTTTCTCTATCTGGTGTTGCTGAACCTGCTAAGGTTATAAAATCAGGAGAAATTCTCTCATATTCTAACAAAACCCTGCTAGGATTTTTATTTCCAATTGCTCTAATCTTAAAAGCATTTCCACTCTTGTCAATATTTGCCGTCGTATCTGAACTATCTTTTGTATTGCTTGAGTGTGAAAATTCACTATAAATATTTAGACCAGGAATTGGTCTATAATTCATATCTATTGTGTATAAATAATTTTATACAAAGGAGTGGTTGCAAAAACCCTGTCTTTATCATCAGAATATACAAAACTTGCACCTAACTTCATTTTGCCATCAAGCAGATTTCTCATATATCTTGTTCCTGCAACTTTTCTTTTTACTGCTTTTGTGTCATTATCCCAAAAAGTATCCCATCTAGGATAGGCTATACCATAAACAAATTGCAATTGATTTATCTTATCTTTACTTAGATATCTATAGGAAGCTCCTTTTAATGCTGTATTTAAGGAGTATTGAGAGAAAGATTCAAAAACATCACCTATTCTTACAGTATGAATTTTATTTGTTATCACACCTTGAAAGTTTGTTAATGATACATCTTTAATATCTTTTTTTCTATCATCAGTAACTTTAATGCCTACATTTAGATTGTATCTAAAGTCATTTTGCTTTCCTCTAAGATACAAATTAAACATATTGTAATACCGCAGACCATCAGTAAGAGAAGATTGTGCTTTTCCTGGTCCTGTTATATTGTTGTATTGTAGATAAAATTCATCATTTATATGAATTTTTGGCTCCGCAGCAATTGCATTCAACCCTATAATGCAAATCGGTAAAAGCAACTTATCGAGATTCTTTCTACATGTGCCCAACATGATAAATCCTTTAAGTTTGTACTGGAAATATTATATGTTTACTTATATTATACTCTGCTTAATATAAATTATTCACTAGAAAAAATATTTTTTTCTAGTGAATTTGAGAATTAATGTAACTCTTCGTTGAGTTTTACTTCTCTTTGGCTTCTTAGTGCCTGAATCATTCCATTTGTGCTGTTTTGTCTGAAGTGTATGCCATTTAATCCTGCTAATTCTAGACCTTTGAAAAATTGTGTTTCTTCGCCAATTTCGCATTTGAACTCTGGGTTTACCTCTTTGATTTTTACTAACTCTTTTGGTGTTACACCTATCTTCGTGCCTTCCAAGATAGAGATTCCTGCATCTACAATACAACCGTCTCCTAGAGGTATGCCCGTAACCGAGTTTGCTCCAAGGAGTGTATTTTCCCCTATGCTCACGGGATTCCCGTTTGTTCCACTGAGGACCCCTAAGATACTAGCTCCCCCTCCTACATCACTGCCTTTGCCAACTATTGCTGAAGAGCTTATGCGTCCCTCAACCATCACTGCACCTTTTGTTCCTGCGTTGAAGTTTATGTAGCTAGCTCCAGGCATGACTGTTGTGCCGGCTGCCAATTGTGCTCCCATTCTTACTTTTGAACTGTCTAGGATTCTTGTGTTGTCATCCGGAATTATATGAGAAAGAAATCTTGGAAATTTATCCACGCTGTCTATAGTCGGGTATTCTCCTAGCAATTTTAATTCTATCTCATTTTCTCTTAACCAATCGAGCTCTATGGGCTCTCTTCCGCTCCATGCAACATTTGGCAATACTCCAAAAGCGCCATTTAAATTTAAACTTCTGAGTCCCGCTTTGCCACTAGAGAGTGCATACAACTTTAGATAAACACTTTCAACGCTTTTTGGCGCATCATCTTCAAAGATAAATACAACTTTATAATCAGTCAAATATATCTCTTTACTTATCCATTTAAGCATATTGATAACTTGCACATTTTTATGATCTTCTCCAACTGCTTCATCCAAAAATGGATAAAAAGCTTTATATGCAAATTTGACAAATTTTTTATCTATTCCACTTACAAATTCACTTCCTCCAAAATCTACCTCAACACCACTTTGGATTAAAGCTTCCAAAAACACAGATGCTGAGCCGAAATTTTCATTCCAGTTTACGACAGGAAAGTTTGCCTGCAATATCAAATCTTGGTTTAATTGACCTCTATCCACCTTTGCGATTCCAAAACCAATCGGTTTTTTATATCCTTTTGATTCGATATCTGCTAAAAGCTCATTAAATTCTTCTACTGTTTCTAATTTTTTCATGATTTATAATTCCTCATATTTTTATTTGTAACTGACCTTACGCATTATATCACACCCATAGTGCGTAAACTCAATTTATAATATTAGCAAAATAGTACTTAAATTTGATTTGGAAAGTTTTTTGAAGATTGGGGTATCGTTTATCTCTGGTATGATAATGGGCTTTGCCCATTATCATACATAAAAATAGTTCTTATTTTTTTGTATCTCTAAAACTTAGAGCAGATTAAGAACCTCAACTACTTGTTGAACAGGCACTTGCCCCACCGTTTACTCCGATAGTTGGCTGAATTGCTTCATTATCAACGCCACCTTCTTCGTTTACTTCTACTATGTAATCCCATAGCTTGCTTGCTGCTTTTTGGTATCTTTTTGCACTTTGGCTTTCTGGAGCAAAAAATGTTATAGGTTTTCCAGCATCTCCGCCTTCTCTGATAGCTGGCTCTATTGGAATCTCTCCTAAGATTTGCGTATCAAACTTTTTAGCAAGTGGTTCAGTTGTGCCTTTTCCAAATATATCGTACTCTTTACCAGTTTCAGGACAGATAAATCCACTCATATTTTCAACAATTCCGGCGATTGGAATATGAAGTTTTTTGAACATATCCAAACTTCTCTCGGTATCATCAAGTGCTACAATCTGTGGGGTTGTTACACACACTCCAGCAGTTACGGGAACGCTTTGAGCAAGGGTAAGTTGTGCATCTCCGGTTCCAGGGGGCATATCGATAAACAATACATCTAAGTCACTCCAAAGTATATCACGAAGCAGTTGCTCGATAGCTTTCATAATCATAGCACCTCTCCAGATGAGAGATTGTCCCTCTTCCATAAGGCTTCCCATACTCATCATCTCAACACCGTTTACCAACATTGGTTTAACTTTATTTCCTACGACCTCTGGATTTTTTCCAACTACTCCCATCATCCTAGGAACATTTGGTCCATAAATATCAGAATCTAAAACACCTACTTTTTTGCCTTGACTCGCTAGTGCGATAGCTAGGTTTACAGTAGTTGTTGTTTTGCCGACTCCACCTTTTCCACTGCTCACCATAACAAAATTTTTGATATGTGGCGCTATATTTTTACCACTTTGTGAATTACTCTTTTGAGCTGGTGCTTTTGGCTGTTTTACTGCCACATCAACTCTCTTTGCTCCGATTGCTGTCAGTTTTGAAGTGACTTCGGCTTTTAGCTGTGTTGCCACCTCTTCACTTGATGAAACGATATCTAACTCGACATATACATTGTCATCTTTGACATCAATGTCTTTTACAAAACCAAAAGCTACTATATCCTTTTCAAATCCGGGATATACTACTTCTTTCAGTTTTTCATTTACACTATTTTTATCTAACATAAAAAATTAACTCCTTATTTTTTTGATATGCGAATTTAACACAAAAAAGATAAAAAAAAGCTTTGGTAGTGTATAATATTGTAACACTTTGAAGAAAAACTAACCAAATACCCATATAGCATCCATAGTGGCTTTAGTGATGTTTTAGTGCGAGGCAAAGTTTTGAGTCATAGCCTAAAGCTATGGCAATAAACTTTAACGAAGCAATAAGGCATCAATAAAGCCATCCTTTGGATAAAATGAGAACAGTCCTATTGCTTCGTTGGTTATCTTCCACCATAGCTTCAGCTATGCTAAAAGATAACCGCCTCGCACTAGAACTGTTCTCATTTTACTATGAATGCTATATGGGTACTTGGTTAGTTTAGGAAGGACAAAAATTGCCTGATTTGTCTCTTATTATGTTGGGAGCCGGAAATTCGACAAGATTTGAGCACTCTGTTAAAAAACAGTGGCTTAGATTTGAGCACATGCCACTTTGGTTATATGTCACCAAAAATCTAACAAACAAATTAAACTTTAAGAAGATTGTAGTAACCGGTTCAAGCGAAGAAATTGAGTATATGAAAAGATTTAATAGTGACATCACCTTTGTAAAAGGCGGTGTAAGTCGCCAGGAGTCCTTGCAAAATGCCCTAAAACAGATAGATTCCACACATGTTCTTGTAAGTGATGTTGCTAGAGTATGTATAGATGATGAAATGTTGCAAAGAATCTTAAGCCAAAAAGATACCTGTGATATAGTGGTACCTTATCTTGATGTAAATGACACTGTTGTTTATGAAGGCAAAACGATAGATCGAAGCAAAGTAAAGCTGATTCAAACTCCTCAACTTTCAAAAACTGAGATTTTAAAAAAGGCTCTCGAGAGTGATATTTTATATACAGATGATAGCAGTGCCATAAAAGCAATGGGTGGAATTGTAACTTATGTAAAAGGCGATAAAAAAGCAAAAAAATTAACTTTTATAGAGGATTTACAAGAATTGCCTTGTATCAAAAAACCATCATCAGATATATTTGTTGGCAATGGATTTGATGTTCATAAATTTGAAGTTGGCAAACCTATGATGTTAGGCGGCATAAAAATTCAGGGGAGTCCCGGTTTCAAGGCGCACTCTGACGGCGATGTCGCGATACATGCTCTCATAGACTCTCTGCTTGGTGCCATTGGTGCCGGAGATATAGGTGAACTTTTTCCAGACAGTGATGAGAGATTTGAAAATATAGATTCTAAGGTACTTTTGGATAAAGTGTATAGATTTGTAACAAATGTCGGATATGAAATTATTAATTGTGATATAACCATAATAGCTGAAACACCAAAACTAAAGGATTTTAAAAAGCAAATGTCTAACACCTTAGCAAAAGTTCTACATGTAGAGCCAATTTTTATAAATATCAAAGCCACAACTACTGAAAAGCTAGGTTTTATAGGTAGAAGTGAAGGGGTTGGGGTCAATGCTACTTCAACATTAAAATATATTGACTGGACAAAATAGTGAAAATTCTGATAGTTGAAAATGAAATATATTTGGCTCAAAGTATCGCTTCTAAATTAAATGAAGTTGGTTACAAATGCGATATAGCTACGACTATAGCTGATGCGATGAAACAAGAAAAATATGATTCTGTTCTCTTGTCAACAAACATCTCCGGGCAAAATTTTTATCCGGTTATTGAAAAACACAAATCTTCCATCATCATACTTATGATCTCTTATATCAGCAATGACACAGTTTCTAATCCTATAAAAGCCGGAGCAAATGATTATATACAAAAGCCCTTTATGATTGAAGAATTAGTTAGAAAATTAAAATACTTAAACGACTTTAACGCAATGAATAAGGAAAATATTACTTACAAGAGATATCTCAAGCATATTTTTGAAAATACAAATATTCCAGAACTTAATACTAAGATAAAATTTCCGACTATTATAAAAACTAATTCTCAAAAACTTTCTGATGCTCTTGTTTTTGACTATTGTAGCAATATTGGAAAACCATTCATCTTTATATCTCTAACAAGCTCAAATGCTACTGAACAAATATTAAAAACAAATAAAGATGAAATCATCTATCTAACAGAGCTTCAAAAACTCAAAAAGAGTGAAAAAGCAAAGTTATTTGAAATCGTAAAAGACAGATTAATATTTATGTCAACAACGGATTTGACAGAAAGTGCACCTTTTTTCTATATAGAATTAAATAGCGACAATAAAATGCTAAACCATGATGAAATCTTATCGATAGATGATTATGTTAAGTATATAATATTAAATTTTCAAAATAAATTTCCCGATACCGAGCTCTCAAAAAAACTGGGGATTTCCAGAAAAAGCCTTTGGGAAAAGAGGAAGAAATATGGTCTCAACAACAAAAAATAGAAAAATTGTGATAGACTCACAAGCACTTGCAACTCTCTCTTTTGCCGAACAGGGTATTTTTAAACCGGTTGACAGACTGATGAACAAAGATGAGGCTATAGAAGTCGATAATACAGGCTGTTACAAAGGCAAACCTTTTCCTTTTCCTTTTATATTGGCTCCTTCGGGTGAAAAAAACCAAGAAGTTATAAGCAGTATTGAAAAAGGTGAAAAAATTGATATTGAAGTTGATGGCAAAATAAGAGGTGAGATAGAAGCTGAAGGATTTTTTGAGATAGACAGAAGAAGAAGAATTGAGCAGATATTTGGAAATTATGACACTCAAAATCCAGCTACAAGGGATTTTTTAAAGAGGCTTGGTAAGTTTTCTATTTATGGCAAATATCATGTAAATTATGAGGATATAAAAAATACAAAAACTCTGATAAAGGAGACTATAGAATCTACTGGTGCTAAAAGTATAGCGGCTATTATGATGGATGCTAGGCCTTTCCACAGAGCTCATGAGAGGCTTCTTAGAATCACGCTTGAACGAAGTGATTTGGTTATAGTTTTTCTTTCAAAACATGAAGCACGCAAGGACAAAGTGTCTTACGATACAAAATATGAAATTTTAAAATATGCCATAGATAATTATCTGCCAAAAAATAGAGTTTTAGTGGTTCCTTTTGAAAGTACTTTTTTATTTGCCGGATATAATGATGCTATTTTAGATTGCATTTGCGCAAATAATTTTGGATGCAATAAATTTATAATCGGGAAAAATCATACCGGTATCGGGATGTATTATGATAAAAATGAGATGAAATCAATACTGAGCAAATATGAATCGCTTGATATCAAAATAGAAGTAATATCAAGATTTGTATATTGTAAAGATTGTAAAACTCTAGTCAATTCCAGCACTTGCCCACATGGCTCTCATAGACATATAAAGTACAATTCTAAAGCACTTCGAAGATTTTTTAGAGTTGGCATACTACCACCTGCTGTTTTGATGAGAACTGATATATCATCAAAACTATTAAGCAAGTGCATGCCAGACAGATTTGAAAATATAAATAAAATTTATGACGATATCTTTCCAAATAGCGGTTTGTTAGAAAATCACAGTGAAGAAGAATTTTATATCAACCTGATGAAACTTCACCAAACAACTTCGCTTACATAATAAGGCTTTATATGAATAGATTATTTATAACATTTTTCTATAGTGGTTTATCTCCAAAAGCTCCCGGAACTGTGGGTAGCATAGCAGCAGGAATTGTTGGCTTTATCATTTTGCAATATTTTCACACAGATACTCTTTTTCTACTGACCATTTTAATAACTCTTGTCGGCATCACAGAAATAAATAAATATGAAAAGAAAAGTGGTACGCATGACGATAAAAGCATAGTTATAGATGAAGTCGTAGGAATGTGGCTTGCTTTTGTTTTAAGCTCCGGTACCGTAACACAAATGCTTTTAAGTTTTATATATTTTAGGATTTTTGATATTTGGAAACCCTCTTTTATAGGTAAAATCGATAGAGATGTAAAAGGTGGACTTGGTGTTATGGGAGATGATATATTAGCCGGGATACTTGCAGGTATTTGTAGCGCCGGTACTTGGCAACTCATAAAATATTTTTAGGAAAATAAAATGACAAAATTAATAGATACCATACTAGACTTTGCCATCATTGTTGGAATCAGCTTGATTATATTTTATGGCTTATCATATGTTGGAGCGCCTTTATGGCTTAGTTTGGTATGTGTTGCCATATGGGGTGGATTTACCGGATACAAACCTAAAATTGTTAGAAAATACTTTAAATTTTTATACAAAGAAGACAAAAAATAAACCTCTATAGATAAAGGTTTATTTTAAACTTTTTACATCTCTTTAGTTTTTTCATAAGAGGCTTTCATGGCTTTTATAAATCCATCTCTTACCTTGCCTTCTTCTAATTTTGCGATACCGGCTATCGTGGTTCCATTTGGTGAAGTTACTTTGTCTTTTAAAAGAGCTGGGTGTTCATCTTGCAAAACTACTCCTACTCCTTCAAAAAGCATAGCAATATATTTATATGTTATTTCTCTTTTAAGTCCCAAATTTACAGCTCCATCGCTTAGTGCTTCTGCTACTAGAGCAAGCCATGCGGGTGCCGATCCTGCTAGCCCTGTTGCGATATCTAGTTCATTTTCACTATCTAGCCAAAAGCATTTTCCAATAGTACCTAAAACACTCATGGCTTTTTCTTTAAGCTCTACATCTCCACAAAGTGAAGTGGCTGATTTTTGCACGAGAGCCGCCATATTTGGCATAGCTCTTACATAATATTTTGCGTCAATCTTAGCCTTTAATTTTTCTAATTTTGTGCCAGCTAGTATAGAAATCAATCCTTTTGCACGACCCTCTACATGTAGAGATTCAAGTGATTGGGGTTTGATAGCCAAAATCACTATATAATCATCAAGCACAGGGATAGTATCTACTATGTTTAAGTTAGGATATAAGTTTTTTAATTCATCTACCCGCTTTGGATATGCTTCAACCACAGTTATGTCGTAAGATTGTAGTCCTTTGAGCATTGCTCCACCCATATTTCCGGCACCTATCAATAATAATTTCATTTGGTTATTTCCTTAGTTAAAAACTTTTTTAAGCAGTGAAGTTGTTCTTGCAATCGGATTTGCTCTTATATCTGCTTCCTCTTTTGCAATCATCTTAAACAAACCGTCTATCGCTTTATTTGTTACATATTTGTTGAGATTTTAATCATTTCCGCTAGGCAGATATGAATCTGCACCGAATTTTTTTGCCAATGACATAACACCACTGTTTTGCACATATTTTTGCCCATAGTTTTTATAGTATCCGTTAAAAGAATCATAATATTTTGCAACACTGTTTTCTTTCATGGTTTTATCTACGATTGGGGAAATCATCTTTTCAAGTGAACCTGAGGTGTGTTTCCTGAAGTACTGTGTGGCAGCATCTTTTTTTCCTGCTAAAATTTTCTTGGCATCCGTCAAAGACATTTTGTCGATAGCTTTCATAAATATATCTACCGTTTTAGGAGCAGCTTTTGAGGCCGCAGAGTTAATAGAATTTATCAAATTATCAGCAACTTTATTCCCACCGAATTTCCTTACTATTTTTTCAGCTTTTGCCAAATTTTCAGGCAAAGGAATCTTTACTAATGAATTATTTAGATACCCATTGTTTTTACCTAGCTGAGAAGCAGCAAACTTGACACCTTTTTTTAATGCTTCTTTTAAGCCACTTGCAACTGTAGAATTATCTAATCCTGATGTCATACTTTTTGAACTGCCTATATTTGAACTGTCAACAACACTCTTGGCAAAATTTCCCAGATTAAAAGCAAATGCCAAACTTGCTGACAGTGCTAAGATTGTACTTATTTTTCTCATATTCAACCTTTATTTTTTCATTATTATACCAAATTTAAGTACCCAATAAACAACCTGCCAAATATCCACTGGAAAATGACCATTGAAGATTGTATCCACCACATGGACCATCCAAATCTACAACTTCTCCACAAAAATATATGCCTTTTGCTATTTTACTTTGCATAGTTCTTGGATCAATCTCTCTAAGGCTAACGCCACCCCTTGTTATCATAGCCTTGTCAAACCCATCATGCCCTATAACATTCAGTGGTGTCCAAGCCAACAGTTTTATGAGTTTTTCTTTTTTTACACCATTTATTTTAGCACATGGCATATTAAAATCTATATCAGCCAAATTACATATTTCAATACTAAGAGATTCTGGTAAAATTTTTTTAAGAATTTCAACTATGCTATTTTGAGGATCATTTTTAGCCTCTTCTTTTAAAAAATTTAAACTATTCTCTTCATTCATGCCTTTTGTGAAGTTCACTAGCATTGGGACTTTTTTATATTTTTTCAAAAGAGGTGTAACTTCTCTGGCAAAATCAAGCACAACAGGACCTCTTATACCGTTTTTTGTAAAAATTAAATCTCCACTCTTGCGTATTTTTTGCATCTTTGGCAAATTAATTTTCAAAGTAGCTTTGGCTATTGTATCAGCTCGACAATTCTTTACCCAACTCTCTTCTACATGTAGCGGAAGCATAGCAGCGTAAAGCTCGTTTACACTGTGCCCAAATGATTTTGCAAATCTATATCCATCACCACTTGCACCAAGCGTAGAGTAACCCAAACCTCCGGTTGCTATTATGATATTTTTACTTTCGTAGATATCTGTTTCTGTATAAATACTATAGTTTTGAGAATTTTGTGCTTCTATCTTTTGAACATTTTGATTGCATGCAATCTCTACATGTAGCTTTTCCATCTGCGCTATCAAAACATTCAGTACACTCTTGGAATTATGTGAAATCGGAAAAACACGAAACCCATCTGGCGCATGTGTCTGCAAGCCAATATTTGATAAAAATTTTAGTAAATCATCATGATAAAACCGACTTAAAGCATCTCTCATAAAACGCCCCTGCCTACCAAAAGAGTTTATAAAATCATCTAACTCCAGCATGTTTGTGATATTGCATTTTCCACCGCCGGTTGCTTTTAATTTCAAGCCAATTTTAGGCATCTTTTCTAAAAGTAAAACTCTTTTTTGCGCCTTCGCAGCAGTTATGGCACTCATGATTCCGGCAGCTCCTGAGCCTATAACTACGACATCATACATAAAACTAGGCTTTTTTCAAAAATTCTGCTTTAAGATAAATTTTGGTGCCATTCACTCGTCCTTCTATATGTCCTTCGACATCAGTGGGAATCGAGATGTTTCTGACAGTAGTTCCTCTTTTTGCTGTAAATCCAGCGCCTTTAACATCTAAATCTTTCAATATAACAACACTGTCACCGGCTTTCAGTGTTGTGCCGTTAGCATCTTTTACGACAGTTTCATCATCACTCGACAAACCAGATTCTGCCCATTTTCGCTCACTCTCTTCAAGATACATCATATCTAGCAAATCTCCTCTTCCAAGTTTGTTTAAAAATCTGTATGCTACAACTTTAACAGCCGGAACTTCACTCCACATACTGTCATTTAAACAATTCCAATGAGTCTCATCCATGTCATCCGGGTTTTCGATTTGAGCTCTACATGTAGAGCATACTAATATGGATTGTTCTGCACTGCCGTCTGATGGTGACACTTCAAAAACACTCAAATCTTCGCTACTTCCACATAATTCACAAATACTTCCACTTCTTGCTTCTAACTCTTTTTTTACACTCATAAAATATCTCCTTAAAGAGACCACTGCGCAGTAACAACCCCCACAATATCAACAGGTTTTGTATAGACAAGGCAATCGTTTGCAGGACTAACTTGTTAATTCAAAAACGATTAACGCCATATATACGAAACCTGTTGATACCCGTAGGGAAGCTAACTTTGAGGCAATCTTCGAAAGATAAAAGTTCTCGAATTAACTAGTTAGTACTTCGAATTTTATCTTTCGAAACTCACCTCAAATTTAGCTTTTGTGGGGGTTGTTACTGTGCAGTGGTCTCATAAATATAGAGATAATAGCAAAACGAAGCAAAAAATTTGATAAATATTAAATTTGTAGGAAAAATTGGGCATAGAAAAAGCGTCCGAGGTGGGCATCTCGGACGCTGATTTAAAAAATATATTCATTTTCTAAAAGGAGGGTTGCGTCTTGGTAATGGAAGTATAGGATTAAAGCTTAAACAAAAAGTAACCTTTGTTAAATAAAAAGTAAATAAGACTTATATTATCTGATTCAAATGATGTCTAAGACTTTTGATTTTATAAGAGTACTTTTTGTTTGCAATTGGAAAATATCATCTACCTTTAAAAATTCAGGCTTTATTGTCTTTCCATTTTTCACTACTTGCGCATATGTTTCATTTAATCCAAGAGTCGGATTTTTTGATGTAAGCGAATTTTTAAGGCTATCTAGAGCCTGTTCTTTTTTAAGAATATTTTGCCTACATGCAAAGGATAAGTTTTCATTCAAATATTCTATTTTTCTTTTTTCCTCTTGAAAAATTTGAGAAATTTTTGTATTAAATTTTTCTCTTAGTATTTTTATCTCTTGAGACAACAAATAACTTTTTTGTTCAAACGAGTATCTTTGAAATTCATTTTTCAAATTTATCAACTCCGAGCTCTTTTGAGATATAACCCTTACAAACGATCTTTTAATCTGTTCTGCCTGATTGTCTATGCTCATCAAAAGCTCATTTTTATCCGGGAGTATCATCTCCATAGCGGCTGATGGAGTAGGAGCTCTAAGATCTGCCACAAAATCACTTATGACAAAATCTATCTCATGACCCACTGCAGAAACTACTGGAGTTTTTGCTTCAAATATTGCATTAGCCACAACTTCTTCATTGAAACCCCACAAATCTTCTACGCTTCCGCCGCCTCTTCCGGTAACTATCACATCCACACCTAAAGAGTCTGCAAATTTTATATTTTTTGCTATATTAAAAGCACTGTTTTCACCTTGGACTATCGTATCTATGACTTTAAGCTTTATCAAAGGCCATCTTTTTTCTGCTACTCTTAACATATCTTGAAGGGCTGCTCCTGTCCCTGAAGTAACGAGTGCCAAGCTTTTTATATATCTTGGTATCTCTTTTTTATTTTCAGTTTCAAAATATCCCAAACCTTTAAGTTTGGTTTTAAGCTGTTCGTAAGCTTTGGCCAAAGCACCACTTCCGCTAGGCTCGATACTCACACAATTAAGTTGATAACTTCCTCTTGGAACAAATACGGATATGGAGCCACCGATTATGACACTCATACCCTCTTCGAGGCGAAACTTCATCTTTTTATTGTTTCCTCTGAACATCACACAAGATATAGAAGAGTTCTTGTCTTTAAGCGTAAAATAGAGATGTCCTGAACTGTGATATGTAAATCTTGAAACTTCGCCCTCTACATGTGCATATACAAAAGTGCTCTCTAAAAGAGATTTTATCTGTGTATTAAGGCTGGTTACGCTTTGTGGGCTATTCATCTTTTTTTGGCGATGACCAGCGTAGATATATCCATAGAAAAGCTTTTTGAAAACTCTGTGGTAAATCCAGCATCATTTAACTCATTTTGTAGCATATCTGAAGTCAAAAATCCCTCTATCGAATTTGGAAGATATTCGTAGGCTTCCCTGTTTTTAGAGATAAATCCACCAATTTTAGGCAATACTTTGTTCATATAAAAATCTTTAACACCAAAGAGCAAACCTTTTTTATCATCTTTGGTAAACTCCAAAATCACAACATAACCACCGGGTTTTATTGCTCTTGCAAACTCCCTGAAAGCCTCTTCTCTTTTTACGACATTTCTGATACCGTAGCTAATACTTAGTATATCTATACTTTCATCATCCACGGGTAAAGCAGTAGCATCTGATATGATAAATTCAAAATTTGGAAATTTTTCTTTTCCTACTTGCACCATACCAACAGACGGATCAACGCCTACTATTTTTTTTATATCTCTTTTATTTTTCTTTGCCTGCTTGTCCCAATAGTTCATCATATCACCCGTGCCACAAGCAACATCTACTATTAGATCAATTGGCTTATCATATCTGTCAAATGTTTCATTGCAGGCTTTTTTTCTCCACTGTATATCAACACCCATACTCAAAACTCTGTTTGCTTTATCGTATGTTGGTGCTATATCATCAAACATCTCAACTATTTTTTCTTGCTTATTTTCTTCCAAAACTATTCCCTTAATTTTTTCTACACTGCGCAAACATATCTTGTTTCTTTTTATATACTTTTGTTTTTATATCCATCAGCCCCAATACCGTACTAAAATAGTCATCTTGGGAATATTCTTTATTTGCAATTTTTCTTATACAATTTTCATCTAAGTGATCATATTTTTTACCAAACCAAGCAACTGCGGCTATATGTCTTTGTGCAACCGGTGCTATAAAATATGGCATAGCGTGCAAATACACTCCTTTTTCACCTAAAGATTCTCCATGATCTGATAGATAAAGAAAAGCTGTGTCATATTTGTCTTGATTTTTTTTGAGCAAATCTATGGTTTTACTCAAAAAGTAATCCGTATAAAGTATAGCATTATCATACGCATTTCTTATACTATCTTTGGAACATTCTTGGAGTTGATTACTCTCACACACGGGCTTGAACTTTGTAAACTCTTTTGTAGGGTATCTTTTATAATAAGCTGGTCCATGATTTCCCATCTGATGAAGCACTATGATAGTGTTGGTTACATTTGAATCTATATATTTTTGTAAACCTACCAACATAGCTTCATCCCTGCACTCTCCAGTGTCACAAAAATTTTCTATCTTTTTATTTCTTATATTTATAACATCTTTGATTCTAGTAGCAACTCCTTTGGAATCTGAATTATTGTCTATCCATCTAATTCTCACTCCTGCTCTTTTTGCAACATCCAATAAATTTTCATGCTCTAGACCTTTTTTTATACTAAAATCACTTCTATCCAATATCGAAAACATACAAGGAACCGAAGTTGCTGTTTCCGTACCACAAGAGTACATATTGTCAAAATCTATCACGGCTTCTTTTTTGAGATTTGGATTTGTATCTCTTTTGTATCCATTTAGTGAAAAATGATCGGCTCTCGCACTTTCTCCGACAACCAAAATCAAAAGTTTTGGTTTTTTGCCTTCTATTAACTTTGCATCTAAACCTGTCTTTTGAACTACTATATTTTGATTTTGGTACTTACTATGTATAAATTTCCCAAAAGAATATATATAATATGGTGGATTTGTATAATATCTTAAAGGTTTATGCTCTCTAAAAAAAGAAGTGTAAAATCTGCTAAATACATAAAGATTTGCTATTATTATCAATAAAGAGACAAAAATTCCTAAAAATTTATATAGAAGATGTTTTCCAAATGATTTATATTCTATCTTTAATAAGAAAATCACAACAGAGGGAATAACTCCAAAGAGTGTCAAATCAACAAAAAGTTTTAACGATAACAAGTCAGAAGCCTCTGCCACTTGTGTCTCAAATAGATTATTTATCATATTGGAATCAATAACAATTCCATAACTATTCATAAAATAACTAGTAGCTGCCGTAATCATAAAAAGAATAATCAAAACCGGTTTTAAAACATACTTAAAATTTATGAGACTAAGAACTATATATATGACTGAGCTTAAAATGATGAATAATGAGACAAAATACCAAATATTTGTACTGTTAAAAGGGTAAACTTGAGCAACTTTTTTCCAAAAGAGATCGTTGTAAAAAGCTGAAAAAAACAGCGATACGACAATCATAACAAAACGACTACTTTTTAGCATATTATATGTTACCTTTAAAAATTTTCTGCTATTATACCCAATATAAATTAATAAAGGGACAATATTTGAATAGCATAAACGCATTTTTAAAAGCAGTAAAAGATGAAGAATTTGTAGAAGGGCACGAAGTTTTGGAAGATGATTGGCGAAAACTCAAAAGCAACCCTGATACGCTTGAGGAAAGCAAGATTCTCAAAGGTTTAATAAACGGCTCAACCGCACTGGCACTCAAAAATCTAGGAAAAGAAAAAGGTGCATATACAGTTTGGGCAACTTTTGAAAAATATCGACCACTAATCAAAAGTGAGATTTGCAAAAATAGTGAAAAATACAAGGAAGCCGAAAAATTACTAGATGAAAAATACAAGCTCTACATGTAGAGAGCTTCAATATGCTTTCCATTAGCTCTGTTGGTATTATTCCAACTGCTTTTTTACTAGCTCATTTACAACTTTTGGATTTGCTTTTCCTCCTGTTTTTTTCAGCACTTGTCCCACAAAGAAGCCCAAGAGTTTGCCATTTCCTTCCTTGAATTTTTGTACATTGTCAGGATTTTTTGCAATTATCTCATTAATAACAGGTAAAATTTTAGTAGGGTCACTTATCTGTACCAACCCTTTGGCTTGAACTATTTTTGTCGGATTTTCTCCGCTTTTACTCATCTCTTCAAATACTCCTTTGGCAATTTTGGTTGATATAGTCTCATCATCAATCATTTTAACAAGCCTAGCTATCTGTTTGGCACTAAATTTCAGCTCACTTATCTCTTTTTGTTTTAACTCTCTAGCGACCTCATTGACTACGATATTGGCAATATTCAAAGGGCTGTTCAGCGTGGACAGTGCCTCTTCATAAAAGCTTGATAGAGTTTTATCTCGAGCAAGTATATTGGCAACTTCATTGTTTAATTTTAGCTCATTTTTATACTTATCAAACCTTGCTTGCTCATCTGCATCCATAGGAGTAGCTTCGCCATCTATTTGTATTTTTTTAGTTTGGGCATTAGCTAGTTTTTTAGACGGTTTTTTCTTTTTGCTCCAAGAGTCTTTTAGAGCGACAATTTTATTAAATACCGGTACTGCATCTTTGTAATCAACAGGGTCGGCATAAAAATAGCCCTCTCTTTCAAACTGAAATCTAACATCAGGCTTATCGGTTATGACAGCAGGTTCTATAAGAGCACCTTTTATGATTTTTAAAGAATTTGGGTTTATATCTTCTTTGCCTTGGGGTGCTTCATCTTTGAAAAGTCTGTCGTAGAGTCTCAATTCAACTTTTTTTGCACTATTTGCTTCGACCCATTGAATCGCACTTTTTACTTTGATACCGCTGGTATCCGAGCCACTTTTGGAATCAGGGTGATACTCTGCTTGTATCTCTATTATATCGCCATTGGTATCTTTAATCATTTCTTTACATGTAAGGATATAAGCATACTTCAATCTCACAGGTTGTTCAGGAGTGAGGCGAAAGTATCCTGTTGGAGGATTTTCCGCAAAGTCATCACGGTCGATGTAAATCTCTTTAGAAAAGGGCAATTTTCGCGAACCCTCTTTGGGTACATCGTGCGGGTAATAAGGAGCATCAATTTCTTCCAAATCTTCATAGTTTGTGATAGTAACTTTCAGTGGATTAACCACGCACATCACTCGCGGTACTTTTTGGTTTAAATCATCTCGAATGCAAAATTCGAGTTGTGAAACATCCACCATAGAATTTGCTTTGGCGATACCTATCTGCTCGCAAAAATTCAAGATAGATTCCGGTGTATAGCCTCTTCTTTTGTATCCCGCGATAGTAGGCATACGAGGGTCATCCCAACCACTCACTATTTTCTTTTCTACCAACTCTAAAAGTTTTCTTTTGCTCATCACGGTGTAATTGATATTTAGGCGTGCAAATTCATACTGATAAGGCCTCGGTGGCTTGAGCTTAAGAGTATCCAACACCCAGTCATAAATGACACGATTATTTTCAAACTCCAGTGTACAAATAGAGTGCGTTACTCCTTCGATATAATCAGAGAGGCAATGAGCAAAGTCATACATCGGATAAACGGACCACTCATCTCCCGCTCTAAAATGGTGGGCATGTCGAATACGATACAGAAGTGGATCTCGCATCTTCATATTTGAAGCCGACATATCGATTTTTGCTCGCAAAACATGCGCCCCATCTTCAAACTCACCTTTTTTCATGCGCTCGAAAAGGTCCAGATTTTCCTCAACACTTCTTTTGGCATATTTACTTCTTTTGCCTATGGTTGTTACAGTACCTCGATATTCTCGTATTTCATCTTCGTTTAAACTATCAACATAAGCTTTGCCTATTTTTATGAGTTCCACAGCATAATCGTATAATTGGTGAAAATAATCAGAAGTAAAATGCACTTTCTTATCCCACTCAAACCCAAGCCAATGCACAGCATCTTTGAGTGCCTCGACATATTGTGTGTCTTCGGTGGTAGGATTTGTGTCATCCATCCTTAAGTTGCAGTGACCGTTATAATCACGAGCGATACCAAAATTGATACTTATTGATTTAGCATGTCCGATGTGAGGAAAGCCATTTGGCTCAGGAGGGAATCTGGTAATAATTTCCTGATATTTGCCAGTTTTTAAATCTTCTTCAACAATTCTGCGTAAAAAATCTTTACTCTTGTTCATTATTATCAAACCTTTTTATTCTGTTTTCCATATTTTTAAGCTAACTATTTATTGAATAAGCATTTTATATAAAACACCCTTAAAATACCAAATAATAAGACCATTGTACAATAGCAGATGTGATGTGAGTTTTTTTAATTCTGTAAATTCCCTATAATGTCAGAAAAAAGTGCAAAGTCTAACCCTGGCACCTTTTTATACTACAAGATAAAAACTTAAATTATCGCAGAGCAACCTTGTTTTTCCACTGTTTTGCTACCATTTTATTTAAAACTCCAAATTAAAAATTTTTACAAAGATTTTTAATAATTACTTTATATTCATCGCCTGTAATTTTAGCTATTTTTGAAATAACTCTTTTTTTAGATATAGTTCTTATATGATTTATAAGTATATCTGAATCTCTTTCTAGTTTATCTCTTTTTAATAATCTCAATCTATAAGGTAACATATCATCAATTAGTTGAGTTGATAATGGCATTACAATAATTGTATCTAAGATTTGATTTTCATCATCATTTGAAACAACAATACATGGTCTGATTTTCCCTATCTCATCACCTTTTTTTGGATTTAGATTTATGCCAACTATATCACATCTATTTAAATCCATCGTTAACTCCAACTTCTAAAAATTCTAAATCTTGATATTGTTTTAGTTTTTTTAGTTTTGCTATTTTTTCTTGATATTCTATTTTTTTTATTACATCAGAAATTATATCTTCATATTTTGAAGATATAAAATATCCAATATTTATATGTTTTCTTTTATCAACTATTTTAGATATTGTCATTTGTTTAAATAATGATGGTTGAGTTTGTAGTGCCGTAATACCGTATTCAATCATTTTGAGTCCTAATATTTTATTTCATATAGATTATAATATGAGTTATATAATAAGTTACTGAAAATTTTAGACTAACTTTAATATCAATTTTGAATGGTAACGGCAGTCGTGAACGATAATTTTCACTAGGTAAATTATCGCTCCTCGTATTTATTAGCATTTAAGCACAGTCTGTTTTATAATCCAAAAAAAGGCTCTCAATAGGTATATGTAGTTGAGTATGTAAGTTTCTTATCATTTTAATAGTTAATTTTCTTTTTTTATTTAAAACTTCTGAAACTCTAGATTTACTGCCAACCATGGAAATTAAATCTTTTTGTTTTAACCCCTCTTGTTCCATTCTGAATTTTATGGCTTCTATGGGGTCTGGAGCTTCTATTTTGTAATGTTGTTCTTCATAGGCTTCAACTAAGGTTGTAAGGACTTCTAGCTCATCCATTTGTGGTGTATTAGGTTTAGCATTCATTAGATTTTCAATATAGCTCAATGTATGAGTATAATCTTCTTCATTTTTAATAGGTTTAATATTCATCTTATAACTCCTCAATATTTATTTTATCATATTGCTTATGTGTTCCAATAAATTTAATAAATACAATTTTTGCATAATAGTTTATTGCAACTATCAATCTGTATTTGTTCCCTGCTATATTAAAGACAACTTTTGTATCTCCAACAACACTTGAGTTTTGGTACATTTTTTTAATCTCATTGGGATTATTCCAATCAAGTTTTAGAACTTCTTTATGCCAAGATTCTAAAGCACTCTTGCTATCACTATATTTCGATTGCTCATAAAAATCTTTTAGTCTCTTTTTTGAAATTATTCTCATGCAAGCATTATACAGAAGTTCCCATTAATAGAACTTAAATTATAGAAAGTAAACTATTTAAATGTATGCTAACGGCTGAGTTGAGAAATATTTGAGCCGCAGGGTCAAATATTTCTCTCCAATGATTTGTTAGATGACTTAGTTAAAAATCTTGACCATATATATAATATAATTTGTATCATGAAAAACCATATAATCGCATTTATGATTGCAAATGGAGTAGTAGTTATTCCCACATAATCTCTTCCTGCTTCATCAAAAGCAGCAATTATGAGGGGAAATCCAACAACAGTGTTTGAAGTACCAAACATTGGATATTCAATTATAGATATTGGAACAAATACAAATCCAACTATCCAATGCCATTTGTAAATTTTGTTCCATATCTCAAAATTCTTATTTTCAGAGAATAATTTTTTATTCTGTTTTGAACTATAAAATTCTAATCCAATTAAAAGAATTGCGATTACTATCAAAATATAAAACATCTATTTGTTCTCCTTTGCATCTAACGGTCGCGCTGAGCACCATTCAGTTTAGTTTCAGGAAATCCCACAGGGTTTTCTGGAAATAAACTTAATGCGTGGCTCCTGTTTCTTGTTGTTCGTAGCGAAGCGTAGAACGAAACAAGAAGCAGGTGGCGCACTTTGTGTGCTCAGCGCGACCGTTGTTCGTGCCCGCGTAGCGGGGACGAACAACGGTTAAGTATAAAAATCTATAGCTGTTTCAATCGTTTTTATATCTATCATGATAACACATCTTTTTGCTCAAGCAAAATCGTGGTTAGGGCTATAGATTTTTTACTCCATTTTGTTGTATCTTGCCATATTTCTTGAGTAAACTTTTGTATTTTTTATATTTTGGATTTACTTGTATTGCAAAGTTAACTAAACCTAATAAAGTCTTTTGTCTGCTTATGTGCTCGTTATTTTCTATAATCTGTTTTATTTTATCTTTATGTTTTTTTAGTAGTCTAAAACCATATTTTGTAATCTGAATACCAGTAATTTTAGACTTATTTCCCACTTTGCCCCTGAAGTTCTTTTTTTCACCTTTTAAGTGAGTTGCATATCCATACTTTGTTAGTATATTGTAAATTTTTGTATGAAATTTATATGATATTATTTGTTTGGAAGAAAATGTCATATCATCAACATATACTGTAAATTTTATGTTTTCTTCTTTTGATACATTATTTAGTTCATCAAGCATTTTTTTGTTGATAAGATATGCAAAATATTGACTTAATGGACTACCTGTTACTAATGCTCTTTTATTTACTGTATTTTCTTGAGGTACTGTTACCAAATTAGATATAAATTCCGCCACTTGATTTGATTGACTATATGTAGATGTAAGTTGTTTTTTAATTTTGCCTTTTGTAATTGACGGATAAAAACTTTTTATATCAATCAGTAGAAAAAAATTACTTGCTGAATGATACTTTGCATTTGTAATATGAGATTCTTTTTTAACTCCAGATTTTAAATATTGAGGCTTTTCAACATTAAATAATTTTATTAGTTGTTTATGAAGAATAGTAATTTTTCTGCTACAAATAAATAATTTTCTACCTTTTTTGTCTTTAAAAGATTTGTAAAAATTTAATGGTTCATCTTTTAGTTTAATAGATAGACTTTGAAATTTTGATTTTTTTTGAAGTCCTAAATGACCTTGTAATTTACGGAGTGATTTACAATTGTAAAGAGTACATGAATATGGATTCATTCTTAAATCTCTTTTTGTAAAGAAAAACCGCTAAGCCTTTAATGATTGTTGCAATAAGAAATAATTTCTTAAATTCACACTCACAACTAAAATTAAACTTTTTATAATTAAAGTTAAACTTCATGATAATACCTACCTTTCAAAAAATTTGCATATAAATATGCTGTGCCACACATTTTTTGAATTGTTTACTTGGTACGCTTAACGGTCTTTAAGTGCCACTTTTAATAGTTAAGTGTCACACTATTCTATCGTAACGCTGGTACTTATATCTACTACACTTAGTAATAAATATAGTAAGTAACTAGCATTAGCCCTGAAACCTATTGAATGTTTAAAACATTCCGACTTTGTCAAAAACAAAGTACTGGGTATAAATACCCCGATACCTTTTGGCATCTTGTGTGGATGCTTCGATTATATCATTTAAAGATTTGGTTGTCAAGTTAAAATTTATTAGAATTTTTGTGCAACTTTTTTTAAAAAAGTTGTTAAAGCGGTCGTAATCATTTTGGTTTTTGATAATATTTCATCATCAGAATTGACCTTTGCTTTTTTCTTTGAGGGAGTGGAACCTTTAGTGATACAACGGTCGCGCTGAGCACCATTCAGTTTAGTTTCAGGAAATCCCGCAAGGTTTTCTGGAAATAAACTTAATGTGTGACTCCTGTTTCTTGTTGTTCGTAGCGAAGCGTAGAACGAAACAAGAAGCAGGTGGCACACGAAGTGTGCTCAGCGCGACCGTTGTTCGTGCCCGCGTAGCGGGGACGAACAACGATTGTCGTGAGCGATAATTTTCCGCTAGGAAAATTATTGGTCTCCTCGAATTTGTTATACTTTTGTTAAGCCCATTTTAACTCAGGTTTCACGTGCTTATGAGCACACTCTGTCAAATATGAATTTATAAGGTTTTGATAAGTAATACCCGTCTCTTTTGCTAAATCTTTAAAATAGTTAATTGTATCATTCTCAATACGAATAGAGATTTGTTTTTTAACATGCTTAGCATATGGATTTTTAACAGAGTTACTAAAATCGTATTCTTCTCTCATAACATTTCCTTGTAGTTTTTTTCTTCTGACTTTGTTGCTTTTCTTGCAGAGATAAGGCGAATAATATTTTCTTCATCTTTGTAGCAATGAACGACAACAAGGACTTTTAAAGAACAACTTAATCCAAGAAGGATAAATCTATCTTCGTTTTGTGAATGGTCAGGATCATA
>JAJRPV010000022.1 GCA_024280575.1 Campylobacterales bacterium
GCAAATCCAGGTGGTTCAGCAAATCCAGGTGGTTCAGCAAATCCAGGTGGTTCAGCAAATCCAGGTGGTTCAGCAAATCCAGGTGGTTCAGCAAATCCAGGTGGTTCAGCAAATCCAGGTGGTTCAGCAAATCCAGGTGGTATGTTTAATAATTTTATAAATAGCATAACAAATTTTGGTCATTAAATTATCTTTATAATTTAATGACCAAAAATTTAAAAAAGGTAAAAATTTGTGAAAAAAAGCACGATCCTACTGATAACAACACTTTCGATTTTGCTTTTTTCACTTTTTTTGCTTATTTGGCATCCAACCCTGCTTTCACAGTTTGAAAATAAAATCAACGATATGATGTTTTTAGCAAGAGATCAGGTAAAAGCAGACAAAAATATCATTATTATCGACATAGATGAAAAAAGTTTAAAAGAGCTTGGACAGTGGCCATGGAGTAGAAACATAATCTCTGTGATACTCAAAAATCTCACAAAAGATGGGGCAGGAGTGATAGGACTAGACATACTCTTTGCCGAACCAGATAACAGTTCTCCCAAAAAAATTCTCTCAAAACTTGGAATGGAAACTAAAAATATAGAGGACTACGACAAAATCTTGGCTCAAACCATAAAAAATACTCCAACAATCGCAGGATATGTTTTTAGCTTAAAAAATGATGGTATAAAACCAAAAGATACTCCAAATGCAAATGCTATAATAATAGAAAAAAACCGACCCAAAAATTCTCCTATCATCAAAGCATATAGGGCAATTTTAAATCTTCCAATAATCCAAAAAAGTGTATATTCAAATGGTTATTTCAATACAATACCAGATGATGACGGGGTAGTCAGAAGCATCCCTATGCTCATCAGCTACCATGGAAATCTCTATCCCTCTCTAAGTCTTGAGATGGCTAGAAATGCCATACAAGAAAAAATTATAACAGTCAATTATGAAAATAGTATAGTCAAATCAATCTCTATAGGAAATCTAAATATTCCAACCGATATGTATGGAAGAATGATTATAAACTACACAGGGGAAGGCAGAAGTTATAGATATATTTCGGCAGTTGATATCTATAATAACAATATTGATAAATCTATTATTAAAAACAAATTTATCCTGATAGGAACATCTGCTGTCGGTCTTTTGGACTTGAGAAGTACACCTTTTGATTCTGCATATCCGGGTGTTGAAGTACATGCAAATGCAATAGATAACATTATAAACCAAAACTATGTATCTATACCTCCATGGGCAGATAGTGCTAATATTGCGAGTCTCATATTGTTATCAATGATAGTATTCATTCTCCTGCTGATACCAAATGTTTTTATATCCATAATTCTCTTTGCATTGTTGGATTTTGCAATTATATATACACATTACTATCTTATATTTTCAAAAGGTATTATCTTAAATACGCTTTTTCCTCTTATGAGCGTAAATTTACTCTACTTTATAGGTACGACACTGAATTTTTTCTTTGAAAACAGACAAAAAAATCTGATCAAATCAAAGTTTGCAAAAAAAGTTTCTCCCGATATCGTCGAAGAATTGCTGAAAAACAGTACTATGGCACCCTTAGAAGAAGAGAGAGTTGTTACTATATTTTTTAGCGATATTAGAGGATTTACAAATATTTCCGAAAATATTGGTTCTGCTAAAGAGCTTATTAGGCTTCTAAATGACTATATGACACCTATGGTTGATATCATTATTAAGCATAAGGGTACAGTTGATAAATTTATAGGTGATGCTATTATGGCATATTGGAATGCTCCGCTTGATATTGCATTACATGCGGATATGGCGTTGGAAACTGCGATTGAGCAAATATTTGAATTAGAAAAATTAAACGCACAATTAACAAAACAAAATAGACCAAATATACATATAGGTATAGGTATAAATACCGGAAAAAGTGTTGTCGGAGAGATGGGTTCACTTGGAAGAAGTGACTATACATGTATAGGAGATTCTGTAAATTTAGCCTCTCGCACTGAAGAATTATGCAAAACATATGGGGCAAAAATACTTTTAACAGAATTTACAAAAGAATTGTTAAGCAACAAAAATTATATTTTAAGAGAGTTAGACACAGTTAGGGTCAAAGGGAAAGACAAACCTGTTATTATATATGAATGTATTGGATTTGACGGGCTTGCATGGGTTAGATTTGATGATGATAATGTTATAATATACCAAAAGGCCATTATGCTATACAAGCATGCTGATTTTAAAGCATCATTGATTCTCTTTAAAAAACTAAATACTCAAGATGCTCAAAAACTATATCAGCTATATATAGAAAGATGTAAACATTTTATAAAATACCCACCTGAGAATTTTGATGGTATTTTCAACTTTAAAACCAAGTAAGGGCAGAGGAAGCAGATGAAAGGTATCAAGATTTTAGGCGCATTGGGCAGTAGAGCAGAAAATGCAAATTCTACCTGTATTTTAGTTTCAAGAGAAACGGTCATAGATGCCGGCAACATAATGCAAGGTTTAGGAGATAATGCAAAATATATAAACAACATCTTTTTTTCCCATTCTCACTTAGATCATATCGTAGATTGTGCTTTTTTAATAGACAATTTTTTTTCAACAAGAAGAAAACCATTGAAGATTTTTGCTCTCCCTCATACTATTGAAGTTTTGAAAAAAAATATTTTTAATTGTGTTATCTGGCCAGATTTTACTAAAATATACCTAAAAAACACAAAAACCCCGTCTTTACAATATATTCCAATAGCATATAACAAATAGTATAAGCTTGACGAGAAACTCTCTTTAACTCCAATCAAAGCAAATCATACTGTACCAACTTGTGGGTATATGATAAAAAATGGCAACGATGCAATTCTATTTTCAGGAGATACCTTCAAAAATCCTAATTTATGGAACATGATAAATAAAAATTTAGACATTAAAACCCTTCTAATAGATGTTTCATTCCCAAATAATCAAAAAGATATTGCGATACAAAGCAAACATCTTACTCCAAATTTTTTAAAAGAGGATTTATCACATCTATTAAGAAGCGATTTAAATATTTATATAAACCATATAAAACCATTTTATAAAGATAAAATAATAAGCGAACTGTGTCAGATTGGTATAGATAAAGATAATATTTTATCCGGTGGTGAGATTATTCTCTATTCATCAGGACAAGTAGTAAGGCGAGAGACCTCTATTGTAAAAAAGATAAATAAATTAAACAATATTGGAAAAGCATTGTCATCTAAAAACAGCCTTGATGAACTGCTAGAACTAATCATAAAAGAGGCAAAAATCTTAACAGATGCAGACGGTGGTACTCTATATATTTTAGAGGACAACAAATTGCATTTTAGTATCGTACAGACAGATTCTTTGGATATCAAAATGGGTGGCACAAACAAAGAGATAACATGGTCCCCTGTACCTCTTTTTTTAGAAGGAGGCAAACCAAACAAAATAATGGTGGCATCAACATGTGCTTTAGAAAACAGGATTATCAATATTCCGGATGTGTATAAAACAGAAAAATTTTCTTTTGACGGAACAAAGCAATTTGACAAATCAAATAACTATATATCAAAATCTATGCTGGTCATTCCTCTTTTGAACAATGACAGAGAGGTAATAGGTGTATTGCAGTTGATAAACAAACAAAACTTTTTATATGACAGTATTGACGAATTCAGCAAAAAAGATGAAAGCATTGCTCTATCTCTTGCTTCTCAAGCAGCTATTGCCATCTCAAATATTAAACTTATCAGGGGTCTTGAGAGATTATTAAACTCATTTTTAAAAAGTATCATATATGCTATTGATAAAAAATCACCTCACAGTGCTGGACATATTAGAAGAATGGTAAAATTAACTCTTATGATTGCTGAAGCTGTCAATAATGATGAGACAATTTTTAAAAATAAAAAATACTCAAAAGATGAGATTGAACAGATAAACTTTGCTGCTTTGGTTCATGACATAGGGAAGTTATCTATTCCTGAATATATCATAGAAAAATCTTCAAAACTAGAAACTATATTCAATAGATTAGAGTTAATTAAATACAGAATAGAACATCTAAAAAAATGCCTTGAAACTGAATTTTTAAAAGGAACTTTAGAAAAAGAGACATACCTTCAAGAGGTAAAAAATCTCATCAATTATGCAAACTTTATAGAAAAATGCAACAAAGGAAGCGAATATCTCCCTGATGAAGATATGAAAAAAATAGAAGATATAAACAAAAAAGTATATATCTTCGATAAAAAAGAGTATAAAATATTAACAAAAGACGAATACATACATCTTAGTGTCAGAAAAGGAAATATCACCAAAGAAGAACGAGAGGTTATAAACAGTCATGCTAAAATCAGTTTAAATATTTTAAATAGATTGCCGTTTCCTAAAAAATACAGCAGAGTTCCTGAGATCTCAGCTGGTCATCATGAAAAAATAAACGGAAAAGGATATCCTATGGGTTTAAAAGGAGACCAAATCTCTTTCGAAGCAAGAATTTTGGCAATTGCTGATATTTTTGAAGCATTAACAGCAAGCGACAGACCATACAAAAAGGCAAACAAACTTTCTGTTGCTATGAATATACTCTATCAAATGGCAAAACACAATGAAGTAGATAGAGAACTCGTCAAATTTTTCTATAATTCCAAATTATACCTCAAATATGCCGAAATTTTATTGCCAGAAGATAGCATAGATGAGGTAAACATAGATTTTAATTCTTTATAAAATTTAGACTAAAAAGCCTGCTCCGATAGTGAGTATGCCTAAAACTATCAATGCAATGGCACTTATAGTACCTATTTTATTTTTGGAAAACATATACGAATATACCGCTTTTAATATATTGTTACTTCCTGCGGCTATCAATATAGCTTCTGATGCGCCTTGTGGGGTTACAGCAAATTTTGAAGACAAAATAGATAAAACAAAAGGATCAATATCGGTAAAACCAACTATAAAAGAGAGTATATTTAGTCCTAAATCTCCATATCTGCTTAGTACGAAATGCGTCAAAGATGCCATCGCTATAAACAAAAAGGCAAACAAAAAAGCAGTACCGAGTTCGAGTGGGTTTTGATCTTCTTCTTCATTTAGATTGGAGTTAAGATCTCTTCTTGCTCTATGGTAAAAATACATGGAAATCAATGAAGTAAGAAGAGCCAAAACTATAAAAGGTATGGCTAGTTTATCAGCTATATTTATATTGAAAGCAAATGAAATTCCCAATAATCGCAGATACATCACAGCGGTTGCAATCAAGATTGATGATACAAACAAATCCACAGACTTACTGGTTCTTGCTTTTTTGGCCAAAACTATTGTTGTTGCCGTACTAGAGTATATACCGCCTAAAATTCCTGTTAACCAATAGCCTTTTTCTTTAAAAATATATCTTTTTAATATGTATCCTACATATGAAAACATAGAAACAACAACAACTGCCAACCATACTTTGAAAAATGAAACAGGAATATACTCATGTATATTGGTTCGTGGCAACAGAGGCAAAATCACACCACTTAACAATACAACTTTTGCGAGCGTCTCTACTTCTCTCTCATCAAATGTTTTATAGAATTTTTTTAATCTTTGGTTTAGATTTGAGATAAATACAATAGCAATAAAAACAACTATCAAAAACCAAGCATCATATCTTAAAATAATAATACCAAAAGTATATACTAACGAAGTTAGCAAAAAGAGTAAAATCCCACTCTTTTTATTTTGTAATTTTTTAGAATAAAAAAGCAATAGATGCGCTACAATAGCAACATATCCGATCAAATAAAGATAAATATTTAGCTTGGCAAACACATAACTAACAAGTGCTACAAAAGCATAAGTTCTGACACTGCCTATCTCGCTAGCTGAATCTTTTTTTAATCTGTGTGTTTTAATATCAAGCCCTATTAAAAAACCTGCCAATATGACTATTACAATTTTTACCCATTCTTGATCTAAGAGTGTTTCCAATACTCCCCCTTGAAATATTTTAAAACATTATACAACTTTTTTATGTATAAACACAATAAATTATAGTTTTTATATAAATAAAATAATTCTAAATCAAGTATTGCATCAGTTTTACTGTAAAAACAGCACCATATTTTCCATTTTTAACATCAATATACCCGTGCATATTGTCTTCTATGATTATTTTACTCATATAAAGCCCTATCCCTGTTCCTCGTGTTGCATGTTTTGTGGTAAAATATGGCTCAAATATTCTATCCATTATATCAGGCTTAATACCTCCTGCATTATCCTCTATCTTCACAAGAGCATACTTTTTCCCTTTTTTCAAAGTTAGTTTAATATATGGAGATTTTATTTTTCTATCCACTAAAACATCTTTTGCATTAGACAATATGTTTAAAATAGCTTGAGAAAACTCTCTTGGATAGCCAAAAATTTGGCAATCTTGTTCTATATCAATTTCAAAGCTTATATTATTATATTTTAAAGACGCCTCAATGATATAGCTAGCATTTCTACATTCGGTTTGCAAACTAAATTGTGTTTTTTCTTTAGATGGCTTAAAGAAGTTTTGGAAATCATTTATAGTATTGGACATATGAGAAAGTATGATATCGCACTCTTGAATACTATGTTCAAAAACTTCATCACTCAAATCATCATACTCTTTTTTCACCTGCATATTCATCAAAACTGCATTTATCTCACTTAGTGGTTGACGCCATTGATGAGCAATATTTCCTATCATATTTCCCATTGAGGCTAATTTACTTTGCTGTATAAGCAGTTGCTCCTGCTTTGTTCTTTCTTTGATTTCTAAGACAATTCTATCTTCAAGATTATCTAGCATTTTATTCATGACTTCTTTTAGCCTATTTAATTCACTTGAACTTGCACTTTCAACTAATCTTCTATCCAAATTTCCTTTTTTAATATCACTAACAACACTCGTGGCATCTTCAATCAATCTTATATCTTTTTTTAATTTTTCCCTTAAAACTTCTACATTTTTATTTATCATATTTGCCATCTTGCCAAACTCATCTGTACTTTTTAATTCTATACTTATTTTTTCATCTTTGTCTATTTTTCGACCCAGAAGATCAAAAAATTTACTCAAACCAGATTGTACACTTTCCATTGAAAAGACGATACTTCTAGCAATCAAAAAACCAAATAGAAGAGTCAATATAGCAACTATAACCATGCCTGATATTATCATTTTTTTCTTTTTTGTAAAACTAATCTTAGCTTTTTGGAATGTTTGATATGAATTTTCAAGTTGTTTGGTTTGAAGTTTTTTTAATTTAGATATTAATATATAAAACTGTTTTCTTTCAACACTTTTAGTGTGCATAAAAGCGCCTTTTCTGTAGTCCTCTTTCATATATCCATCACTTTGATAAACAAATCTCTTGTAATTTTTATATCCATTTCTGACAAAGATGAGTTTTTTGTAACTCTCCCAAATATCTTTTAGATTACCTTTTGTCGTACCAAAAGAGTAATCAAGTGCTTCAACCATAGGAGTCAAACTAGTAGCAATTTCTCGTTTATATTCACCATCAGGAGCCACTACGAGCGATAGTGTAGCTTCTCTTAATTTAAAAAGAGGAATAATAAAATCTTGTTGAATATTTTGCACTTTTTTAGAGTCTTTAAATACATCTTTAACTCTAGCTAGTCCATCTTCTAATATATTTTGAGCAAGTAAAGACATAAGTATGATAGCGGCAACACCAAGAAGCGCCATAAGCAAAAACTTATACCTAATCTTAAGATATTTTATCATCTAGTTTATACCCGACACCCGAGAGGTTTTTTATATAATTCTTTGGAAATTTTTGTCTTATATTTCTAACCAAAGATTTCAAAGCATCATCACTCATCAGCTCGTTTCCCCAAACATACTCTTGTAATTGAGCATAAGTTGTGACTTTGTACCTATTTTGAACAAGCAACTCAAAAAATGCTATCTCTTTTTTGGTTAATTTTATCTCTTTCACCCCACATGTAAGAATTTTACTATCAAAATCATACCTATATTCTTGTGGCAATAACCTAGTTATGGAGCGATTATTAGATATAACATATAGACACTTTTTTAGCGAATCTTTTAAGTCTCTAAGGTTTATAGGCTTGATTATATACTGTTCCAAGTGCAACTCTACTACACTCAACAAGTACTCCTTGTCTGTATGAGCTGTAATCATAACAATGGGAGTTGATTTATCGCTTTTTCTTATCTTTTTTACAAGTTCTATGCCATCCATTTTTGGCATCATAATATCTGTGAAAATAATATCAGGCTTTTTTTCCAAATATAATTTTAGTGCAATTTCACCATTGTTAACTTCTATAACATCTTTTACATAATATCTAAGGGAATCTGATACCTTTTTCCTAATTCCCTCTTCATCTTCAGCATATAAAATTGTAAGTGTCTTGAGTTTTTCTAGTGCTATTTTATCCATATTAATAAATCCTCATAGAGAATTTTACTATATTTTTTAGTCACTCTCTCTTAATATTCCATCTTTTGCAAAAGCTCTCAAAAATCTAAGTATCATAGCAC
>JAJRPV010000023.1 GCA_024280575.1 Campylobacterales bacterium
TCAAGATGGAGATTTTATACTTTTTGGCGGAGAATCAACAGGGCTTCCTATGGATTTGATGCAAAAAAAGTGGGAAAATGCTATGACGATTCCTATGGGGAAAAATGGCAGAAGTTTAAATCTTTCAGTGGCAGTCGGCATTGTTTTGTATGATGCCATAAGACAAAATTTTGGGAATTTAGAGGCATTTGAAAACTTTTGATATAGCGTTCATTGGAGCAGGCGCAAGTGCTCTTATGGCTTCTTCTTTTATTGAAAACCAATCTATTGCATTGATTGAAAGCTCTTCTAAAATCGCACCTAAGATAAAGATTTCCGGTGGCGGAAAGTGTAATTTTACAAATAAATCAGTAGCGAGTGAGAATTATCTCGGAGATAGAGAGTTTATAAATGATGTGTTTAAGATTTTTGGACAAAAAGAACTGTTGGATTTTTTTACCAAACAAGGCTTAAAATTTGAATTTCGCTCAAATGGTAAATATTTTTGTAAAAATTCTTCAGATGAAATCATAAATATCTTTAAAAAACTCACGAGTCATTGCAACTTCTTTTTAAATCATAAAGTCGAAAAAGTTGAGTTTGATAAAAACTTTATAATTAAAACCGATAAGCAGACTTTTAAAGCAAAAAAAGTAGTAGTTTCCAGCGGTGGACTTAGTTTTAAGAGTTTGGGTGCGAGTGATATAGGCTATGAAATTGCCAAAAGTTTTGGACACAATATTATCCATCCTTCTCCTGCTCTTGTGGGTTTTACCCTTCAAAAAGAGCAGTTTTGGATGAAGAATCTTAGCGGTATTTCAATAAATATTGCTCTACATGTAGAGAATAAGTGTTTTAAAGAAAATTTACTTTTTGCACATAAAGGCATCAGCGGACCAGCTGTTTTACCTGCATCTTTGTATTGGAAAAAAGGTATAATCAAAATTGATTTTTTACCGAATATAAAAATTTCAGAACTTTTATCAAAAAAAAGCAAAAAACAGATTAGCTCTGTGTTGCCTCTCCCAAAAAGATTTATAAAAGAGTATTTAAAATCTATTTGTTTGGACGATACTAAAGTGGATAAGCTAAAAGTTGAAGATATAGAAAAATTAGAAAGATTAAATCATTATAAATTTTCCCCGGCAGGAAATTTCGGATACTCCAAAGCCGAAGTTACAAGGGGTGGCGTAAGTAGTGATGAGATAAATCATTTAAACTTTGAGAGTATAATAAAAAAAGATTTGTACTTCATAGGCGAAGTATTGGATATAACAGGGGAGCTTGGCGGATATAATTTTCAATGGGCTTTTTCATCAGGAGTGGTTATGGCAAAAAGTATCAGGGGCAATATGTGAGATATTTTATTTTAGTATTTTTAATTTTAACTTCATTGTTTGCGAAAAATTTTAAGATTGCTACATATAATGTTCAAAATTTGTTTGATTTAAATGTTGATGGCGATGAGTATAAAGAGTATATCCCAAACACAAAATCCAAATGGAATAAGAAAAACTTTACTATAAAATTGAAACATATTTCAAAAGTCGTAAAGGATTTGGATGCAGACATCATAGCCTTGGAAGAGATTGAAAACTTAAATGTAGCAAGAGAATTAAACAGTGCTTTGGGAAGTAAAAAATATCCTTATATTTATACTTTTTTTAAGAAAAACAGGCATACAGTAGATAGTGTAGTTTTTTCAAGATATAAGGTTGCAAATAAGTATTCGGTGAAAATTGAGGATTATCCAAGAGATATACATGTGCTAAAGTTCTATCTTGATCACCACAAGATTACTTTTTTTGTAAATCACTGGCCTGCATATAAACATGGGTATAAAGCGAGAAGTGCTTACGCCAAAGAATTAAAATCACTTTTGAATGATAAAAGCGAATTTGTGATAATGGGTGATTTAAATACACCTCTTAGGGTGGATAAAAAAGGATGGGGCAAAAGCCTAAAAGATATACTGAAAGTTGGAAATTTTAATAGCCAGCTTTATGATTTATGGTATGAAGTTCCAAGAGGTATAAGATATAGTCATGTTTACGGTCGAAACAAAAATGCAATTGACCATATAATTGTTTCAAAAACACTTTTTGATGATAAAAATATTGAATACAAGCCAAATTCATTCGGAGTGTTTAGAAAAGGCTATTTGCTAAATAAATATGGCTATCCTAAAAGATGGGAATTAACAAAAAAGAATATACATGTAGGCAAAGGATATTCTGATCATTTAGCACTTTTTGCAGTTTTGCAAACCAAAAAATACAGCAAAAAGAAGCCCAAGATTGTCAGTATAAGTTATCTGAAAAATATGTTTAACGATCTGTTGCCGGCGGTGCTGGAAAATGTTGAAGCTATCAGAGTGGACAAATACAGTGTATTACTTGGAGATGGAAAAGACAGAATAAAGATATATTTGCCTGATGAAAAATACAAAAAAGGCAAAAAATATGATATTTTGGTAAAAAAGATAGGAAAATACCATAGAGATATGGAGATACAACTATGTAGAATTATAAAAGAGGTAAAATGAGTGAAACATTAGATACTATTATGATGGTGGCGTTTGTAGGTTTTTTGATATGGTTGATGATAGGATTTTTCAGGCAAGCGGGAAGAAAAAATAAAGATTAAGTCTTTGTTTTGGATATGATAATTTTCTTTTGCAGATACATCTCTTTCGTCAATCTGTTCAAGAGTGTATTTAGTGCTTTTTTGTTTTCACATTGAGGGATGTAGTGGTTGATTATGTTTACCTGATTTTTTAAATCATTTAGTTCTCCAAAGATATTTTGGTATCTTTTTAGGGACTTATTGTGTCTTTTGAAAGAATATTTTTTAAAAATATCCGTTAAATATCTTATTTTCTTGATTTTTATTCTTGCTTCATGAAATTTTTCCAATTTAGTTTGACTGTCTAATTTTTTTATGGTTTTTATGGTTTTTGCATAAAGATATTTGATCGTATTTTTTATGTACTCTTTTGCAGGTAAATTCGCTAGTCTTGTTGTATAAAAATTACTGTTTTCATTTAACATAGCTTCCATATTAAAAATAATATCTTCCATTTTTTTCTCTTTTATAAATTTTATAAATTTTTCCTCTTCTGTTTTTTGTTCTTCGGTTAAAAATTTTATAAAATCCGTTAAATCATCTTTTTCTCGGTAATTATTTAGGTTAATTAGGAAAATATCCAAATCTCTTTTTTTATTTGTGGCAATTATAGCATCTCTTAAACTAGAGTTTATTTTTTGATATATATCCAAATCAAACAGTTCCTTAAAAATACTCATCAGAGACTTAATTCTTCGCAGATTTACTCTGAATTGATGTAAAAATTCATCATCTTTTTGATTTAACACAAGAGGTAAATATTTTTTGATAAGATGTAGATAATAATAAAGATAAACTCTCAGACTATCGTATATACAGACTTTTTTATCTATTTTTATATTAAAATTATCATTGATATCCAACGATTCTATTTGCCTGAAAATTTTTTTTAGATTTTTAATCGTTTTTCTTTTTAAGACCAGCGAACTGTTTGTGTAATTTATGTCAGAGCTGACATTTTTTAAGACAAGATTTTCTAGTTCCCAAGGCAAAGTAAACTTTTGCATATCTTGTTCGTTATCAAATTCAATCTCTAAATAAGCCAAACCTTTCAATCTGCCCTTAAATATATCTAATTCAAATTTATGTTTAAAATTATAACCATCCAAGGAAAAAACATATCTTGTTTTTTTTATTGTTTTGCCAATTTTTTTATGTGAGAGTTTGTTAAATTTCTTTTTGGATATATATTTTTCATACTCTTTACGGACTTTGCCATTTCCTTTTTTTACGGTCTGGATGTATTTATCATCTATTTTTCTAATTCTTTTTACATTGCCTTTAAAGATTTTGATATAAATTTGGGTAATCTTATGGGTTTCGTAGCTTTTGAGTTTTTTTAAGAAAGCAATAGCCTTCTTGTGAGATAACAGATACTTGTTTTCAATCTCTAAATTTTTCATAATAAATATTATATCATAAAGAAGTTTTTATGGATGATAATGCTAAAATAAGGTCATGTAAATTTATACAATCAAGGTTTTTTATATGAGCAAACCACTACTTATAGAGATAGGCGTTGAAGAGCTTCCGGCTATCCCATTTTTAAAAGAATATCCAAATATATCCAAAAAATATGCACAAGTTTTAGAAAAATATCTACTTTTGTGTGAATTTGAATTTTATTATACTCCTAGAAGACTTGTGCTATGGCATAGAGAGTTTCCACTATATCAAGCAGACAAAGAAGAAGAATTTTATGGCGCACCTCTTAGCATCGCTTATAAAGAAGGCGTGCCGACTCCTGCGGCTTTAGGTTTTGCAAAGAAATGTGGAGTCAGTGTAGATGATTTGCAAAAAACAACAAAAGGCGGCAAAGAAGTTTTATACTATAAAAAGATTTCAAGCGGAAACGAGTCCAAAGATTTGATTGGTAAAGTTGTTGATGAATTTTTGAAAAGCTTAAACTTTGGAAAGTCGATGAGATGGGGCTACAATGAAGAAAGTTTCATAAGACCGATTCGCTCCATCGCTTGTTTGCTTGGCAATGAAGTTGTGAAATTTGACTCTTTTGGAGTAACTTCTTCAAATCTTTCATTTCCGCACAGACACATCTCATATGACCCGTTTTCGTTTGACTTCGCTGGTGATTATTTTGAGAAAATCAGGAAAAACGGCATAACACTTTTTGCAGATGAGCGAAAAAACAGGATTATAGAAGATTTCAAAGAGATAGAAGAGATAAATGGTGTGAAAATTGAGATAGATGAAGATTTGCTCTTGGAAGTAGTTGCGATTACAGAGCATCCAAAAGCACTCATAGGAAGCTTTGATGAGGAATTTCTAAGTGTTCCTCCTGAAGTGATTATGACTTCTATGAAAGAGCATCAAAGGTATTTTCCAGTTTTCAAAGATGGTGTTTTAACAAACAGATTTATAGTGGTTTCAAATGCTATAAGTGATGATTATAGTTTGATTGTCAGAGGCAATGAAAAGGTGCTTCTAGCAAGGCTAAGTGATGCGCTTTTCTTTTATAAAAATGATTTGAAAAACGGGCTTGATTTTTCCGGACTCCAGGATGTTCAGTTTTTAGAAGGGCTTGGCTCGGTTTTTGACAAAGAGATGAGAGAGAAAAATATAGTTGATTTTTTATATGAAAAATATAAAGATAGATTATCATCGGAAAATCCAAAAAAAGAAAAACTTTTGGATCTGCTGCATCGTTCGGTTTTGTTTTCAAAAGCAGATTTATTGAGCGAGATGGTTTATGAATTTACTGAACTTCAAGGTCTTATGGGCTACTACTATGCAAAAGCTGCAAACGAAGATGACTTGGTATCTTTGGCTATAAAAGAGCAGTATTTGCCAAACAGCGAAGAGAGTGATTTGCCAAGTACTGTTTTTAGTTCTATCGTGTCAATGTCCGGCAAATTGGATTCTTTATTGGCACTTTTTAGCATAGGTAGAATTCCAACTGGAACAAAAGACCCATTTGCTCTAAGAAGAGCGGTAAACGGTATTATTAAAATAGTTTTGCAATACAAATTAGATTTTGATATCAGGGATATTTTACAAAAGCTCTCAAGAAATTATGGAAATTTTGATTTGCAAGTATTAGAGCAGTTTTTTATAGAGAGAATTTATCAGTTTTTTGATGTAAATCCTTCTATCATCAAAGCAGTTTTAAGTAGTGGCGAGAGAGATATTTTAAAACTTTCAAAAAAGATAAATGCGCTAAATACTGTAGCAAACAGCGATGGTTTCAAAGAGAGTTTTTCAACATTTAAAAGAGTTGCAAATATTATTAAGAAATTGGACTTTAAAGATATACATGTAGATGAAAATCTACTAGAATTTAAAGAAGAGGAAGATTTATATAGTGCATTTTTAGAGGTGCAAAACAAAGAATTTCAAACTTATGAAGCGAAACTAGATTCCCTGTTTGCTCTGAAGCCAATGATAGATAACTTTTTCGATAATGTGATGGTAAATGTTGAGGATGTGAAGATAAAAACTAACAGACAAAATCTCATAGCTTCAATCTATCAGGAATTTAAAAGGATAGCAGATATCAAAGAAATCACTGTTTGACTTCGCGATAATCGGTGCTGGCATCAGTGGTGCAAGTATTGCGTATTTTTTAAATAAATTTGGCAAAAAAGTTATAGTTATAGAAAAAAGCAAAATTGCATCAGGCGGAAGTGGAGCTGCGGGTGCTTTTTTGTCTCCAAAGATTTGCTCTGATTCGCTTTATACGGTATTTGTCAATGAAGCTTTTGAGTTTTCCATAAAATTTTATAAAGACAATTTTCCTGAATTTTTAGAGCAAAAAGGTATTTTGAGACTCTTGAAAAGTGCAAAAGATATAGAAAAATGCAAACTGTGCGAAGGAAATTTACCCAAAAAATTTAAATATTTAAACCAAGATGAAATCTCTTTTGTGAAAAAAAACGAAAGCAGATTTGGAGGTTATTTTTTTGAAGACGGAGCTATTATAGACAGTGCTGGCTTGATTAAAAAAATGTTAGAAAATATAAAGGTTGTTGAAGGCCTACATGTAGAGCATTTGGATTTCATAGACAATACTTATGTCATAGAAAATATCAAGGCAAAGGGCGTTATTTTATGTGCCGGAAACAGCAAAGATTTTGAACAATTAGAATTTTGTATGCTGAAAAATATCTATGGTCATCGTTTAGATATAAAAACCCATATGAAACTTCCTTTTCATTTGCATAAATCCTGCTCTATTAGTGCTGACAAAAATGGAATGATTCATATAGGAGCAACGCATATCCCAAACCATAAATACAGTGATTCAAAAAGCTATGAAGAGTATGTAGGCCAGATGATAACTCTCGCCAAATCTTATGTTGGATTTGATAGTTTTGAAGTCGAAAAAATTCATTTTGGTGCGAGAAACTCTACTTTAGACTTTTTTCCTGTCGCAGGAAAAGCGATAAATGCAAAAGAAACCCTAAAAAAATATCCATATATTAAAAACGGTTCTCTTGTGCCAAAAGAAAAATATATTTATCATCCAAATATGTATATACTCTCGGGCGTAGGAGCTAGAGGTTTTGTACTAGCACCCAAAATTGCGGAGATTTTAACGCAAAATATATGCAATAATATCGTTATAAGCAAAAAAATAGATACACAAAGATTATTTATAAAATTTGCAAAAAAGCAATTTATTTAGATAAAATTAGTATAATTAAGAAATTTTTTTAAGGGTAAAGATGAAATATTTTATATTGGCTATTTTAGCCACCGTTGGATTGAGTGCAAATATATATTATGCAAAAGTTGAGCCTTTGCAAAAATATAGTATCAAATCAGCTGTTAGCGGTAAAGTTTTGACTTCTGTCGATAAGCTCGAAGGCAGAGTTTCAAATGGTCAGATTATCATTCATCTTGATGATGTTTTAAATAAGGAAGATTTGAAAAATTCAGTTAATAAATTGAAAATTTTAAATGAAATGATAAAAATAACAAAAAAGAATTTTGAAAATGCAAAAAAAATAGCAAGTATAAGATTGAGTAATTACAATAAGATAAAAAATCTCAAAACAAAATCAAGAGTGGAAAAAGACAATGAATTGATAAACAGCGTAAATGCCCAAAATCAGTCATTAAGTTTAAAGAGTAATTTAGAAAATCTAAAAAGCCAGTTAAATGACCAAAAGTACAAAATAGCTACACTAAAAGATCAAATTGCGAAAAAATCAATCAGAGTTACAAAAGGATACCTTGTTTATAAGCTATACCTTCAAAAAGGCGATTTTGCAGGCGTGGGAACTCCTCTAGTCGATGCTTACGATATATCTTCGGCAAAACTCACTATTTTTGTGTCCAAAGAAGATTATGCTCTTGCAAAAAATGGTGTGATTTATATAGATGGCAAAAAAACAAATTATAAAGTAAATAAACTATGGAAAAGTGCAGATACCCAAAATATCTCTTCTTATAAAGCCGAAATTGTGATACCGGCTCCAAAAGTTTTCTCAAAACTTGTCAAGATTGAATTTAAGTCTAAATAGATGAAATCTACTACTTGTCCATTAGATTGCTTCGATAGTTGTAGTGTGGTTTTAGGTGAAGACGGTCGGCTAAAAGGGGATAAAAACCATCCAATTACACAGGGTTATCTGTGTCATCATCTCAATAATTTTCACAAAATAAAAAGAATTGAAAAACCGATATATCAAGGCAAAGAGATTGAATTGGATGAAGCTCTTGAGGTGTTAAAAAACAGAATCAAAGTTACTGAGCCCTCAAAAATTATATATTTTAAGGGCAGTGGAAATTTAGGTTCTATGCAGAGCATTCCAAGAATGTTTTTTGATAAATACGGAGCTACCCTTACAAAAGGCGGACTCTGTGAAGAAGCAGGAATTTTTGGCATAGAAGAGGGCAGAGGTGCAGCATTGCCACTCTCGCCAAATATTGTAAAAAACAGTGAAGTTGTGATAATCTGGGGCAGAAACAGCAGTATCACAAATTCACATATGTTACCCGCCTTAAAGGGCAAAAAACTAATTGTCATAGATCCAAGAGTAACCGATATCGCCAAAAAAGCAGACTTACATGTACAGATAGAACCAAGATGTGATTTGTATTTAGCTATGTTTTTGAGCCGTTTGGCTTATATGGAGCAGATGGAAGATGCAAAATTTATAGAAGACAGATGTGAAAATTTTGACTATTTTTTAGATGAGATAAACGGTATTACGGTTGTGGAACTGATGGAAAAGTCGGGAGTTGATTTGAGCATTATCGGTCAGATTCTTTCTATGATTGAGGGCAGAAAAGTATCTATTTTAGTAGGAATTGGTGTACAAAAATATACTCACGGACACAGTGTTCTTAGAGCCATAGACTCTTTTGCAGCGCTATTAGGATTGTTTGGGAAAGATGGTTGTGGTGTAGGTTTTATAGATGACAGCAGTTTTGGTTTTGGCAAGCCTTTTTCAGTAAAAAACAAAAAAAGAGTTCCTATGCCGACAGCTGATTTTGGAAATTTTGATGTCAGTTTTATACAAGGTGGAAACCCTGTGACTCAAATGCCCTGCACTCCAAAAGTAAAAGAAGGGCTTGAAAAGTCAAAATTTGTGGTCTATTTTGGATTGCATAAAAACGAAACATCCAAAATGGCAGATTTGATAATTCCTGCTAAAACATTTTTGGAAAAAGAGGATTTGAAGCTATCTTATGGACACGAGTATATCGGTTTTATGCCAAAGCTAATTGATTCAAGTATCGGTATTAGTGAGTATGATTTGTGTTCGTATTTGATGAAAGAGTTTAAATTTGGTAACATTAAAAGTGAAAAAGAATATATAGACGAATTTTTGAGTGATAACAGTGCACAAAAAGATGGCTTATTGATTTCTAAATATCTTGTAAATTCGCCTTATAGTGAAAAGTTTTATACAGAAGATGAAAAGTTCGTCTTTTTTGATGAATATGATGATGATTTTGAAGAAGAGGGTGATTTCTACCTACTTGCAGTAAAACAAAACAAATCATTAAACTCCCAATTTTATACAGATGATTTTTTAAGAGTTCCTTTAGGTTTGGGTTTGAAAGACGGAGATGAAGTTATCCTTAGTAGTGGAGATTATGATTATTCTTATGAAGTCAGAGTAGATGAAAGCTTGAGAGATGACTGTTTGGCATTATATTCAGGCGGAAAAAAATCAAATATGCTAACCCCATCCCTTACTAGCGAAGAGGGTGATGGTGCCGTGTATCAGGAATTAAAGGTAAGTATAATCAAATGATAGATGAAAAAATTTTGCTTGATGATACATTGCTTTTGGTGGAGCAAAATTTTTATTTTTTAAATATGGGTGAATTTTTGGGAATGCTCTCTAAAACTGAAGATTTGACGGATCGCAGTATGTTTGTCGTGAAGAAATTTGATAGTGAAAACGCATATTATTTTAATGCGGACATAACTTATGAACTCTTGAAAAATGCAAGAGAATATCAAAAAGATGAATTGTCTCTATTTGAATATTTTGTTGAATTTAATGCTTTTAGGGGAATTTGTATGGCCATGGTCGAAGCTTTGAGACTGGAAAATGGCTTCAAAGATTATATAAAAGAGAGAGTTGGTGAGCAGTATGAAAACTTTTACGATATACTCTCTTTTGTGAGAAATGTACTATCTCACAATACCCACGCAGAAATAAGACTCAATGAAAAAGATTTTGCCGGTACATTAAAACGCATACGAAGAATGAGGCGAGATGAAAATGTCAGATTAACTTTTCAATACAGCAAATCTCTACCGGAAATTTCTCCGCCAAACAGTAAATACGGTGTAAATATTTATATAAATTTTTTATCTTTAAAAGTAGGCGATGAATTTTTGAAAATTGTAAAATTATGGGATCTTTTTATGCTGAGTGAACTCTGCTTTAATCTTGTCATGTCTTTTAGGACACTACAATCAAAAAAACACTAAAAGAACTATACGGAGTTGGAATACTCTTTTTTTACTTTCTAAAATGGCCCTATTTTTTAGGTTTCCCTTTTCTTTATAGCAATGGTGCAAATAATAATTATATGCTAGATGGGCTTTGGTTTTATTGTTTAATTTTGATTGTAAAAGATGTATATATAATGATTAAAAATAAGAAGATAAATAGATGTAGCAAGAAGGATTAAAACCTTAATCCTTCTTACTTGTGATTATATCGCGTCTTCGTTTGTTTCGCCTGTTCTGATTCTTATGGTTTTTTCCACATCATAAACAAAGATTTTTCCATCACCGATTTTACCGGTTTTTGCATTCTCTAAAATTGCTTCTAAAACAGAATCTAGCATACTCTCTTTCACAACGATTTCAATTTTTATTTTAGGTAGAAAATCTACTACATATTCAGCTCCTCTGTAAAGCTCTGAATGTCCTTGCTGTCTTCCGTATCCTTTTACTTCAGATACTGTCATACCGGTGATGTCAAGTGCAGTTAAAGCATCCTTGACATCTTCAAGCTTAAATGGCTTAATGATTGTTTCTATTTTTTTCATTTTAATCCTTTTATTGTCATCTTGATTATGGGCAAAGCCCATAATTAATTAAAGCTTAGCCTGTTGGCTAGAAATCCTTGCTTATTATCCTATAAATTAAATCCCAATTCCCCGTGAACTGCTTCGTCAAGTCCTATGGTTTCGGTCTCTTCATCAACTCTTGCACCGCCTGTTATCGCTGAAGATATATAGTAAACTATAACAGTTCCTACCAATGTATATCCGCCTACTACCAAGATTGATTCTAGCTGTACGATGACCTGTCCTAACCTGTCTCCGGAAGCTTTTAAAGGTCCATCCCATAGTAAGTCTTTATCGTTTAATGCTAAGAATCCCGTTGCCAACGCACCCCATAATCCAGCTAAAAAGTGTACGCCAAAAGCATCTAGGGCATCATCATATCCCAATTTTTTCTTTAGATATGCAACACCAAAGAAAGCGATTAGCGAACCTGCGATTCCGATAATCAATGCACCCGTTACATCTACAAATCCAGCTGCCGGAGTAATTGCTACAAGACCGGCTACCACACCTGATGCCAATCCTAAAAGTGTCATCTTTTTGTAGATTACATACTCTATAACAATCCATGTTATAGCAGCCGCTGCAGGAGCTAATGCTGTTGTGAAAAATGCCAAACCAGATATGGAATTTGCACCAAATGCACTTCCTGCATTGAATCCAAACCAGCCAAACCAAAGCAAGGCACTACCAAGAGCGGTGAGTATGATTGTTGCAGGTTTCATGGCGGTTCTTGGATAACCTTTTCTTTTGCCAACCAAAATCGCCAAAACCAAACCAGCTAAACCACCATTCATATGCACTACTGTACCACCGGCAAAATCAAGAGTTCCGGCATCAAATAAAAATGCACCGTCTCCACCCCATACCATATGGGCAATAGGAGCATATACAACTATTGTCCAAATAGCGACAAATGCAATCCAAGTTGAAAACTTCATTCTTTCTATAACAGAACCACTAGCAATCGCTACTGTGATAGCCGCAAATGTTCCTTGAAAAATTACAAAAACATAGGTAGGATAAGTTCCGCTTAAATCACTCCACTTTATGCCATTTAAAAATATATTGTCAAATCCGCCTATGATTGATTGCATCGCACCGCCGTTACCAAAAGCAACAGAATATCCGGCTACAACCCACATAACCATAGCAACAACAAATGCTACAAATACCATAGCATAAGTATTGAGTATATTTTTCGATCTTGTCATACCGCCGTAAAACAGTGCGAGTCCAGCAGGCGTCATGAGTAACACCAACGCAGATGATACCATCATCCACGCCGTATCCCCAGTGTCAAGCTTGTCTCCTGCAAAAGATAGTGTTGGTAAAAGCATTAAAGCTCTTAGAAACCATTTTCTCATATTTTCTCCCTTAGTTTTTTTGATTGGAAAAATTATATCAGTTTATGAATTATAAATATCAGTTTTTATGATTAAATTTTAAGCAGTGAGTGTTATATTCAATTTTAATGCAATCTTTGGTAATATAAAATAATTAAAAAATAGGAAAAATTTTGAATATTAAAGATTTGATTAAACAAAGAGTTCTCATCATAGACGGAGCCATGGGCACTCAGATACAAAATGCAGATATACCTGATGATGCATGGAGTGGCACTCTTGAGGGGTGTAATGAACTTTTAAACTCTACATGTAAAGAAGAAATCATAAAGATTCACGAAGGTTACTTGAAAGCAGGAGCTGACATAATCAAAACAAATACATTTGGAGCGCTTCCGTGGGTTTTGGATGATTACGGTATCGCTTCTCGTGCGTTTGAATTGGCAAAAGACGGTGCGAAGATAGCAAAAGCCGCCTGTAAAAAATATTCAATTTGGATAAGCCTCGTTTTTGTGCGGGTGCGATGGGGCCTGGTACAAAATTACCATCTTTGGGTCATATAGGTTACGATGAGATGTATGACGGATATTTGATGAGTGCTTTTGGTTTGATTGAGGGTGGAGTTGATCTGTTTTTGATAGAGACTGCTCAAGACCCATTGCAGATAAAAGCAGCTCTTCATGCTATAAGTGATGCGATGCTTGAAGATGGAGTAAAATTACCTATTATGGTTTCTGCTACGATTGAACTTTCTGGGACTATGCTTATAGGAACAGATGCGACCACGATAGCCACCATACTTAAGTCGTTTGATATCTTTAGTCTTGGTTTTAACTGTGGTACAGGACCTAAACAAGTTGAAAAACATATAAAAACTCTTAGCGAAGTTTGGGGTAAACCGATAAGCGTACACGCAAACGCAGGACTTCCTCAAAATCGAGGAGGTTATACATTTTATCCGATGGGGCCGGATGAATTTGCAAAACTGCAGGAGAATTTTTTACAATATGCAGGTGTTAGTATATTGGGTGGATGTTGCGGAACTACACCACAGCATATATTGGAACTTTCCAAAAGAGTAAAAGATAGAGTTCCCTTAGCTCCAAAGGGTAGTTTTCCCACCTCTTTGGCATCTTTGTTTGAAACACGAACTATCAAACAGGACCCTGCTCCGTTTTTGATGGGAGAGCGTTCAAATGCCACCGGTTCAAAAGCTTTTAGAGAGTTGATTTTGTCTGAAGATTATGACGGAACACTCTCAGTTGCTCAGCAACAAGTAAGGAGTGGTGCTCATGGAATAGATGTCAGTGTCGGGTTTGCAGGAAGAGACGAAAGTAAAGATATGGCAGAAGTTATCAGCCGATACACACAAAAGATTTCTTTACCACTTATGCCCGATACCACGCAAGTAACTGCACTAGAAGTTGCACTAAAACACATAGGTGGAAAACCTATCATAAACTCTGTAAACCTTGAAGACGGTATAGAAAAATTTGACAAAGTTTGCTCACTTGCCAAAAGATTTGGCTGTGCTTTGGTTTGTTTAACTATAGATGAAGTTGGTATGGCTAAAACAAAAGATGATAAGATAAGGATAGCCCAAAGAATTTATGATTTAGCCACAAAAAAACACGGGATAAATCCCGAAGATTTGGTTTTTGATTTACTTACTTTTACCGTTGGAAGCGGTGATGAGGAGTATTTTACCGCGGCTATTGATGTGATCGAAGCTATAAAAGAGTTTCACCAAATGCACCCTGAAGTTGGATTTGTTCTAGGCGTTTCAAATATATCTTTTGGTCTAGCCAAAAATGCGAGAGAGTACCTAAACTCTGTATTTTTATATCACTGTGTGCAAGCAGGACTTAGTATGGCAATCGTAAATGTAAAAAATACAATTCCTATGCACAAGATAAGCGATGAGCAGAGAAAAGTATGTGAAGATTTGCTATTTAACAACAGAAGCGAGGGAGATCCGCTTTTTAAATTTATTGATTATTTTGAAGATATAAAAGAGGTAAATCAAGAAGAAGAGGATGAAGCATATCTGAAACTCAGTGATGAAGAGAAGTTAGCAAAATTGTTGATTGACGGCGATAAAGACAGGATGATGCCTCTTTTGGAAATCGCAAAAGACAAGATAGCTCCGGAAATCATAGTAAATAAAATTTTGATAGATGCCATGAAAGTTGTCGGTGAACTTTTTGGAAGTGGACAGATGCAGTTACCGTTTGTTTTGCAATCAGCAGAAGTGATGAAAGCTAGTGTTGATTACCTAAATCCATATCTTCCTAAAATAGAAAAAGAGAGTGAAACCACACTTGTTATCGGTACGGTCAAAGGAGATGTTCATGATGTGGGTAAAAATTTAGTTGATATTATCCTCTCAAACAATGGTTTTAAAGTTGTAAATATTGGTATAAAAGTGGATATTGACGATTTTATAAAAACCTACAATGAAGAGCA
>JAJRPV010000024.1 GCA_024280575.1 Campylobacterales bacterium
CCACGCTCTTACACCTTGCGCAAAGGCATCTAGCATTTTTATAATTTGTTTTGAATTTTGGATTACTTTAAAATTATCATTTTTAATTTCTTCTACTTTTATATGCTCTTCATCTTTGATATCACAGCTACATGTAAAGAGGGCAATACCATTTTTAGCGATAGAATTTCTTCTCTCTCCTGCGTCTATATCTATCAATTCACAGTCATATTTTGCTAAAAATCTAGCTAGAATTTTTATAGATGATGGGATATTTTTATCGATATCCACTCCACTGTGACCTCCGGGCAATCCAAAAACTGTGGCTTTGTAAGTTTTCATATTCTTATCAAGCGTGGTATATTTCATCTCTTTCTCACAAACCACATCACTTCCACCTGCACACCCTATACATATCTCGTTTTCATCTTCGCTGTCGATATTTAAAATATTTGGTGCCGTAATTTCTAATTCCAGATTTGTAGCTCCTATCAATCCAACTTCCTCATTTGCAGTAAACAAACACTCTAAATTATCATATTTTTGCATACAATAAAGCATGATAGCCACGCCCATACCGTTATCTGCACCCAAAGTTGAATTTTTAGCTTTTAAGATATTTCCTTCTTTGATTAACTCTACCTTTGGAGCATCTCCTAAACAAACCATATCATAATGGGATTGCAAACAGACTTTAGGATTTCCTTTTTTGCATATTATATTCTCAGCTTGATCTATTTGCACATCAAAGTTTTTGCCTTTTGCATACTCCACAATATGATTTTTACAAGAGTCTGCATCATAGCTACACCTTGGAAATTTACTCAAATTTTCAAAAAAATATTCTACACTTTTCATTTTATATCCCCTTCTCTTATTTTTTTAATTTCTATAAAATATGAATTTCCTATATATATAACATAAAAAACAGCTCCAAAAAATATGGCAAATGGAATAAGTGATATAAGATACAAAAACAGTGTTTTAACTCTCAGCGAGCCTTTTTTATAATACAAAAGTTTTCTGTTTTCCTCTCTTGTTGTTATGTTGGAACTGACATCATAAAGCATCATTTTGTGAAAAAAATAATATAAAGGAAAATTAAACGCAACTATATTTAAAATCGGGATGAAATATAACGGAATTAAAAGGAAAAAAAGCAATAGCATTATAAAGGCCCATTTTAAAATCAGCAAAGCACTCTCAAATATATTTGAATAACCTATCATCTTAACATCTTGATAATGTCTAGTATGCAGTTCTTTCAGAACAAACGGTGTCATAAATCCCACTATAATAACCGCCAAAAATATGGAAGCAAACAGTATAAAAAAGCCACCTATCGCATAAACTAAAAATGATGCCAGCCAAGAAGTCACGGAATATTTCATCAAAAATTTTATGATAGAAGAATCCTCTACATGTGCTGAGAAATTTTTAGTATGAGGTATGCCGTTTTGTATTGTTGTCTGAGTTGTATTTACATCAAAACTAGTATGCAGGCTATCAAGACCAGATCCCGCTAAAACAAAAAAAAGTAAATACATAACAACAAGTGTTGCGACAAAAGGCAATATGGCATATTTTAACATTTTAGCCGTAAAAAAGTCTCTTAAGCTAAGCATCAATAAATTCATAATTTACTCCATAATTTTTTATTTAATTTTAACTCTTCAACAACTCCTATGGCCAAATGTAGAGTTTTTATATATTCTATAGCAACTTTATACTCCAAAAGAGCTTTAAACACGGAAGGCTCAAACAAATCTCGACCATAATCTATTGCAATATAAATATGATTAAAAACAAACGAAACATATAGATTATGTCTTGATTTCTTTTTGAATTCAAGTAATTTTTGCATCAGAGAATTAGTAAGTATATATCTGGCTTCTATCTGATTATTTCCATATACTACAAATTCTTTTTCAAATTCAGGGCTATCCATCTTTATCAATTCACCCCTGTTTGAATTATGAGATTGTAGCCAACTTCCGATTAAATTACCAAAAGAATTTTGTGCAATATCAGGCAATACAACAGTACTTCCACTAAAGTTTTTATTAAACTGTGAAACTATAAATAAACCTTGGAATATAGTACTCCAGTTATCTTTCCCATGACTATTTGTATGCTTTTTCTTTGCATGTAAATCTGAAAGTTCGATTTTAACATTATCTATTATGCCGGATATATAATCGTTCCCCTCCAGTTTGTCTGGTATTTCAGGGAAAAGCCTTGAGTTTATGAATTTAAATTCCTCTACATGTACATCTTTTTTATAAATTAAGTTTTTATCTATTTCGCTCACTAAAGGAGATATAACCTTATCTTTAAATTCTTGCGAATAGTCTTTGATTAAAAATTTATATACAAATGAACCGGCCGCTATATTTATGAACAACAACCATGATAAATTATTTTGGAAAAAAGAAAAAATCATTAAATCAATCAGTAAAAAAAAATACTCCAAATAAAAATACTCTCGACTTTACATGTTTTCTTTTCTTTTCTAAATCCTCAATAGCAGGATGCAGATTTTCATAATAAAAATCAGTAAGTTCGCTTAATGATTTCATTTTTCAAATAAATCTTTTACATTTACATTTTTTCTTTCGTTATCTTGTATTTCAAAAACTTTTTTAGGATTATAGCGCATAAAACTCGCCATAAAATTTGTCGGAAACATTTCTGTTGCGTTATTATAATCTGTCACGGCCTGATTGTAAGCGCGCCTTGCTGCAGAAATTTGCTCCTCAATCTCATTTAGACTTCTCTGTAAGTACATTACATTTTCATTTGCCTTAAGGTTTGGATAATTCTCAACCGCAACCATAATAGAGTGCAAAGCTGAGCTTACCTTATAATCCAAATTTATCTTTTGTTCATCGCTGATATTTGGTTTGTTTGCTTCTGCTCTAAGTTTTGTGATGTCTTCTAAGATTGACTTTTCATGTTTCATATATTCTTGCACACTTGCCACTAAATTTGGTATCAGGTTATATCTTTTTTTAAGTATCGCATCAACACTTGCAAATATATTTTGTACTTGATTCTTTTTAGAAATTAATGAGTTATACATTAAAATCAAAACAAGAAAAATTACGACAACAATAATCAAAATTATTAACATTTTAAATCCTTTAAGTGATGTGTCATAAATGAAATGTTATCATAATCTTATGAAAATACTATTAATTTTTATCATACCTCTAATTTTGGCAGGATGTTTTTATGTTAATGATAGAGGTATATCGAATGAATACTATAACGAATGCCACGAATATTATGATTCTATGGGAGTTTACCACAAATATTGTGATAAAAATATGATAGAATTTAAAGATGTGGAAAATGGTGTGAAAAAAGTTTACAACAGCGCTAAAGAAGCAACCTCTTATTGATATGGATTTAAAAAAGATTAGACTAGAGAGACTAAGATGGCATGAATGGAAAAATATAAAAACTCTAAGAGAAAATTTAGCAAATTTGCCGGAAACTTCAAATATATCTTATAAACTTGAAAATTGCATAAAAATATACAAACAAGATATTAAATTAGAAACCCTCAAAAAGATACAAGATTTAGCGTGGCAACTTCGACCATGGAGAAAAGGACCATTTGAACTTTTTGATACTTTTATTGATAGCGAATGGAAAAGCTATATTAAGTACAATTTATTAGAGCCATATTTTAATCTAAAAGATAAATGTGTTGCTGATATTGGATGCAATAACGGATATTATCTTTTCAGAATGTTAGAGCAAATGCCTAAAAAGCTAGTTGGCTTTGATCCATCTATTCATTATAAGACACAATTTGATTTTATAAATCATTTTATAAAATCTCCCATAGAATTTGAACTTTTAGGGATTGAACATCTTCCTTTTTATGAAAATAAGTTTGATATTATCTTTTGTCTTGGAGTTTTATATCACAGAAGTGATCCGATAAATGCACTGAAAGCTTTAAAAAACAGTTTAAATAAAGATGGATATGTGATTTTGGATACTTTTATGATTGATGGCGATGAACCGTATGCCCTGACTCCTGAAGATAGATATTCTAAAATACCAAATATATATTTTATTCCTACCATAAAGGCTTTAGAGAATTGGTGTAAAAGGGCTAAATTTACCAATTTTGAAGTTTTGGAGATAAAAAAAACAGAAATAAATGAACAGAGAAAAACCAAATGGATACAAGGTGAAAGTTTAGAAAATTTCTTAGATAAAGACAATAAAAATCTGACAATAGAGGGATATCCTGCTCCAAAAAGAGTTTATGTTAAACTAAGTATTTAAATTACCGATATTAAGGTATATAATACAAGGAACTGCTATGACCGATAGTGCTACAATGTTAGCTCATGAAGAAATAAACAAAATACATCCTGTAGAGGAAGACTTCCATAATGACTTTAATGACATGGAAGAAGATGAAGCTAATGATTCACATGTAGAGGATGAGGAAAACTTAAATACTCATGAAAAAATCCAAAAAAGTCTTAGTGGAAATGTTATCTTTCTTGAAAAAGGACATTCTAAAACTACGCTACAAACAACAAATGATATGAGTGTTGACACTCTTGGATTAATACATAGCGGATTTATATTTGGAGCTGCAGAATATGCAGCAGTAGCGGCAATCAATGAAGAAAACCTTGTTATCATATCTTCAAAAACAAAATTTTTAGCACCTGCCAAAAGTGGTGATTTGGTTGAATTTGATGCAAAAGCCAAATTTGAAGATGCAAGAAAACGGGAAGTTAAGGTTATCGGCAAAATAAATGAAATAAAAATATTTGAAGGGGTTTTTCAAGCAGTGGTTTTAGAAAATCATATACTAAAAACTAAATTAAAAAATATAGACACTGATTATCATACTAGATAATTACTTATATGTAATTCAACCAGGCAGGCAATGTTTTTTGTTCATTAAAAACTGTTGTATTTTCTCCATGCCCCGGAAACACTTTGTAATTTTCTTTAAATTTTAAAAATTTATTTATGCTGTTTTTCATACTTTCTGAATTACTAAAAGGGAAATCAACCCTGCCTATAGAATCTTTAAAGATAAAATCCCCACTAAAAAATGCGTCCCCAATCAATATGGCACTACATCCTGGTGTATGACCAGGGAAAAAGAAGTATTTTACCTTTACGCCATCTATGTCAAACTCTTCATCGCCTATTACTTCAAAATCCGGCGTGCTAGGTGGAGTACCTTGCGAAAAAGGATCATTACTTAACATAAAAGCATCGTCTTTCGGACAATAGATTGGTATATTATAATAGTCTTTAAGCTCTTGGTTGCTCCAGACATGATCAAAATGACCATGAGTGTTTAGTATAGCAACAGGATTTGTTACATTTTTTTTAACCCAATCGACAGCACCGATTCCAGGATCTACTATAAATTCCCTGCCATCAACATTAGCAATATAGCAATTTGTCATATAAGCCCCACAAGGCTGTTTTTTTATTTCGATTTTATACTCCTGCACATAAATTAGAAGCTTATCACAAAGAGTTTCCTCTTTGTGATAAACGATGAGTTTTTATACTCCAGCCTCTTCTCTTTTTTGCAATAGTTCCCATTTTGCATTTACGGTTTTTTGCATCTCATCTATCAAGTATTCATTTTCTTTCTTAAAAAGATGTTTGAATCTTCCTTGAACTCCAAGATAATCTCTAACAGGAATTATATTTCTAGGCCTATATGTGATAGTTAATTTATGTCCATCTTCTATCTCATACAGTGGAAACACAAGTGAATCTGTAGCCAAATCACTTACTTCTATAGTTTCATTTGAAGGAAATTTCCATTCTGTCGTACATGCGCTCATGGCGTTGATAAATACAGGACCTTCAGTAGCTAAAGCTTTTTGATATTTTTTCACCATATCTTTCCATTTATTTGGAGCAACTTGAGCAACATAAGGGGCGCCATGTGAAGCCATAATGGCAACAATATCTTTTTTCATCTTTTTATTACCATAACTTACTCTTCCGGCCGGTGTTGTTGTAGTACTTGCACCAATAGGAGTAGAACTGCTTCTTTGACCACCAGTATTTGCGTAAACTTCATTATCCAAGCAAATATAAGTAAAATCATGTCCTCTCTCAACTGCACCACTTAAAAATTGAAACCCTATATCGTAAGTTGCGCCATCTCCACCAAAAGCAACAAATTTCACAGGTTTATCAGGATCTTTCAGTCTCCCTTTGTTTTTTAACGCCTTATACATGGCTTCAGCTCCAGTCGCAGCAGTAGAAGCATTTTCAAAACCAATATGTATCCAACTTGCATCCCATGAAGTATGTGGATAAACAGCTGTGCAAACTTCCAAGCATCCTGTAGCATTTGCTATGACCAAATTATCATCTGTACAATTAAGTAGTTCTCTGACTATGATAGAATGTGCACATCCCGGGCACAATAGGTGTGCGCCCTCAAATCTGTCATTTGATGTTGAAAACTGTTTTAAATTTTTTATTATTTTACTCATCTATTCACTCCTAATTAAAAAAAGAGAGCTTAGGGCCTCTTAGTCCACTAAACTGTTGCAATGGTGTTACCAATGTTCCGGCATCTGCATTTTTCTTGATGTCTCTAAATATTTCTTTTATATCTTCTTGGGTCATGTCTCTTCCGCCAAGACCATAAATATAGTTATTTATGACTGGTTTGCTGTCGCCTTGATACAAAGTTGCAGTTATTTCGTTGTAAAGCATACCCAAGGTTCCACCAGGCGCTGATCTGTCAAGTGTTGCAATCGCTTTTACATTTTTCAATGTTTCTTTAATTTCTTCATAAGGGAATGGTCTGATAACTCTAGTGGCTACGACGCCAGCTTTTATGCCTTCGTTCTCTCTTAAATCTCGCGCTGCCTGTACTGCGCTTTCAACCGTACTGCCAAGAGCTACAATAGCTACCTCAGCATCTTCCATATCGTAACTTTCAACTACGCTATATTCTCTTGAAGTCAACTCTTTAAATTCTTCAAATACTTTTTCAATCACTGATTTAGAATCCATCAATGCTTTGTGTTGTCTTGCTTTAAATTCAAAATGCCAATCTTCTTCAGTCTGAGCCCCGTAAGTTACAGGTTTGCAAAAATCAAGCATAGGATTTACTTCTTTATATTCACCTATAAATTTATATGCCGCTTCGTCCGACAAAGGTCTTACATTTTGAGCAGTATGAGAAGTGATAAATCCATCTTGATTGACCATAACAGGTAACCTCACGCTTAAATCTTCAGCTATTTTAAATCCCATAAGCATCAAATCATAAGCTTCTTGGGCATTGAAAGCATCAATCATAATCCATCCTGCATCCCGTCCAAGATACATATCAGAATGGTCTCCATTTACATTCAAAGGGGAAGCTAATGCACGATTAACAAGAGCTAAAACAATAGGAAGTCTCATTCCACTTGCCTGATATAAAACCTCTACCATCAAAGCAAAACCTTGAGAACTTGTTGCAGTTGCAACCCTTCCACCAGCGGCCGCTGCTCCCACACATCCGCTCATAGCAGCATGTTCACTCTCCACCAAAACAAATTCACCATCGATATATCCATCAGATAAAAATTTAGCATACCCATGAACTGTAGGAGTTGATGGAGTTATCGGATAAGCCGCAACTACATCTATTTGTGCTTGTCTCATAGCTTGGGCAAAAGCCATATTTCCGTCCCAAACTTCAACTTCTTGTAATTCTAATTTTTCTGCCATTACTTTTCCTTCTTCGTTTTCTCTGGCCAATTTGCCAATGCTATATCATTATCTTCATTTTCACCAAACATTAATAACGATTTTTGATTTGTCGGACAAACTTCAACACATATGCCACATCCCTTACAGTGGTCATAATCAATTCCCACCATTTTTTTATCTCTTGAGATGATGGCAGTATCAGGACAAAATACCCAACAGTTTTGACAATCTATACATGTATCTCTGTTAAAAACTGGTTTAAACACTCTCCAGTCAGCAACGCTCGCTGTATAAGAGTTTGTTTTTGCATAATCTCTATCTTCCTGTTTTAAATCAACTATATCACAACTTACTTTTTCAAATGAAGGGAGAACTGCTCCTGCTTCTACCTGATCCCATCCTAAAAATTCCATATTTACTCCCTTTCTCTATTTGACTTCGTTATATGCCCGCTCTATCGCAGTCATATTCGCATCTATTATTTTTTGTGGAAATTTACTAAGAACTTTTAACATAGCATTCTTAAAATACTCTATATCAAACATTCCGGAAACTTTCATCAAAGCTCCTAGCATCGGAGTATTTGGTATTGCTCTTCCTATTGTTTCCATAGAAATTTTCATACAATCTACAGTATATACTTTTTTACCTTCTAATTTTGGAACTTGCTTTAAGAGATCTTCCTTAGATAAGTGCGTTGTTACTATGTATTTTGTTTCTTCTTTTTCGTGTGCTGTTATATCAGCTGAAATTACCAAAGCCGGATCTATAACAAGTACATAATCAGGAACCATAAATTTTTCATGATTTATAATAGGCTTATCATCAATTCTATTGTAAGCTGTCATCGCAGCTCCTCTTTTTGCAGAACCATAAAATGCAAAGGCTTGAACCTCTTTGCCTGTATTTGCAATAACATCACCTAAACCTTTGGCTCCCGTTACTGCACCTTGACCGGCACGACTATGCCATCTAATTTCTAACATTAAAACTCCTTATACTGTAGTTATCTTAAATTTTTTATATAATATAAAAAATCAACTTAACTTAAGCTTTCAATAAATATTTTCCTCTTTTGATTATACATTAAAATGATTAACCAACTTCCAAAAAACATTATTCTTAAAAAAATTAATTACATTTAAAAGAAACAATTAATACTTTCTTCAGTATAATTTCAGCAACTTTGACGATAAAAGGATATTTTTGCAAAGATATAAGCTTATTAAATCTTTTCTTATCAAATTTCTTCAAGAAGAAGTACATAAAACCGGCTTAAAAAATGTTACTCTCGGAATTAGTGGTGGAATTGATTCTGCAGTAGTAGCTGTTCTTGCTAAAAAAGCTTTTAAAAATAATATGCTAGGCATTATGATGCCTTCATCCAATTCTAGTCAAAATAGTTTAGATGATGCTTTTATATTGTGCAAAAAATTTGATATACCATATGAAACAATATCAATTACTCCTATATTAGAATCGTACTTTAAACATAAAACTGCGAGTAATCTTAGAATCGGAAACTTTAGTGCAAGAGCTAGAATGTCAATATTGTATGATATATCAGCGAGAGATGGGGCATTGGTATTGGGAACTAGTAACAAAAGCGAACTTCTTCTGGGATATGGAACTATTTTCGGTGATTTAGCAAGTGCGATTAACCCTATTGGAGATTTATATAAAACACAAATCTTTGAATTTGCCAAATATCTTGAAATACCTGAAGAAATAATCTCCAAACCCCCAAGCGCAGATCTTTGGGAAGGTCAAAGTGACGAAGAAGACTTAGGATATACATATGCAACCATTGACAAAGCATTAGAAGCATTTGTAGATGAAAGGATGAATGAAGAAGAGATGGAGAAAGCTGGTTTTGAGCCAGAATTAGTCTCTCTGATAAAAAGTAAAATATACAAAAATCAGTTTAAAAGAAAACAGCCAATCATTGCAAAAATCAGCCACAGAACAGTTGGCCATGATTTTTTGTATGCAAGAGATATAAAACTATAAGCAAGGAAAACATATGATTAAGAGAGAAATTCCATTTTACAAGCCATACATTGACAAAAAAGAGAGAAGATACATCAGCGAAGTTTTAGAATTAAACAAAGCAGATAAAGTTGAAAAATTAGAAAATGATTTTAGTAAATATGTAAACAGTAAATATGCTGTTTCAACCAACAATGGCACTTCAGCCATGCATCTTGCCATGTGTGCACTTGACTTGAAAAGGGGCGACAAAATCATCTGTTCAGTCAACTCTTTTCCTTCAGTAGCAGAAGTTATAAGGCATTTTGATGCAGAGCCAATTTTCTTGGATATCGATAAGGATGATTTCAATATTGATTTAGATGAACTAGAAAAACTATTGGAAAACAATAGAAGCAAAAAATTAAAAGCAGCATTTATCAATCATGTTGCCGGTCAACCAACCGAGTTGGACAGATTATATAAAATAGCTAAATTATATGATATAAAAATAGTAGAAGATGCTTCAAGTGCTATGGGTGCTACATATAATGGCTCAAAAATTGGCGGATTAAAAGCAGATATAACAACTTTTAGATTTTCGCCTCAAATGAAACATGCAGTGGCAAGTGGTGGGATAATGACAACAAATCATGAAAACTTAAAAGACAGAGCTGTTCTACTGAGAAATCATGCCATCATAAATGACGGATGGGATGCTTATGGAAATCTTGGATATGTATATGATGTCATAGACATAGGACTTAAATACGACATGAATGAATTAAATGCTGCATATGCACTAGGTCAACTAGAAAAAAATGAACAATTTATAGAAAGAAGACAGCAAATATCAAAAATATACGATAATGAACTTAAAGATTGTAACCATGTGAGCACACCTGTTGAAAAAAGAGATCATACTTTTAGCCAATACATTATAAAAGTAGATAAAAACAGGGACAGCTTCGCAAGAGAACTTAAAGAAAGAGGTATAAACACTGCATTACACTATATACCTCTTCACTTGCTAACCTACTATAGGAAAAAATATAATATGCGAGTAAATGATTTTCCAAATGCTTTAAATAACTATCAAAAAATTCTCTCATTGCCTATATACCTTGGTCTTAGCGATAAGGATGTGTATTATATTTGCGATCAAATAAAAGATATTGCCAAGACTCGTGTTTAAAAAAGCTAATCTTATTTTTTGGATAGAAGAATATCTCTTTTATCCAAAAGTTTTTTGCAATTCTTACTTTCATTTCTACTCCTACCTTTAACTCTGATTTATTGTATAATTGTTATTTTCAAAAGACTTTTTTCAAGAAAAATTGACTTTAATATTCCAATTATCAGCATAGGAAATCTTACATTGGGTGGAAGTGGGAAAACTCCGCTAACTATTGAATTGGCAAAAGATTATAAAAATTGTGCCATCATATTAAGAGGATACAAAAGAGAAAGTACGGGGTTGGTTGTAGTCTCAATAAATGGAAAAATATTGTGTGATATTTCTCAAAGTGGTGATGAAGCCATGCTTTATGCAAAATCTCTGCCAAATGCCACCGTAATAGTCAGCGAAAACCGAAATAAAGCCATACAATATGCAAAATCCTCTACATGTAGAGTTGTTTTTCTAGATGATGGATTTAGTAAATCAAATATCAAAAAGTTTGATATATTGATAAAACCAAAAGTTGAACCCACCCTTCCATTTTGTTTGCCTAGTGGTGCTTATAGAGAACCCAAATTTCTATATAATAGTGCTGATTTACTCATCAAAGAAGATATAGATTTCAAAAGAATAGTTAAGATTGTAAATCCGACAAAAGAGATGATATTGGTAACGGGTATATCCAAACCAAAAAGATTGGATGTTTTTTTGCCAAAAAATATAAAAGAAAAAATATATTTTGAAGATCATCATCACTTCACCAAAAAAGAGATTGAGACTTTGATGCGAAAATACAAAGCAACTTCAATTTTGACGACGAGAAAAGATGCCGTTAAGATGGAAAATTTTGGATTAAATCTCTCTATATTGGAATTAAAATTAGAGCTAAATCCCCAAATAAAAAGTAAGATAAACACATTTTTAGGCAATTTTAGATAAAATCTTTCTTCGCCAAAGGAGAAAAACGGAATGAAAAAAAAGATACACCAAGCACAAACCCTAATGGATGCTCTACCATATATCAAATATTTCAATAAAAAAACTATAGTTATAAAATATGGTGGCTCAGCTCAATCAGATCCTGACTTAAAGGAAAAATTTGCACAAGACATAGTGCTTTTGTATTTAGTAGGAATTAAGCCGGTTATCATCCATGGCGGTGGTAAAAAAATAAATATTCTTTTGGATAAACTTGAAATAAAAAGTGAATTTATTGATGGTCTCAGAGTTACTAATAAAGAGATTATGGAAGTTGTAGAGATGATTCTTGGCGGAAACATAAATAAAGAGATCACAAATTTATTAAATCATCATGGCGCCAAGGCTATAGGCGTAACAGGAAAAGATGCCAGTTTTATAGAAGCAAGAGCGTTGGATGAGGACAAATACGGACTTGTTGGAGAGATAACTAGAATCGACCATAAAGTAATAGAGGATTTGATGGAGCAAAATTTTATTCCTGTGATTGCACCAATCGCAAGTGGAGGCACAAATCATCCCGGATTTAACATAAATGCTGATTTGGCTGCGAGTAAGATAGCAGTCGCCTTAAAAGCTGAGAAAATAATATTTTTAACTGATACTTTAGGTATACTAAATGCCAACAACGAGTTGATGTCAACTTTAAACAAAGAAGAAATCATAGATTTGAAAGAAAAAAAAGTGATAAACGGTGGAATGATACCAAAAACAAATGCTTGTATCGAAGCGCTTGAAGGAAATGTTGGAAGTGCACACATCATAGACGGTCGAGTTGAACACTCTATTTTACTCGAAATATTTACAAAAGATGGAATAGGAACAAAGATAAAAGGAAAATAATGTTTATTGAAACAAGAGGAAATGACGGTATAAAACCAAAAAGAGTAAATTTTTCATTTGCTATATTAAATCCAAGTGCCAGTTTTGGAGGACTTTATGTGCCTGAAAAACTCCCAAAATTAGACAAAGAATTTTTTGAAAAATCACAGAATAAAAGCTACAAAGAGATAACTAAAGAAATTTTACAAAAATTTGAAATTGATATAGACGAAAAAACTATAGATGAAGCAATATCTTTGTATGATAAATTTGATGATGACAAAAATCCTGTACCCCTTTGCAAAATAGAGGAAGATTTATATATAAATGAACTCTATCATGGACCAACGAGAGCCTTTAAAGATATGGCACTTCAGCCTTTTGGTTATATACTCTCGGATTTAGCAAAAAAACAAGGTCAAGACTATCTCATCCTTGCTGCAACCAGTGGTGATACGGGGCCTGCGGTGCTTGATACATTTTCAAATAAAGACAATATAAAAGTAGCCTGCATGTACCCTGATGGCGGAACTAGTGATGTTCAAAGACTGCAAATGGTTACACAAAGTGGCAAAAATTTACAAGTCTTGGGTATAGTAGGTAACTTTGATGATGCACAAAATACACTAAAAAGTTTGCTCTCTTCACCTACATTTAAAAATGAACTGCAAAAACAAAATATCAAGTTGAGTGCTGCAAATTCGGTAAATTTTGGCAGAATTATATTTCAAATTATTTATCATATATATGGATACATGTCTTTGTTGAAACAGAAAAAAGTTGATGAATTTTATGACATAATTCCTAGTGGAAATTTTGGAAATGCCCTTGGTGCATATTATGCTAAAAAGATGGGGCTTCCTATCAAAAAAATTCTCATAGCATCAAATATAAACAATATATTAAGTGATTTAATCAATACGGGAGTTTATGATTTAAGAGACCGGAAACTTTTAAAAACAACTTCTCCGGCTATGGATATACTTATTTCATCAAATGTGGAGCGAGTTTTATATGATAAATTTGGAGCCATAAGATGTAAAGAGTTAATGGATGATTTAAAAGAAAAGAGATATTATAAACTGACAAGTGATGAACTTAAAAATCTGCAAAAAGATTTTGCTGCAATTTACAGTGATGATAAATTTGCAAAGGAAACTATCAAAAAATATGCCGACAAGGGCTACATCATGGATCCGCACACCGCGACAACACTTTGCGCTTATGAAAATCTAAGAGAAGAAAATCTCCCGGCAATTGCTTGCTCAACGGCTGAGTGGACAAAATTTGCTCCGACAATGCTAAATGCGATAAAAAATGACAACTTGACTTACAATGATGAAACTGCTTTGAGTGAGTTTAGCAAAGCTCTACATGTAGAGATACCAAAAAGCATAAGTGATTTATTTAGCCAAAAAATATCGCACAAAAAAGTAGTAGAAAAGAAAGATATAGAAGAAGAAATCCTAAATTTTATAAAAGGCTAATCAGATGATACTTATCCCTGCAAGAATCGCATCAAATAGATTTCCAAATAAAGTATTGGCAAATATAAACGGCTATCCTATGGTAATCGCTACTGCAAAAAGAGTTTCCAATCTTGATGATGTGGTGATAGCAACAGATTCTCAAGAAATTATAAATCTTGCAAGTGATTATGGCTTTAAAGCTATTATGACAAGCGATGAACACAAAAGCGGAACTGACAGGATTAACGAAGCTGTTTCAAAATTAGATTTAAGCGATAATGAGATAATAGTCAATGTACAAGCCGATGAACCGTTTATCGAGCCCGAAGTCGTTGTGGCATTAATAAGCAGAGTAAAACAGGGCGTACAAAACAGTGAAGATTTAATGATGACAAGCTGTTATAAAACAATAAAAAATACTGAAGCAGATGATCCAAACTATGTTAAAGTTATAACAGATGCGAATGGTTATGCTATATACTTTTCAAGAAGTAAAATTCCTTATGATAGAGAAGAATTTTATGGATATTTCGGACATTTAGGCTTATATGGTTTTACTAAAAAATCGCTAAAAGATTTCTGTTCCCTTCCGACATCTCCTCTGGAAAATATAGAAAAACTAGAACAATTAAGAGCCATATATCACGGCAAAAAAGTGGCCATGATAGAAGTAAAAAGCAAAAGTTTCGGCATAGACACCAAAGAGGATTTACAAAGAGCAGTGGAATTTTTCAAGTAATTTCGCACTCCTAAGTACCTACTCAATAAAATTGAGTAGGTACTTAGATTTCTTCTTCAAAAAGGTAGCCATTGTTATTTAACATCTCTTTTATATGTGTCTGATGCTCATCTCCTTTTGTTTCTAATACCATCGTTATCTTTGCATCACCATAGGCTAGCTTGGTTGAAGTCCTGTCATAGTCAATCTGGATAATATTTGCATTTGCATCTCGCAAAATATCAGTAAGATACATAAGAGCACCTGGTTTGTCTATGAGAGTAATCAATAGTTTCATCTTCCTATGTGATTTCACAAGACCTTTTTCTATGATAACAGAGAGCATTCCCACATCTATATTTCCGCCACTTAATACAACGCCTATATTTTCATCTTTTTTAAAATCAAATTTTTTGTGCATCACTGCAGCAACTCCTGTTGCTCCTGCACCTTCAACTATAATTTTTTGTTTTTCCATTAGAAATAGAACTGCCGTAGCTATTTCCTCATCATCGACGAGTATAACATCATCAACCAACTCTAAAATATTCTTCAGGTTTTGTGCGCTTACATCTCTGACGGCTATACCATCAGCTATCGTTCTTACACCTTTAGAATTTAATATGGTTTTTGCCTTAAAAGAGTTATACATAGCAGGCGCTCCTTTGGAAACAATTCCTATCACTCTTACATTAGGGTCTATCTGATTAACAGCAGAAGCAATGCCTGTTATCAAACCACCTCCGCCGATAGGCACTAATATAGTATTTAAATTATTGATTTCATCTAGCATCTCCAAGCCTACTGTTCCTTGACCTGCTATAACTTTTTTGTCTTCAAAAGGATGAATAAAAGTCAAATTGTTTTCTTTAGCGTATTTCAGCGCAAATTCATATGCTTCATCATAATTATCACCATGCAATATAACATCGGCCCCCAAATCTTTTGTACCTGTTACTTTTAGTAGAGGAGTGGCTTCTGGCATGATAATAACCGCCTTTATACCAAAATGTCTAGCACTATAACCCACTCCTTGAGCATGATTTCCGGCACTTGCAGCCACAACACCTCTTTGTTTTTCTTCATCACTTAAAGATGCTATTTTATTAAAAGCCCCTCTTATCTTATAAGCTCCCGTTAACTGCAAATTTTCATTTTTTAAAAAGATATTTGCATCAACCTTCTCACTTAAAAGAGGAGCAAAAACAAATGGAGTCTTTGTCACAACATCGCTTATTAATCTTTTTGCCTGTACTATTTCACTGAGTTCTATCACTTTATCAACCTTTGATGCTCTATCTTTGAACATCTATTTTGCACTACCTTTAAACCAGCCTTTTTAGCTTTTTCACACGCTTCATTATTTACAATTCCAAGCTGAAGCCAAAAAACTTTTACATCATCTCTTTTTAAAACTTCTTCTAGCAAACTATCTGCAATAGCTGGTTTTCTAAACATATCAACCATATCCACGCGTTCTGTTATCTCACTAAGGCTTCTATAAACTTTTTCACCGAGGATAAACTCTTCTTTTGGATAAACAGGTATTATTTTGTAGCCAACACTTTGGAGATATTTTCCCACCATATTACTCTCTTTCGTCTCATTTGGAGAGAGTCCGATAATCGCAATAGTTTTTACATCTTCGAGTATTTTTTTTATCTCTTTTACATCATTTGTATTGATAGTCGGCATTGGACATTCCATAATTTTTACCTTTTTTTCGTAGAATTATACCACTTTCTATATGGTTTGTATATGGGAACTGATCAAAAACTGCAAAATCTATTATATTAAATTTTTCTAACAAAATATCTAAATCTCTATTAAGAGTTGCGGGATTACAAGATATATATATTATATTTTCAAACTGAGATATAAACTCCAAACTTTTTTCGTCAATTCCTGCTCTTGGCGGATCAACAAATACATGTGTAAAATTATATCTATCCAAATCTATATCTTTTAATCTATTAAACTCTTGCTCTTTTTTTAAGGCTCTCGTTAGCTCTTCCACGCTCATTCTGAGGAATTTTATATTATCTATATCATTTAATTTGCAACTATAAAGTGCTGATTTGATAGAAGTTTTAGATATTTCGGTTGCCAATACGCTTTCAAATTTTGAACTCAAGGGCAAAGTAAAATTTCCGTGACCACAATAAAGCTCGAGCAAATCTTTTGTTTCTTTTATCCGCTTGCAAACCCACTCTAGCATCTTTTCGTTTGTGCCTCTGTTTGGCTGCGAAAAACCACCTTCGATTATCTTATAAAGGTACTTTTTACCCTCCACATGTAGAGACTCTATGACGAAATCCTGCGTAACTGTCTCTTTTAACTTTTTAGCTCTTCCAATGATATATATGCCAAATTTATTTTCCAAATTTATGGCTTCTTTTTTCCAATCTTCGCCTATTGGCCTATGATATATAAGTGTTACCAAAATAGAATCCACTGATGATAAAAATTCTATCGCATAGAGTCTGTTTCTTAATTCCTCACTCTCTTGCAGAGATTTTTTTAATTCCGGCATCAAAGAGTATATACTTTCATCAACTTTGGGACACTCGTTAATCTTTAAAATTCCTTTGCCCTCAAGTTTATGCATACCATAATATATCTTTTCGCCCTCATGCCAAATTCTAAACTCTGCTCGGTTTCTATAATGTACATCTTTTGATGGAAAAAATTCAAAATTATCTTTGATTTTATCGCCAAACAGCTCTTTTATATACTCCTTTTTTTGGCTTATCTGCTCATCATAACTCAAATCATAGAGCTTGCAACTGCCACACTTTCCAAAATATTCACAGTACATGTAGAGCCAATACCGAAACTATTCCTATGAGTCCTCCAAAAAATCCTCCCCAGATGACAAGCCAACCCAAATGCTCTTTTATGAAATCTTGCACAATCTCTTTTACGATTTTTGGTGTCAGTTCATCTAGTCGTTTATCTATCATATTTTCAACAGTAATTAGCATATCTTCACTTACGCCGGATTTTTTTATATAATTTTCAAGTTTTGACGAAAAATCAACACTTTGTGAAATTTGCGAAACAGACTCTTTAAGCTTTTTAACAAATGGTTCCTTTAGAGATGAAAGTGCTTTCTCTCCTCCAAACATACCAAGCATACTGCCAAGAGATGATTCCATGACTGTTTTCACAAGGGCATCATAAGCAGGAGTAAAATCAGTTTCTTCTATAACCGAAGTTAAATCTATCTTTCTCTCTTCATTTTGAAAAAACTTATCCATCTGCTCTTTTGTGAAAAACTGATTCATCATCAAGTTTTTAATAGAAGCTTTAAACGCCTCAAATCTCATCTCAATCACACCTGAGCCATAAAAAAACGGCACTTTTTCAAAAAGCATATAAATAGCAATCTGATTAGTAAGTGCACCGGAAAGTGCAAAAAGTCCGGCATACAAAACTATATCTTTATAAGGATCAAATATAAAAAATGAAACACCTATAAGAAAAATAGATACTAAATCCGTGGCTAGGCTTTTATTCATTCACATCTCTCCAATTTTTTTGCAATTATATACAAAATTGGCTAAAATATGCCAAAAACCTGAGGAATAAATATGCCAAACAGAGAAGATGCGTTTAAACTACTCAAAAAATACAATACTCATGCACTTGTAACTCATGGGCTTTCGGTTGAAGGAGCTATGCGATACTTTGCAAGAAAGAGTGAAGAAGATGAAGAAAAGTGGGGAATAGTTGGACTTTTACATGATTTAGACTATGAAAAATATCCGGATGAACATTGTCACAAAACAAAAGAGATTATGGAGCCACTTGGATATAGCGATGAAATAATCAGAGCTATAATGAGCCATGCTTATGGGATTTGTACTGATGTTGAGCCAATTTCTAAGATGGAAAAAACTTTATACGCTGTGGATGAATTAACTGGACTTATCACTGCTTGTGCACTTGTTAGACCTTCAAAATCTGTGATGGATTTAGAAGTAAAATCCGTTAAAAAGAAATTTAAACAAAAATCTTTTGCTTCTGGAGTTGACAGAGAAGTGATAAAAAAAGGCGCTGATATGCTTGGTATAAGTTTGGAGGAATTAATAAATGAAACCATACTTTCTCTAAGAGCTATCGCACCAAGTCTAGGACTTTAAAATGAAAAATATTTCTAAATTTTTTATGATTTTAGTCATGCTTTCAACTCTTAGTTTTGGGGTGAAAATTTCTGGTATAGATATGCCTGATGCTATGATGCAAAATAATCTAATTTTAAATGGTGCCGGCGTTAGAAGTAAATTTTTCTTTGATTTATATGTCGGAGGGTTGTATCTCAAAGAAAAAAGTCAAAATGCTACCAATATTATTAATTCAAACATGCCAATGGCAATAAAACTTCATATAACCTCATCTTTAATAAGCAGTAAAAAAATGCAAGATGCCACTATGGAAGGATTTGAAAATTCTACCGACAATAAAATGGAACCCATAAAAAATGAAATAGATCAGTTTATAAATGTTTTTAAAAAAGAGATAAAAGATGGGGATATATATGATTTTATTTATAAAAACAATAAAGTATCTATCTATAAAAATACAAAATTAATCACAACAATAAAAGGTTTAAAGTTTAAAAAAGCACTTTTTGGTATCTGGCTATGCAACAAACCTGCTCAAGAAAGCCTAAAAAAGAAGATGTTAGGAATTTAGACACTTAGGGCAAATACCTTTTATAATGATGCTTTCTATTTTATAGCCGTCCATATTTATGATACTTTTTTCGTCTAAACATGAAATTGTATTGCATTTTGTACATATAAAATGAGGGTGAAAATTTTGTTCTAAAGAGAAATATCTTTTTTTATCATTTGATTCAAAGCTTCTTATTATCGCACTATCTTCAAATCTTGATATATTGCGATAAAAAGTGGCTTTATCCATCAATAGTCTATCTTTTATGTCATCATAAGATATAGGCCTATTTTGCTCCACCAAAATCTCTAAAATCTCAACTCTTGCCGGAGTTAGTTTTAGGTTTTTTTCTTTTATTATCTGTTCAACTTTCATAAATCAGATTATAGCAAATAATTTACTAAACTTTAGTTTTTTCCGCAAATTCATATATATCTTTCTTTTTTAAATCTCCATTATATACAACTGTTGACGGATCTATCTTAGTTGTGTCTTGGTCAAGAACTTTTGGAACTGCATCTGCGTTTTCTAAAACTCGCATATGACGATCAAGCTCATCTTCACTATAGCTCATCTGCATATCAGCAGCTATTATGTGAGGAATAGCCTCTATAACTCGTAATTTAGCTAATTCTTCTGATACATCTTCACCCTCGATAGTTATGATAATTTTTCCACTCTTATCAAAAAAATGATAATCACAAACTTCACATTGCTTTAGGCTCTCTATCACTTCTTCTACATGTTGTGGCAAAGTCTGCACTACTATACTTGATATATTCATTTTAATTCTCCAATTTCCAAAATTTTATTTTGTTTTTACTTGATGTAAATATAGATTTATTGCCGACAAAAATGATATTTGATATCGTACTTTTATCACCTACTAATCTATATAAATTACTTTTACTATCAACATCAAAAACCGTTATATTGTTTGCAAAATCGCTAGGATATGCACATAATTTACCATTTTCGCTTAATCCCACACTATAAACCATAAAATCTGCAGTTTTATAATAAGCCATTGAGCCATTTTCTTTATAAATACCACATCTTCTGTCTTTACTAGCGACTGCAATAGTGTGATTTTTATAATCTACCTGATATACATTATCCAAATTTTGACCATCAAAGGTTTTGATAATTTTTCCACTTTTTGTATCTAGCAGCGTTGCTCTGCCGCTTTCATCACTTAAAACCATCTTGCTTCTATCCTGACTTAAAGCAAAGTCAGAAAATTTTGATTGCGAAATCTGCTTATCATATATAAATTTTTTATTTTTCAAATCATATAAAAGCACTCTTGAGCTAAGCAATGCTAAAATAATTTTATCTTTTGATATAAATTTAGCCTTTACGATTGGAAGTTTATCTTTTTTATCAAAAATAAGATGATTTTTATTTTGATAGTGGAGATAGGCTCTGCTAAAACCCTCTTCTCCTTGAGACACAAAAAGCAATCTGTCTCCATCTTTATCTATGGAAAAAATTCTTGTATCACTAATACTCCCAAGGAAATCCTTAATCTTGTCAAATTTTATAACTTTTTCTAGTTTTTTCGTTGTTATATCAAAAATTTCTACTATACTGCTATCGGTCGAAGCATAAATCTTTCCATCACTCACCATCATAGCTAGTATATTACCGTCAACGCTAAGAGTATATTGTGAATTGATATCTTTTGCAAATAGATGTAAAAACAAAATCAGACACAAAATAAAAAGTTTTCTCATGTGATTGCTTCTTTGTCATATCTTTGTTGATATTTGGCTATCTCTATCCTTACTTCTTCAAAATGCTCAATTGTTACATTATCATCTTTTTTCCATGCAACCTCTATATCTCCGCCATAATCATCACCCATCTGTTCAACTGCATCTTCATATTGATTTATATCGCTACATGTAGCGGTTCTATTTTCTAGCGTATCTACTAATTCAATATACCAGCCTCCTAGTCCATTTTCTTTAATAGTTGATATAAATTTTACTGCCATTTTGTCACCTTTATCGCTTCTGTTGGACACACATTTACACAAAAACCACAACTTGTGCATTTTTCCATATCTATCTCAGGTCTAAAGAGTCCTAGAAAAATTATAGCATCTTCCAAGCATAACTCTTTACAACTAAAACACATAGTCTTATGCCAACTAATACATTTTAACATATCTATAGTAATTTTTGCATTAATATCTTTTTTACTCTCTACATGTAGAACATCAAATTCACAAGCTTGTGCACACTTATCGCAATATGTACATCCACCTTTAGAACAATCCAAAATAGGAGTTTTATCATCCAAAATAGTGATAATATTCTCTTCACAAACCAAAGCACACTTGCCATCACAATTCAAACAATTATTTAAAAAACTGTTTTCATCCTCAAAATAAGGAGGTCTTAAAGTTTCAATTCTCTCTTGACCTCCTTTTTTAAAAGACGATACAAGAGAGCCAAAAAGCTCTCTTTTTTTCATCATTTTACTGTATTTACTCCCTGATCAAATGTATTTATAAGATTAGATTGATTCATCTGCTTCTTATTCATATAATCTGGTGTAAAAGTATTGCCGACCAATGGCTTAGCATTTGATTGAACAACATGACATTGCGTACAGTTATATCTTCCTGCATACAATTTTCCATGAGTTGGAGTTGCAAAAACATCATTTGCACCACCATTTGGTCTTGCAACAATCTTGCCTTTTTTAATAAGCTTGACATTTTTAGCAATTAGCTCAGTTGGTCTGAAGTTCATAAAGTGTGATTTTGGAATTGCTGTTGCATGAACACTTGGTGCAACTTCTGGCATATGGCAACCCAAACAAGAATTGTTATTTTTGGTGATAGGCACCAACCCATCTACACTGTGAGGAATAAGTGGTGGAGCATTATCATATGATCTCTCAATCGTTTTAGCATTTCCTGGTGCAGCTTCTGCATATGTAACCTTATGAAGTTTGATTGTATTTTCATTTTGGACATTAGCTTTTCTTAAACTCAAAGACTCATCGCTAACGCTAGAGTTTACCGTAGCACAACCTGCTACAAAAACTCCGACTATTGCGATACTAAGAGCGATTTTATTCATTTTATTCATTATTTATCTCTCCTTTTTTATTATTATTTTCAACTTTTAAAAAGAAACCAAGGGCATTATCTTTGCAAACATCTATGCACCTTCCGCAATTTGTACACTCGCCGGAAGTTACCGGAATAGAAACTTTATCTATCATATGCAAAACCTGTACTTCGGGGCATACTATTTTACACTCCATACATCCCGTACATGCCTCGCTGTCGTGTTTTACTTTCAGTAATCTAAACTTTCCGATTATTGAGTAAAATCCACCAAGCGGGCAAATATGTCCACACCAACCGTTTTTTAGCACAAAAAGGTCAAACAAGTACAGTATCACTACAGCTGCCCAACCAAATCCCATACCAAAGATAAGTCCTCTGTGAACCATTGAGATTGGTGATATAAATTCAAATGCCGGTATAGCTAAGAAAAAAGATATAATCAGGCTTATAAGTAAAACCCAATATCTCAAATTTCTACTTGAGGGCTGTTTTTTTGCAACCATATCAAAGCCAAATTTTCTTCTTGTCCAATTTGCTGCGTCAGTTATTATATTAACCGGACAGACCCATGAGCAAAAAGCTCTACCCCCCAAAATTCCATAAAATAGGAAAATTATCACAGCTCCTATAAGAATATTTGAAGAAATAACGGCACCTGCAACAAACATTTGAAGTACGGCATAAGGATCACTAAGAGGAATTTTACCAAAAACAACTGATGTGCTTAGATTTCCTACTAAAATCTTCCAACCATAGTAATTACCTGCAAAATAGAGCAAAAGTATAGATATTTGAACAACTCTTCTTAAGATTAGATATTTAACACTACTCATCTAATAATCCTCCTAAGTTATTCAACTTATCAACAGCTTTTTGCTTGCTTCTCTCATCTATCGTATGGATAGATTTAGCACCACCTACTCTTTGCTGATCATTTGAATCCCACCCTTTTACATAATGAGTTCCAACTTCTCCCATAGCATATTCTCTCGGAAGAACAAAAATTGCGGCCTTTTCAACTACACAAGCCTTTTCACACAATCCACAACCTGTACATATATCACTATGAACAACCGGTAGTAGAAATGCATGCTTGCCTGTCCTTTTATTCATTTGCATATCAATCGTCAAAGCTTTACCTAACAGTGGGCAAGCCCTGTAACAAGCGTCGCATTGAAGTCCCCAATAAGCGATACAGCTCTCTTTATGCACGACGGCTAGTCCCATTTTTGCTCTGTTTATATCTAGTTTTTTAGTTTTTTTATTTATCAAACTATTCAAATCTAAAGCACCACTTGGACATGCCGGCACACAAGGTATATCATCACACATAAAACAAGGATTCTCTCTTGCTATAAAAAATGGGGTGCCTAGAGGCTTATTGTCTCCGGGTTTTGCAAGTCTGAGAGTTGGCTCTTTTGTGCCAATTCTTTTGCCTTTCTCGTCATAAATGATATTTCCATCTCTATTACGACAAGCTGCAACACACAAACCACATTTTATACAAGTTTTGAGAAAATCATTCTCTCCTAGAGCACCCGGGGGTCTAAGTAACAATCTATTTGCCTTAGCTTCATCCACATAAGCACTCCAAGCGAGTCCACCTAAGATTGCAAGACCGATATTTCTAGTTGTACCTAAAAACCCTCTCCTACTTTCGCTAAGTGGCTGTCTGTATGATTTCACCTTTTTTTGTTTGCGATTCAAAATTTACCCTTTTTTATACTTTATATATCTTAACGGCACATTTTTTATAGTCAGTTTGTTTTGACATAGGACAAGTTGCATCAAGACACACTTTATTTATCAAAATCTTTTCATCAAACCAAGGAATAAACACCAACCCTCTAGGAGGTCTATTTCTTCCTCTTGTTTCGACTCTTGCTCTTACTTTTCCTCTACGACTTTCAACCCAAGCCAAATCACCTCTTTTTAAGCCTTTTTCTTCAGCATTTTTCGGATGCATATAACACAAGGCTTCAGGAACTGCTCGGAAAAGCTCAGGTACTCTCATCGTCATCGTGCCACTATGCCAATGCTCAAGCACACGACCTGTACACAACCAAGTATCATATTCGCTATCTGGCATTTCCGGTGGATCCATATATGGTCGAGCAAAAATTTTCGCTTTATTTTTTAGTGCTTTTTTACCTCTTGACTTATCAGGGCCTCTCAAGTCACCTTGGAGTAAGTTTTTGGCAATTGGACCATAAAATGCAAAATCTGCATCAGGACCGGCAAAATGCTTAACATAAGGATCATATTCGCCATTAAATCTCCAAAGAGTCTCTTTACCGTTTACTACTGGCCATCTTAAGCCTCTAACTCTTTGATAAACATCAAATGGAGCCAAATCATGTCCGTGACCTCTTCCAAAATCTGCATACTCTTCCCATAAATATTTATGCAAAAAGAAACCATATCCCTTAAAGACTTTTCCATCGCTTCCCACAACATTTCTTTCATCTCCAAAGACTTCGGAATCATCATAACCTCTTTGGATTGGGTCGTTTACACGATCCGCCTTAAATGCTTTAGCTCTGTCATTTGCAAATAGGACATCAAACATAGTAGTATCCCCACTATATCCCATTGCTCTCGCATCTCCTCTGACATCTGCTAACTTCTTACCGTTTCTAAGAGTATATGGGCCCCATAAATCATCAACTGTAAATCTTTTAGAAAGCTCAACCCATTGCCAAGTATCACTCATGGCATCTCCGACAGGAAGTACTTGCTGTCGCCAATGTTGGCTTCTTCTCTCAGCATTTCCATAAGCTCCCCATTTTTCATAAATCATAGCACTTGGAAGCACTAAATCTGAAACCATAGCTGAAATTCCCGGATAGCCATCACTTGTAACTAAAAAGAAATCTTCTATCTCTCTTGCAGCTTTAAGCCAATGTTTTGCGCTAGCACTATCCTGATATGCATTGCATACATTTACCCATGCAAATTTTATAAATCTATCTTCTATATCTCTATGAATTTGCATAATATGTTGATTTCCAACAGGATTTAGTGTATTTTCAGGTATATGCCATCTTTTTTCAGCAATAACTCTGTGTTTTTTTACTTTTACCATAAGGTCTGCTGGAAGTCTATGACAGAAAGTTCCAACCTCTCTTGCAGTACCGCAAGCACTTGGTTGTCCTGTTAGTGAGTATGCGCCATTTCCTGGTTTTGCTTGTTTATTTACTAAAAAGTGAGCATTATATGAAAGTGTATTTACCCAACTACCTCTTGTATGTTGGTTCATACCCATTGTCCAAAAACTGACAATTTTTCTGTTTTTTTCTACATAATAACTTGCCAATCTTTTTAATTTTGCTTTATAGACATCTAGTGACTCATCAGGGTCGCCTTTTGAAACTTTTGCAATATAATCAAGGGTATAAGGCTCAAGTGATTTTTTATACTCTTCAAAACTAATAAGCCAGTGTTTTAGAGTACCGGCAGTATTTTTCATCATATCACCCTCTTTGTAGCCATAAGGCTCAAGTGAAGGTGCTTCTCTAAAACCTACTTTTTTACTCATCTCTTTTTTTATAGTTTGCATCTCTTTTGCATCATATCTTCCAGCTTTTAATGAAGGCTCACCGGCTCTTCTCATGCCATATCCAATATTCACAGGACCTACCGTAAATACAATATGTTTTTTTATAAAATCCCAGTCAATTGCTTCAGGATGATTATAAACTATCTCTCTTGCTACATAATTCCATAAAAGAAGATCTGTTTGAGGTCTAAAGATGATAGTATCATCAGCCAAATCGCAAGTTCTATGAGTGTAAGTCTGAATACTTACAACTTTAACACGATCTGGATTACTTAATTTTCTATCTGTGCATCTTGACCAGAGAATTGGATGCATCTCTGCCATATTTGAGCCCCATGCGATGATAGTATCAGTCAATTCTATATCATCATAACAACCGCTTGGCTCATCTATTCCAAAAGTCTGATAAAAACCAACGACCGCACTTGCCATACAGTGTCTAGCATTTGGATCAATTGCATTACTTCTAAAGCCGGCTGTCATCATCTTCTGAGCAGCATAGCCTTCCATAATAGTGTATTGACCACTAGCAAAGACAGCAACTGCTTCAGGTCCGCTTTTCTTTAGTGCATACCTGATGTGTTTTTCCATCTCATCATATGCTCTTTTCCAACTAACAGGTGCAAATCTACCGTGTTTATCAAACTCACCCTTGTCATTCATTCTTAAAAGTGGAGTTGTTAATCTATCAGCACCATACATAATCTTGGCATTAAAATAACCTTTAATGCAGTTTAAACCTCGATTTACCGGAGCAGCGGGGTCTCCCTTGACAGCAACAATCCTTCTGTCTTTACCTTCTCCTTTAGTGGCCAACATAATTCCACATCCCGTACCACAAAAACGACAAGCTGCTTTGTCCCATCTCCAACTACTCTGAGTTGTATCAGCAGCAGCCTTTACCTCATCAGGTATAGAGATTCCTACAGCAGCAGCCGCACTAGCAGCAGCAGTCGACTTTAAAAAGTCTCTTCTTGAAAGTGACATTCTTACCTCCTATTGAATTTTTTATCATTTCAATAGTATCATTAAGTAAGTTTGTTTTTCTATGACTTAAGTCAAATTATTGTTTTTTATCTCTGCTTATTTCTATTTCAGATATGTTGCTTAGATTTGATTTTAATTTTTCCAACATTTTGGTTACATGTAAGAGATTTTCGGTTGATTCAATAGCTATATCTTCAGTAGCACTTATTTTTCTGTCAAAACCTTTTTTATCAGTTTCATTTAGATTTAAAGAATTAAGTGCATCACTAGCATCATCTGACAAGCTTTCTAATTCTTCTACTGCCTTTTCAGCCCTATTTATGGCATCTTGAGAATGGCCTAAGGCATTATTTACTTTTTGAACAAAAGAGTTTATGTGAGATGATGCCTCTTTAAGTTCATCTTCGTTAGTTTCTCTAAGTTTAAAATTTCTTGTATTTATATGAGCAATATCACTTGAAGCCAATATTTTAGCTTTTTCTATAAAATCTCTTAAATGATTCATAATTTCTTTAGTAAGCAAAAAGGAATATAAGACAATAATCAATCCCAAACTCAGAAGTGTAAATTGAATATATACAAAAAGCATATTTTTTTGTTCACTATAATCAGTAAAAAGCCAAACAGCTTCATTCATTGTATTTAGCACCTTAACATTATTATTATAGATGTATTGCATAAGAATATTGATATTTTTCTGCTCTGTGATTAAATCGGTTGCATAACTTTGAAAACTGTTCCAATATTTATATGTGCTTTTACAAGCAGAATAGACTTCCTTATTTTTTTTACATTTTCATCATTCAAAAAGCTGATAATTGTTTTATTATATAAATTTTTTGCATTATTATATATAGCAAAATCTTCTTTATTGGAAGTCCTCAGATATCTTTTTAAAAAAAGTCCCATTCTTTGAGAAAGCATTCTTTGCCTTCCAGACAAGTCTATATATTTTCCTTGCATTTTATTTTTAACCATTTTTTTTACAATATTATCCGATAGAGATAATATTTTATTTATTTTAACTGTAAAAATTTCAAGATTTGGACTTATTTTTTCTAGATTATTCTCTAGCTTCATTATATTTTTTTTAAATGGAATCCACATTTCCCTAACTTGGTTTAATTTTTCGGTTATTTTTTCATTTTGAGGCGGATATATACCTTTTGCACTGTTTCCGTTTATTAAATCTGATAATGAATTTTCAAAAGTATTCATAGAAGAATTTATAATTCTAAAATCTGTAGAATATTTATGTATATTGTAAAATACCTCTTTGCTAATTTTTTGTGTCAGCATTCTTTGTCTTCCGGCAATATTTATAATAAGAGCATCTTTTTTACTTCTCGCATTCATATATACCGATATTAAGATTGTAGCAACAACTATAAAAGTAAGAGAACCTCCCACTAATCTTAATTTATTATTTATTCCTGATGGTCTAATCATTTTATACCTTACCTATATATTTCTTTTAACTCTTTTTTATCCACAACAATTACTTTATTGTTCCTAATTTCAATTATACCGTTTCTCATTAATTTTTTTAAAATTCTTGATAGAGTTTCGGGTTGTATATGCAACATATATGCAACCTCGTGTTTTTTCAACATATTAAAATATTCCAAATCATTATCAATCATGTGAGCTACTTTGGCAGTTCCGTCAAATACAATATCACGACTTATAATACACTGCATTTGCTGAATCATCAAAAACGACTCTTTCATGACTCTTCTCATTAACTCTGGACTTTTTTTCATCAATTCTTTAAATTTTTTTGCATTTATTGATAAAACTTCACTATCTTCTAAAAATTCTGCATTTGCAAAACACTGAAGCATAAATTCTTCACATAATTTTGACAAATCAAAGATAAGAGAATTTTTGGATAGCTTATATAAAAAAATCTCATTATCAAATCTGTCTACTTTATAAAATTTAATTGATCCACTCAATACATAATAGATTGTATCTACTTCATCTTTTTCATAAAAAAGCACTTCATCTTTTACAAAATGTTTTATACTGCAAAATGATGAAATCTCTTTTGTCAATGAAATTGGCAAAGAACCTAAAAAAGGAGATTTTTTAAGTTTGTCTATCATTGTATTAACCTCATATTTTTGTATCACGACCAATCTTAACAAAATATTTCTTTTTAACAGATTATGCTATAATATTTTTTTAATTTTACCACTAGGAGATTATAGTGTTGCCATCAGTTGAATCATCAAATTGTTTTCCAAATTTTATAGTCATACTTTCACTCCCTATATTGTTATTTGGTGCAGCCATTGGAGCTTATTTCGGATATATTCCTTTAAAAGTTGAAATGCACACACTTGTAATACTAGGCTTTATATTTTTAGTTTTTATATTTTTTATAAAACACAATGCAAATTATGCAGCTTGTGGATTTAGAAACTCCTTTTATGATATAGGTGAAAAATTACAAGAGTATTTAAATACGAACATGTTATCTATTAATGGTAATAAAAAATCATTATCAAGCATAGATGATTTTTTAGAAAAATATATTAATGGATTTAGAAATGATAATTTTTCATCCATTGCAACAACAGTTTTTCCAATGCTTGGAATCTTGGGTACTTTTATATCTATCGCTCTGTCTATGCCTGATTTTTCTGTTAAAAATGCTGATGCGTTAGATCATGAAATAACTATTCTTTTAAGTGGTGTTGGAACTGCCTTTTATGCCTCAATTTATGGTATATTTTTATCTCTTTGGTGGATGTTCTTTGAAAAAAGAGGGATGAGCAAGATATCTCGTACACTAAATTATATAAAAACTCTCTATTCAAAATATGTATGGAATCAAAATGAATTAGATAAATACCAATATGAAAATAGACAAATAGAAAATGAAAATTTAGTTACCGCTTTAAAAGAGATATTCACAATTGATAAAGTACGAGAACTAAATGAAGACTACCTAAATAACTTTAAAGCCATAATAGAAACCACCTCTTCTTCTTTTACAAGAATAACGGATGACATGAACGGTGCAGCTGACAAGCTTAGCGAAACACTATCAAAAGTACAATATTCTGGAGATGCATTAAGCGCTACCCAAAATTTAGATGTTACTATAAAAGATTTTATAATCGCCACAAATTCCCTTGATAATACAATATCTAATATAGACGAGAAACTCTCTAAAAATGTTACTTCATCATTTGGAAAAATAGATAAAGAAGTTGCCGATATAGTTGTGAAACTAGCAGATTTTGCCTATTTACTAGATGGACACAATGAAAAGATTTTGCAAGATTTGGAAGAGTATCACAGAGAAATGCTTAAACAATTTAAGAGATAAAAATGACCTTTAAAAAAAATAAAAACGAAGATATTACAAATTTTTGGATTTCTTACGCGGATTTAATGGCTGGATTACTTTTTGTATTTATTTTACTCATAGGTGCAATTGTTACCAAATCAATTATTTTAAAACATCACCTTTTATCTAGTGAAAGCAGCTTAGAGAAAAAGAAAAGTGCTTTACAGTTAAAGAGTGATGAAATCCAAGAATTAAAAGCTATGCTTTTTCAAAAAAACACACAATTAAGCTCATTTAGCAATAAGATCGTAATTTTGCAATCAGTTATCAACGATACAAATGCATCATTACTAGAAAAAGAGAAGAATCTAGAAGACTATAAAGGAAAAGTACTAGTATTGTCGAACGAATTAAATGCAAAAAAACAAGCTATTACACTCAAAGACGAACAAGTTCTAAAACTCTTAAATGCGATGGGAGAAAAGGAAACTAGATATGATAGACTACTTGCTCAAATGCAAGAGACTAAAAATAAGATAAAAAATCTTACCGGTATTCGCATAAAAGTCATAGGTGAATTAAAAAGAATCCTTGGAAAGAAAATTAAAATAGATCCAAAAAATGGTTCTTTAAGATTCTCTTCCAACATACTGTTTGACAAAGGCAAAGCAGTTTTAAAAGAGGATTCCAAGAAACAGTTAAAAAAAGTTTTTATTGAATATGTTGGTGCTTTGATGGGCAACAAAGACATCAAAGATCATATAGATAAAATTATCATTGAAGGACATACCGACAGTGACGGCGGTTTTTTATATAATCTCGAGCTTTCTCAAAAAAGAGCTTATGAGGTTATGAATTATCTTTTAAGTCTTGATTTTGTTAAAACACACCATATTAAACCTCTCATGATAGCAAGCGGAAGATCTTATCTTGATCCAATTTACGATAAAGATGGAAAAGAAAACAAGGATGCTTCAAGAAGAATAGAGATCAAATTTTCACTTAAAAACCAAAATGCCATGAAAGAGATAGAAAGAATCCTAGATGCAAAATAATTTTGAACCTTTAAATTTAAAAAATGCTAACAGGCATTTAGATTGGCTTATCAACAAAACCGGGAGTGTCAGTAAAACTAGCAATATCACTAAGCCAAAAAAAACAAAAGTATCGCTCTGGAGTAAAGTTTTAAATATTCTTACAAGGATATTTTAGAGATAATACACATTTAAAGGAGATTACGAAATGATAGTTTTTTCAACACTGATAGAAGCAATAGCTCAAATCTTACATATGGTTATCAATATTTATATTTGGGTTGTAATAATCGCAGCTCTAATAACCTGGGTTAGACCTGATCCCTATAATCCTATTATTCAAGTATTAAATAGACTAACAGAACCTGTTTATGCCTTTATACGAAGATATGTGCCGACTGTGATAGGAGGAATTGATTTGGCGCCTATTATCATTATATTAGCTCTTCAATTTTTAGATCTTTTTGCAGTAAAATTGCTGTTTTCTTTAGCAAATGGTGTTTAAAAATTATCTACTTAATAAAGTAGTCTTACTTGGTATTTTTTGTGTGCAGATTCTGTTTGCACAGATTCCAAAGAACATGGAAGATTTTAAGAAATTACCAAAAAGCATAGCAAAAGATTACTATATATATAGATATTTAAATGAAAAAAATATAAGTTCTGATCAGGCTAAAAAGCTTTTCGTGCAGGCAAAAAGAATTAATAGAAAACTCTTCTATTCTTTTGCAAAAAAGATGAATGATCCTGGGTTTAAAAAAGTTTCAAAATGCCTAAGATTAAATACAGCACAACTTCTGAAGAAAGACTCTGAATGTATCGCTATTGGACTTAGCATATATGATATATTTTCTTTAGATAAAAATACATTAAAAAAATTAAATACCAATCTAGCAAATTATAAAGATTTAAATAGCATTTTAAAAATATCAACTTCTTCAGATATTTTTAGTTCCGCACTAAAAGATAAAAATATTTTTATAAAAATTTTTAATCATATTGGTTCAATTAACAGAAAAAAATTATTTAACAAACTTATCTCAAAGAACAACATAAACCAGTTATCAACTATTTATGGATTTAACAAAAGTATAGAAATCATATTAACACAAAGAGAACTTAAGAACTTGCAAAAATCTATTTTAAATATCGATGCAACTTCAAATTTAACAAGCAAATCGCTTTTCTTTTTGGGGCTTAATGCTTTAGAATTCAATAAAAAAGATTTGGCTTTAAAATATTTTAATAAAGCCTTTAATAAAGCTTACTATAGATTTGACAAAGATAAAATTTTATTTTGGGAATACTTGGCTAGTACAGATGAGAATTTTTTAAAAAGTCTTAAATCGAGTTTTGACATAAATATTTATACAATATTTGCAAATGAAAAATACTCAACAAAATTTGATAATATAATTTCACCACAAATTAGAAACAAAAAAATTAATTATGATATTGAAAATCCTTTTTTATGGGGAAGTTTACTGCATAAGATAAAAGATAAAAATTCAAGCGCGCTAGAAGAAATATCAAAAAAATTTAAACACTCAAACACTATTGGACAATATACCTTTATAAAAGAACGAGCAGAAAAGTACAAAAAACACTATTTTCCAATGCCTTTTTATGATTTATTAGAGAACTATAAGCAAAAAAGAATTTCTCTTATTTTGGCGATAGCAAGACAAGAGAGTAGATTTATACCAGCTTCCATCTCTACATCCTATGCACTAGGAATGATGCAATTCATGCCTTTTTTAGCCCGTGCCACAGCTAAACAAAAAAAATTGAAAAACTTTGATTTAGATGATATGTTTAAACCCAAAGTTGCATACAGTTTTGCAAATTCACATCTTAATTACCTTAGTCGTCATCTTAAAAATCCCCTTTTTATTGCTTACGCATATAATGGTGGCATAGGGTATGTCAGAAGACTTTTAAAATCTGGAAAATTCTTTAAAAAAGGTAAATATGAACCATATTTGAGCATGGAACTCATAAGCTATCCTGAGAGTAGAAAATATGGTAAAAAAGTATTGGCAAATTATATAATCTATATGCAACTTTTTGGAAAAAAAATAACTCTTAGCAAATTAATTGCCAAAATGTGATAGAATAAAAAAAATAACTTGGAGGCGACAAAATGGTTAAAAAATCTTTAGGTATCACCGTTAGCAGATATATTATGGATCTACAACATATGTTCCCCGAAGCCAAGGGAGATTTGACTGGTTTACTAAATGAACTTATAGTAGCAGCGAAAACTATAAATGCTGAAGTTAATAAAGCTGGACTTGCTGATATTTTAGGACAATCTGGCAAAAAAAATGTACAAGGGGAAGAGGTTCAAAATCTAGATGAACTAACAAACAATACAATCAAAAAGCGCATGGAAAGCTGCGGATATGTATGTGCTATGGTTTCTGAAGAAGAAGACAATATAATACCTGTAAGAAAAGGTTATAGTGGTAAATATACTCTTGCTTTTGACCCACTTGATGGCTCATCCAATATAGATGTCAATGTCAGCATTGGAACGATTTTTTCTATACCCAGGCGCATCACCTCTAGTTCAGAAGTTTCATCTTATGATATACCAGGAACTGCTGAAGATTTCTTGCAAAAAGGAAGCGAACAAGTAGCTGCTGGATATATATTGTATGGCTCTAGTACAATGATGGTATTTTCAACAGGACATGGAGTAAACGGCTTCACACTAGATCCAAGTGTCGGTGAATTTTATCTCTCACATAAAAATATTAAAATACCAAAAACTTGCAAATATTTGAGTATTAATGAAGGAAACCACAAATACTGGAATGAAAATATGAAAAACTACATTGACCATATAAAAGACAGAGAAATTTCTTCTAGATATATTGGATCATTAGTAGCAGATTTTCATAGAAATCTCATAAGTGGAGGAATATTTTTATATCCTAAAGATAAAAAAGATCCATCAAAAAAACAAGGAAAACTAAGATTGCTCTACGAAGCTGCGCCACTTGCTTTTTTAATACAACAAGCCGGAGGTAAAGCTGTTACTGATGAAGGGGAAGATATATTGGAAATCAAACCAACATCTATACATCAACGAACACCTCTTATTATTGGAAACAAGGATGCCGTAAGTGAAGCGATAGAGTTTTTAAACTAAAAATCTTTTTCGAAAATAAAAGATTTTTTTGGGTATGATTTTACTTTAAAACTAAACGATATATTATTTTTATCTATCTTTCTGGTTTCAACCAAAAAGTATTGGCTCCAAGGATTTGATGCTGGGATAATTTGCAATATTTTACTATTTGACTTTAACTTCTTCACACTTAATAAACGGGTACTGTCTTCAATATTAAAATGTATATCACCTTTGTTTAAATCTATTTTGGTTTTTTGTGTAGAAAAATTTACAAAATGGAATCCAATTACAAACTGTTCTTTATCTTTATCAACTATTTTTTGATTTTTGAGAGAATTCAAATATGTAACGGTTACAAAAATTCTTATTTTTCCATTTTCCAAAATCTGAGTTTTTTTCGTATTTGCAACACTTTGCTCTGTTGTTTGTTTCGAACCCGTATATAAAGAATCATGCTTATAAGAACAAGCTGTTAAAAATAAAACCAGAATCAACAAAAGATTTTTCACTAGGTAGCTCCATATTTTGTATTGCAAAATTATAAGCTCTTTTTCCAAACAAACTCATTAAAAACTAAACTAATTTTGGATATAATCCCGATAACTTATAAAAAATGGATTAAATTATGAAAAATTTGGCAGTAGCATTCAGCGGTCCTTCAAATAGTGGTAAAACTTCATTGATAGTAAAGGTATCTAACTTTTTAAAAGATACTTATCAAATAGCTATCGTCAAGCATGATCCCGGTGACAAAGCTACCTTTGACCAAAAAGGTAAAGATAGTTGGAAATTTGAACAAACAGGAGCTGAAGTTATAGTAGCAAGTCCAACAAGAACTACTTTTTTCTCTCAAAAAAGAAAAGATTTAGATGAAATCATAAGGGTTTTTGGCGATTTTGATCTTTTGATTGTAGAAGGCTTAAAAACTCTTCCTCTTCCTAGGATTTCCATTTTTAGAAATAAGATCGATGAAAGTTATTTTGAGTATTCAAATGCAATAGCGATTGATGACAGTATTGATATAACAAAATATAAGATTCCGGATAATTTAGATGTGTTAGATTTAAACGATACTAATTATATAATAGAATGGATATTGAAAAATTCCAAAAAAATTAGGTAAGGATTTAAAATGGTAGAAATTTTTGACGCTATAAAAAAATCAGCCGTAAGAATAAAATGGCTTATAGAAAACGAAGATAGTGGCTATTCACAAAATATAAATGCTACAGGAGACACACAACTCAAACTTGACATAAAAACTGATTTGGTGATAGAAGAAGAATTTAGAAAAATTAGTAGTGTAAAAGAGATAATCAGCGAAGAAAAAGAAGAAAAAACACCTATTTATGAACACGGGAAATACATGGTCGGCTATGACCCACTTGATGGCTCAAGTCTGTTAGATGTAAATTTTAGTGTTGGCTCTATATTTGGCATTTATAAAGGTGGATATGACGGCAGGCATCTTGTAGCGGCTGTATATGTTATTTATGGCCCTGTGACTCAAATGGTCACTGCTTACGAAGATGTAGGGATGTATAAGTTAAATGAAAATAATGAATTTGCTTTTATTAAAAGTTTAGAATTAAAACAAAGCGGGCTTATAAATGCAACTGGAGGAACTCATAGTAATTGGTCTGATGAGCATAAAAAGATGATTGAAGAGATATATTCTATGGGGCATAGACTAAGGTACTCGGGGGGAATGGTTCCTGATCTTCATCAAATACTTTTAAAAGGTGGAGGATTATTTTCATATCCTAGTACAAGCGATCGTCCAAAAGGGAAACTTAGGATGGTATTTGAAGTATTTCCTTTTGCCTTTATATATGAAAAAGCCGGGGGCAAAGCAATTGATGGAAAAAGAAGACTATTGGATTTAACTCCATCTCATCCACATGATACCACACCTTGTTTTTTTGGTTCAGAAAAAGAGATAGAAACTGTTTTGAAATACAATGAATAAAGAAATTGAAAAGTACAAAGAGAAATTATCACAAACCAAACAAGATTTGGAAGAGTGCCAACAAAATTTACAATTGAAAAGTTGTTTTAATTGCGAAAAACTATTTCATTGTGAAATTAGAAAAAGATATATAGATGCCGTTTATAATAGTATGTCTAAGGGACAAAGCGGCGGATTTGAATTTTAAAGGATAAAAATGTCACCAAAAAAAGCTTTTGTAACCACTCCGATATATTATGTAAATGATATTCCGCATATTGGTCACGCTTACACAACCATCATAGCTGATACTATGGCAAGATATTATAGATTAAAAGGATATGATACTTTTTTTCTAACAGGCACCGATGAACATGGTCAAAAAATTGAAGAAGCTGCTAAATCAAGGAATAGAACTCCTTCAGAGTATGCAGATGAAATAAGTGGCAAGTTTAAATCTCTTTGGGATGAGTTCGATATAAGTTATGATAAATTCATCAGGACTACAGATGCAGAACATAAACTAGGCGTACAAAAAGCTTTTGAGGTTATGTTTGATAATGGAGATATATATAAAGGCTCATACGAGGGTCATTATTGCGTAAGTTGTGAAACATTTTTTACTGATATTCAACTAATAGATGAAAATCTTTGTCCCGATTGCGGAAAAGAAACTAGAGTTGTCAAGGAAGAAAGCTACTTTTTTAGATTATCTAATTACCAAGAAAAACTTTTAAATTGGTACAACGATGATGAAAAATGTGTTTTACCAAAAGGTAAAAAGAACGAAGTTATCAGTTTTGTCAAGCAAGGGCTGAGAGATTTATCTATCACAAGAACAAGTTTTGATTGGGGTATTAAATTGCCTCCAAAAATGAATGACAATAAGCATGTTATGTATGTTTGGCTTGATGCACTTTTAAATTATATCACAGCTCTCGGATACGGGACTGATGAAAAAAATATGAAATATTGGCCAGCAACCGTACAACTTGTTGGTAAAGACATACTTCGTTTTCATGCAATTTATTGGCCTGCATTTCTGATGAGTTTAGGACTTCCTTTGCCTAAACATGTAGCAGCACATGGGTGGTGGACAAGAAACGGTGAAAAGATGAGCAAATCAAAAGGAAATGTTGTAGATCCAAAAGAAGTAGCAGATGCTTATGGTTTGGAAAACTTCAGATACTTTCTACTTAGAGAAGTTCCTTTTGGTCAAGATGGAGATTTTTCACAAAAAGCTTTGATAGACAGAATAAACTCTGATTTAAGTAATGAGCTAGGAAATCTGCTAAATAGAATCATAGGGATGAGTAGTAAATATAGTAATTTTTCAATATCCTCAAAAGATGTTTTATCATACCATAAAAAAGAGTTACTAACAGCCATAGAACATCTCAAGATGGCAGAAACCAACTTAAACGAATTGCAAACCAATAGATTTTTGGAAGAACTTTGGAAAGCATTGACGATTGCCAATCAATCCATAACAATTTATGAACCTTGGGTTAAAATAAAAAATAATGAAAAAGATTTTGCACTTGCAACAGTTGCTATGGTAGCAAATATTTTAGCAAAAGTCTCAATTCTTTTACACCCTATTATGCCAAAAACTACTTCAAAAATAGCAGAGACTCTTAATTTTGATATTTCCAATAATTCCTATATTAGATTTATAGAAGATAATGATTTACTTGATGATTTTATCATTCAAAAAGTTCCTCCTCTTTTTCCAAAAATTGAAGCTGAACTTTTAGTAACTCCAGAACCAAGTATAAAAAATGAAAAAAATGAAAAGGTAGAAGTAGATTCATTAATCACAATAGATCAATTTTTTCAAACAAAATTAAGAATAGGTACAATTATTGAAGCAGAAGAAGTTCCAAAAAGTAAAAAATTACTAAGATTGCAAGTTGATTTAGGGGATGAAAAACCAAGACAAATAGTTGCTGGTATCAAAGAGTATTACAATCCAGAATCTTTAGTAAATACACAAATTTGTGTAGTAGCAAATCTAAAACCTGCAAAAATTATGGGATTAGTTAGTGAAGGTATGCTTTTAGCAGCAAAAGATGAAAATGGATTGTCTCTTGTGAGACCTGAAAAAAATAGACAAAATGGTTCTTCTGTTGGATGAGAATTGAAGATATAATTCGTATTACCGATGGTCTTTTGCAAAACTTTCCATCCATTGATCAAATTGAGTCAAGAAAAATAGACTCTAACAAAATCAAAAGAGGGGATCTATTTTTAGATATTGATAATTCTTTGCATAACCAAAGAAAAGCAGTAGAAAATGGTGCATTTGCTGTGCTTTCTGAAGAAATTTCAAATATCACAGATAAAGAAATTGCTTGGATTGAAGTTGACTCACTTAGGCTTGCATGTGTAAAATTGGCAAGATATGAATTTAGCAAAAAAAATGGTAAAATACTTTTTGTGGATGATATATCACAAGAAATTATACAAGGTACAACAAAGAATTTAGAGTTTACTAAACTCTTTTCAAATGTTTACAAAACACTTATTGCAATCATAGCCTCCGGAGAAAATATAAAGTTTACCTGTAGTGATGAAAGACTAGCATTTAGCTTGGACCCTTATTGCCATAAAATTGATTGCACATATTCCCTTGAAATGTTTGAAACACGAAGTCCATTTTATACTTCTTTTATTTGCAATAATCGATTTTTTCATGATATCAAAATTCCAAATATCTTTGCAAAAAGACTTTGTGCAATTATTGCCTATTTTGAAGATAAAAATATAGAATTTAATGTGCAAAAACTTCATCTTAATAGACATTTTTCTCCTATATTTGTAAATTACGCTCTTTATAAAAAAGAATTTGGTCAAGGTGAAAAAGTAATCATTTTTGAAAACAACAAAGAAAACCTAGATTCAGAGATTAACTATTTGTCTAATTTTACTAATAATTTTATAATATGTGTGCCAAAAATATATAAGAATTATTTTTTACATCATAAAAATGTTTTTTTACTTAGTTGTGATGAAGAGGTAAAAGATTTAGCAAAAAAAGAGCATAGATATATTTTAGTTTTTGGCAAAAAAAATAATTATGAAAAGATGTTTAAGACAAAAGAAGAGAACACAAGGAGCTTGTTTCAATGATTATAATACAAAACGATGAAAATTTTAATTTTAAAAAAGATTTAATAGAAAAAATTGCTAAAAATTTTTCACATAAAGACATAGAGTTAATAATAACAAACGATGAAAATATGAAGAAGTTAAATTTTAAGTCAAGAGGTATTAACAGCACCACAGATGTGTTGAGTTTCCCTCTTGAAGAGATAGCTCACACTCCTCTTGGCAGTATTGTTATAAACAAAGATAGTGTCATTAAAGTATCAAATAAATTGAAACATACACCAGAAGAAGAAATAGCACTACTTTTTGTTCACGGCTTACTTCACCTACTTGGCTATGATCACGAAAATGACAATGGGGAAATGAGAAAGAAAGAGGAAGAGATCATAAAAGAATATCATCTTCCAAAAAGTTTAATTGTAAGGATAGAGAAATAAATGGACTATATAATTTTTGTCATATCTATGGCTTCTTTGGTATATGGTGCTAATCATATAGTCTTTCAATCAGAAAAAATTGCTCTGCATTTTAAAATACCTTCATTTATAATAGGTGCAACAATTATTGCACTTGGAACTAGTTTGCCGGAAATGGCGGCATCAGTTACCGCAAGTTGGCAAGGCAAATCCGATATGGCGGTTGCAAATATCATAGGAAGTGTTACTTTTAATATTTCTTTGGTGCTGGGTTTTATATTTTTAATAGCAAAAAATCTAAACCCAAAAAGAGATAATTTTAAAAATGATAGTATTTGGATCATAGCTCCTCCTGTTTTATTTTTACTAATGGCATATGATGGAGTAATTAGTAGATTAGATGGACTTATTTTTATATTTTTAATGCTTGCTTATTTATTATTTTTAAATTATGATAGAAAACTTTTTGAAGATGGGATAGATGAAGAAGCATTTAAAGAAAAATTTGACTGGATTAAAACTTCTTTTTTTCTAATATTAGGTTTTGTTTTTGTCATCTTAGGTGCTCAATACACAATACAAAGTGCTTCAAAAATTGCTTTGGAGTTTGGCATTAGCGAGTGGGTTATAGCTCTATTTTTGATTGCTTTTGGAACTAGTTTGCCAGAACTTATAGTAAGCATAGTTGCTGTACGAAAAAATAATGCGGATATGGCAATAGGAAATATAATAGGTAGCAATGTAGCAAATTTTGCGGTGGTTCTTGGCTCCGCGGCTATAGTCAATCCTCTGAGTGTAAATTTAATAAAAAATGGATTTGATATTGCGTGTATGTTTGCATCTTCTATAATATTAATTTATTTGACGGCTACCAAACTATACAGTAAACCTGCTGGAATCATACTTCTTAGCATAATTGTTCTTATGATTAGTCATTCATTTGGATGATACTGTCTTAATATATCCTAGTTCTAAAAGTTTGTCATAAATTTTTGAAATTATTTCTCCAGCTGCCGATCCACCATGCCCACCATGTTCCACAATGGCGGTTACAACGAATTGTGGATTTTTATATGGACCATAAGTTGTAAGCCAGGCATGTGACCTTTTAAAATATTTTAACTCATTTTCCTTCATTCTTTTTTTATCGCCTTGGGGAATACCTACAACTTGAGCCGTACCTGTTTTCCCAGCAATTTGGACTTTTGTATGAATATGACTAGTGGCAGTTCCGTGCAATGCATGAGTTACTTCATACATGTATTTTCTAATTTTCCTTAGGTAAAACTTGTCATTTTTGGAAAAAATAGTAGTATCTTTTCCAAAATTTACTTTAGTTCCATCAACACTGCCTATCAAATGTGGTGTAATTCCAAAACCGGTAGCCAAAAGTGCGGTATATCTTGCGATTTGTATTGGTGTCACTAAAAAATAACCTTGACCAATAGAAGTAATGAGTGTCTCTCCTCTATACCAAGGTTGGTTATATTTATTCATTTTCCATTTTTTCCCCGGAACTGTTCCGATAAATTCATTTGGAAGATCTACTCCTGTTTTTTCCCCAAAACCTAAGTCTTTAAGAGTAGGCGAAATTCTTTCAATCCCAACCTTTAATGCTCCATCGTAAAAATACACATCACAACTCTCTCTAATAGCTTTTTCCATATTAACATATCCGTGCCCCCCTTTTTTCCAGCATCTAAACTTTCTTTTTCCAAGCGTTATACTTCCACTGTCAAAAATAGTTGTTTGAGGTGTAATTAAGCCTGATCTCAAAAAAGCAAGCGCAACTCCCATTTTTATAGTGGAGCCCGGTGGATAAAGTCCTTTGGTAATTTTATTTGTAAAGGGGTGGTTGAAATCACTAGATAAAGTTTTCCACTCTTTTTCACTTATTCCGCTCACAAAGTTATTTAAATTATATTCAGGAAAACTTCCTGCTGCCAAGATTTTTCCATTTTTTACATTCATAACAATAATAGAACCACTTTTACCTTTAAAAAGATCAGAGATATATTTTTGAAGTCTAATATCGATAGTTAATGTAATATTTTTACTAGTCGGTAATTTTTTACTAATAGTTTGTATTTCTTTGTTAAATGCCGTTACTTTAACTTTTTTAATTCCTTTTTCTCCTTCAAGTACCTTATTATAATACTTCTCTACACCTGTTTTACCAATATACTCTGTAAGTTTTGAAATATTGTCTTTTTCCATCTCTTTTAAATTTGATTTACCGACATACCCTATCAAATGTGAAGCCAAATCACCATTTGGATAGTATCTTTTAGATGAAATCTTTATTTGTAGATTTTTATCCAAAGATAATTTTGTAAACTCTTTTATAATATTATCATATGACATAAAATCAATAACTCTCACATATTGATGTGCATATGGTGAGTCCTGTTTTAAGTAAGATTTTTTTAGTTTATCAATTTTAATTAAAGGAAATAGTGATTTTAAAAAATATAATTCTTTTTCCAGTTTATTTAGATTTTTTTTAGAACTTAAACCTGGAGTAATTCCGATGGAAAATCCTAACTTATTTACTGCTAACGGTTTGCCGTTAATATCTGAAATTGAACCACGAAGAGGTGCTAACTCTTCAGTTTTTATTGCATTTTGCCTTGCTAAACCATCATAATATACATTTGATTTTATACTGATATAATATACTTTTGCAAGTAAAATAATCCATATTGAAGAAAATAAAACTAAAGCAATTTTAATTTTCAAGTCTGCCCCTAAAAATGAATATACTCACAATGAAATCAAATGCAATATAATATATATATTCAAATGAAAAACTAGGAAATTGTTTATTTAAAATATATGCAAAAAGGGAGTTAATAAAAAAATAGCCAATGTAAGCTACGATAATATATAAAAAAATGATGCAATTTTTACATTTAAAATTATTTCTTATTCTCTCATCAAAAAGATAATAATATATAATAAATAAAACAACATAAGAAAATAGAAAAAAGCCTTTATTTAATTCATAAAAACTTAGATATAAAAAACAAAGAACTATATAAGGAAATTTTTCTTCTTTTCCTATATTTATAATAATATAAGTAAAAAAAACACCGACAAATGTCGGCATAAATAAAAAAGTATTTGAAAAAATCTGAAGAAACACTAAAAAAAGTGCAAATAGAGATAATTTTATATAATTCGGATAAGTGCTATTTCGTCGCATATAGGGAAAAATTTACATTTTATACAGTCTGCCCAAATTTTATTTGCGGGCAACTCTTCTTTTGCTATTTCTTTAAAATCAAGAGATTCAAAAAATTCCTTTTTATAAGTAAGAGTAAAAATTTGTTCAGCTCCTAGTCTTTTGGCTTCTTCTATATTTTTCTTAACTATATTTTTTCCTATCCCTTGGCCTCTTGCCTCTGGCGACACAACAAGACTTCTGATTTCTCCAAGTTTGTCTGTGTGAAAATGCAAGGCTCCAAATCCTACCAACTGCTCGTCAAGCTTCGCTAGTATATATGATCTAATATTTGTTGCTATTTCGTCATTATTTCTCTCCAATATAATGCCACTTTTCACTTCAGGTTCAACTAATTTCTGCATCTGTTTTATATCTTTTAGAGTCGCTTGGATATATTTTATCACTACGAGACCTCTTTAAAAAGAGAATCAAAAATAGATGAGAGAACTTTATCAATTCCATTTTTTTTACTGCTTGAAGCAAGTAAGGCACATGGAAAATCTTTTCTTAATGCACTTTTTTCTTTTTGATTTAATTTGTCTGCTTTTGTAAAAACATGAAGTAGTTTTTGGTCAGCCCGCAAAAGATTTTTAATATACTCATCCACACTCTTATCTATCTCCAATTCCCTGTGTCTAGAATCTACTAAATGAATAAAAAGTCTTATAGAATTTCTTTTACTTAAGAAATTATTAAGATTTTTTTGCCACTCATTTTTAATAGATTTTGAAACTTTTGCATATCCAAACCCAGGTAAATCAACAAATCTAGCTATATATATTTGTTTTTCTTTCATAAATTTTACAGAAAAGAAATTGATTAACCTCGTTTTTCCCGGAGTTGATGAACTTTTAGCCAAACCTTTTCTATTTACCAATGCATTTATAATTGAACTTTTTCCAACATTGCTCCTTCCTAAAAATACTACTTCGCTTATCCCATCAGGAAGAGAATCTTCTATCCCCTGTGCTGAAGTCAGAAACTCAGATTCTGTGATTTTTATCACTTCTTTTTATCCTGAATCTGAAATATAAATTTTACCGGTTTGTTTTTCTTCCCATCAACCTCATAATAACCCCTTGCCTGATCCACTCTAATATTCTCACCGTATATTTTTTTGTCACTGTCCAATTCTTGCAAAAAGGCATTTTTCTCTATGATATATTTTAAAGTAAGGGGATTATATATAAGGGTATTTCCTTTTGCAAAATATCTCTTGCCTTTCATGGTTAATTTTGCCTTTGCATGACCAGAAGCAGTGTATAAAGTTGGCTGTTTTTTCTTATCAAAATTTACAACAACTTTGTCTGCTTTTAAATCATCTTTCCCTTTTACAATATGCACATTTCCTGTAAAAATAGAGATACCCTTTGTTTCATCTGCTGAAAATTTATCTGCAGTAATTACAACTTCACTTGCGCTTAGTATAGTTAGTGTTAAAAAAAATATGAAATACTTCAATTACTTATCCATCCTTATAATTGTTTTAACCTTATCGGCTTTTATTATACCTTTTTGCATATCATAAATAAATGATTTGCCATAAGTTGTAATATTTTCTTTAGTGAGTACAAAAGAATTTCTACTACTTAATACTTTATTTTTTAAATCATATTTCAAACTATCCGTATTTAGGGCCAAATTATCGCTTCTTGTGTATTTGACATTTTTATCAAGATACAAAATATTTTTAGAAAGCAAACCTTGATCAGCTTTTAGATTATTAATTAAATTCAGTGCGCTTTTATGCAGAGCCTTGATTATATACAATTTGTCATAATTCTTATATCTTTCTACTTTATTTGCCAATAAAATACTAGAAACGCCATTTTCTAAAATATTATAACTTTTTACATCATAGAGTTCGACATCAGGCTGCTTTTCGCCAAGGGCGTTATACTTTAGCGAATATGGATTTTTTGTTAATAAAAAAATCATAATTAATACAAAAAAAATTAAAAAATATTTTAGTAATTTTACAGCCAAAGCTTTACAAGCTCCTCAATTCTGTTTTCTTTTTTTAAAATTTTTTCTATCATTTCTCTGATTGCACCATCTCCACCTTTTGCATCCAAAATTGTATCGGCTATTTCTTTTACAAAATGACTTCCATCGTTTGGAACAAATGACCAACCTGCACATTTTAGCATCTCATAATCATTTAAATCATCGCCGATAACCGCAACATTTGAATAATTTAATTCTTCTTTTTTTAAAATATCATCTAGTTTTTCAATTTTTTTAGTAACTTTTTGAAAAAAATATGATATTCCTAATTCGTTTGCTCTTTTTTCAACTATCTTAGACTCTCTCCCTGTGATAATTGCACTCTTCCCTCCCATCTTCATCCAAGACACAATTGCCAATCCATCTTTTACATTAAACGATTTATATTCATTCCCATCATTCGAGTATGTTATAGCAACATTTGTCATACACCCATCCACATCAAAAACTAATAATTTAATCATTACAAGATGCCTTTTGTACTAGGCACTCCTGCTCTCTCGTTGATAGCAAGTGCTCTTCTCAAACTTACAGCAAACGACTTAAAGGCTGCTTCAACAAGATGATGTTTGTTTTTACCTCTTCTCTTAACAATGTGCATGCTAATACCGGCATTTACGGCAACTGCTCTAAAAAACTCTTCACAAAGCTCAACATCAAAGCTACCAATCTTTCCATCAATATCCAAATCATAAATAAGAAAAGCCCGATTGCTCAAATCCATATCACATTCTACCGCAGCTTCGTCCATAACTATAACACTGTTTGAGTATCTTTCAACATTTTGTATAGGATATATCAAATCTTTCAAAACAAGCCCTAAAACAATACCAATATCCTCAACACTATGATGATAGTCCACATGTAAATCACCCTTGCATGTAACTTCCAAATCTACAAAAGAATGTTTTGAAAAAGCTTCTAACATATGGTCAAAAAAACCAATACCTGTATTAATGCTTGAAATACCCGTACCTCTTAAATTTACTTTTACTTTTACATCTGTCTCTTTTGTTACTCTTTTTAACTCTTTTGTCATAATTTTTCCTTAATTTCCAACAATAAATGAACCTCTAAACATACCTTTTGCTATGAAATCTCTTGCTTCATTTTCGCTCTTAAAACCACTTAAATAAACCCTGTAAATTGGGTAATTGTCTAACATATATCTCTTAACAACGGATTTATATCTTGAAAGTACTTTTGAATATCGACTAGCATATCTATTTGCACCTGATTGTCTTCTAAATGCTCCTATCTGAACCAAATAATTACTCATACTTACACTTTTAACCTTGGTTTTGTCGCGATTTATTACTCCATTAAAACCAATCACTTCCAATCTGACAGGTGCTGTACCATGTGACAACACACCTAATCTTGAAGCAGCAGCATATGATAAATCGATAATTCTTGTTTTTACAAATGGACCTCTATCATTAATTCTAACAATGGCGCTTTTTGAGTTATTTAGGTTTGTTACTTTTACCATCGTATTCATGGGTAAAGTTTTATTTGCCGCTGTCATATCGTACATATTATAATATTCACCATTTGAAGTTCTTTTTCCGTGAAAATCTCTACCATACCAACTAGCAATTCCACTAACCGTATCTCCAATCCTCACAGTCGTTGGATAATATGTTTTACCTCCTACCGTGTATGGTCTCATCGTAGCTTTATGCATACTGTTGGAATTATTTATTCTAACATTTTTAGGTGGTGAAAAATTTGTTTTGTATCTAGGATAATTATTGTATTGACGGCTACTGCATCCAATAAATACTATAGCCAATAAAAATGCAAAGCCATATCTAATCAATCTGTGGTATAACAAGCTTTTCACCTATTTTAATCATTGAGTTTTTTTTATGGTTTATTTTGATTATTTTATTCATTGCTACTTTAAATTTTCTCGATATTTTGCCTATTGCGTCGCCTTTTTTTATAATATAACTAATCATTACAGGTCTTAATGATGGTATTATCAAAGACTGTCTAATATGCAAGCGATTTGTTTTTAAATGGTTGTATTCTCTTAGCACTCTATAACTAATTCCATATCTTCTGCCTATCTTATGTAAAGAATCTCCTCTTTTAACCCTATACACATAAAACCTACCAATTGATTTTTTAGGCTTAAAATTTTGTTTAAAAGCCATTTGCTTTCCATATGGAATATAAATAGTATATTTACCGATTTTAGGCGGTACAAAGTAGTATTTTAGCTGTGGATTATAGATTTTTAACTCTTTTAAAGAAATTCCGATACTAGAAGCTATGCTACTTAGAGAAGTTCCTTGCTTTACAAAAACTTTCGAAAATGTTTCGGCGGAGCCTTGGTTTAAAAGATAACCTGAATTATTTTCTAAAATAAAATCTGGGTTATTTGCCATATTTTGCATCATAAGTATTTTTCTAATATACATCCTGCTTTCGTGAGGAAGATATTTTTTATTTGGGTTAAGTAAAATTTCGAGATTATCAGTCTTGGCTTTTTTTATAGCTCTCAAAACTCTGCCCTCGCCACAGTTATATGCAAGTGCCGCCAAATACCACTTTCCAAATATTTTATGTAAGTATTTTAGATATTTGATAGCAGCAATAGTTGATTTTACAGGATCTCTTCTTTCGTCCAAATAACTATTAATCTTTAAGCCAAATTTCTTAGCAGTATAAGGCATAAACTGCCACATTCCCGAGGCTCTTGATTTTGAATACGCATCTGGTGTAAAGTTTGATTCAGCCATAGCCATATACAAAAACGCTTCGGGAATATTAGATTCATTAATAAGCTTTCTCAAATAAGGAACAAATCTATTTCCATCTGACAAAACTCTTAGAAAATGTTTTGTCTTATACCTATTTATGTTTTCTTTCATAGATATTAGTTGCATATCTCTTAGAAAACTTGAATCAATATCAAACTTTTTTAAAACCAGTACTTGTTCTTTATAATTATTTTGTGTGATTAAAAAAGCATATCCACTTTTAAAAAATAAAATTAAAATTAATAAAATCTTTATCATCATGCTCCTTTTTTTAAAATAGCTTTCATTTTATCTAATTTACACTTTCTAATGCTTTAAAAAGTCTTTTTGCGTTATTTGTTGTCAATTCTTCTACTTCTTTTTCACTCAAATTTAAAATTTCCGCTATTTTTGTAGCTACAAAAGTTGTGTAAAAGGGTTCGTTTCTTCCTCCTCTGTGAGGATGTGGTGTCAAATACGGCGAATCCGTTTCTATGATAATTTTATCCCGTGGAATATCCGGCAAAATTTCTACCAATTTTTGGCATTTTTAAATGTTAAAACTCCACCGATACCAAAATAAAATCCTTTTTCACTTAAATCTAGCAAATGCCTTGAAGCGTTATAGCAATGCAAAACTCCACCAACAATATCAGCACCATTTTCAAGCAATACATTTTTACTGTCTTCATTTGCATCTCTGATATGAATGATAAGTGGCTTATTTACTTCTATAGCCAACCTTATCTGCTTTGCAAATATATCTTTTTGCCTCTTTTTGTTTTCTTCTTTCTCTTTTTTATAATCTGGCAATCTAAAATAGTCAAGTCCACACTCACCTACAGCTATGCATCTCTCATCTTTCAAATAAGCTTTTAAGATTTTTTCGTCATATCCGTCTATATTGTATGGATGTACTCCTGCTGCAAAAAAGACATTTGGATACCTATAAGCAATCTCTCTCGCTCTTGGCAAATCATTTATATCGGCTCCGGGAATCAAAAAACCCTTAACTCCTCCATCATTTGCTCTTTTTATAACCTCATCTAAATCTTCAAAATAACTTTTGTCGTCCAAATGTGTATGTGTGTCTATTATCATACTATCTCCACTCTATTTTTACCTAAATTTTTTGCTCTGTATAGTGCTTCATCAGCCTCTTTTAAAAGCATATCAATATTTTTTTTCTCACCACTAAAGCTAAGACCGATGGATACTGTTATATTAATTTTCCCTTTTTTGGTTTGTATGTTAAGATTAGATATAATTTTTCGTAATTTTGCAAAAAAACCTACTGCCTGCTTCTTGTCTATATTTCTCAGAGCAATACAAAATTCCTCTCCACCAAATCTTGCTACTAAATCCGAACCCTTTGTATTTTCCCTCAAAATATTTGCAAGAGAAACCAAAACGCTATCTCCAATATCATGTCCGTATTTATCATTTATCTTTTTAAAATTATCGATATCAATCATAGATACTGCAAAAGAAGATTTATCTTGATAAAATTTTACTATTTCTTGGAAAAAGTATCTTCTGTTATAAACTTTTGTCAGAAAATCATTATGCGCCATATTGCTCATTTTTTTCAACTGCTCGTTAAAATCAAGTGCATTATTTATCCTACAAATCAACTCTTCTTTTCCGAAAGGCTTTTTGATAAAATCATTGGCTCCGATTTTTAAAAATTTTGCAGATATCATAGGCTCATTGTTGCCCGTCATGGCTATAATTATCATTTCATTTTTGTCAAATGTTTCTCTTATCGTCTTGGTCAATTCAACTCCATCAATAACTGGCATATTAAAATCTGTCAAAACTAATTTTATATCTTTATTGTTTTCAAGATAATTTAGAGCCTCTTCACCATGAGCTGCTACCAAAACATTAAACATCTGGTTATGAAGTATCTTTTTAACTTCATTTCTCACGACCATAGAGTCATCCACAAGCATAAGTTTAATATCTCTATTTTTAGATAATCTAGATATTAATGAAAATATATAATTCACATCTTCAATATTACCTTTATAGACATAATCTACTATATTTTTACCTACCATTTCTTTTTGCAAATCATCGTCTATACTCCCTGTTAAAACAATGACAGGCAAACCTCTAGACAATACGAAATCGACAATTTCACCATTTGGAGCATCAGGCAAATTCAAATCACATAAAGTTATAAAAAAATCATCATTTTCATCTATAATCTCTTCTGCTTGGGCAAATGTATAAGCTTGGATAATATCAAAATCAAGATTTTTTTCCATCTTTTTGCTGATTATTTTTGACAATGCTTTGTTATCTTCTATTATAAGTATTCTTTCTTTCATTTTATGTCCCCTTTTTTCGGAAGTAAATTCCGCAAAAATTCCTCACGACTAAAGCTTTGGCTGTCGCCAAGAAATTTTACTTTATGTCCCCTTTTTTCGGAAGTAAATTCCGCAAAAATTCCTCACGACTAAAGCTTTGGCTGTCGCCAAGAAATTTTACTTTATGTCTTGTTTGGTTTTGCTACTCCATTAGAGATTTTGCGAATTCTATGGCTTTTTCATGTATCTCTTCTCCGCTTACCATTCTTGCTAACTCTTCTACCCGTTCATCTTGGCTCAGAAGTTTAACACGGCTTTTGCTGCCCTGTTTTTCTACTAAAAAATGCATATCGGCTTTAGAAGAGAGTTGCGGTTGATGAGATATCGCAAATATCTGGTATTTCTTAGACAACGCCAACAATACATTTGCAACGCTCATGGACTCTTTTCCACTGAGATTAGAGTCTATTTCATCTAATATCAATATACCTCCGTCGCTTTGCAAATACTCTTGTCTTGTGACTAAAAAAGCCAAACGCAAACGGTTATATTCACCTGAACTTATCTTTTTTAATTCAACACTTCCTAAATTGACTACAATCTCATCACAACCTAACTCATCTAACTCTTTTTGTTTAATTGAGAGCTTAACATCGGGCATATAAAGCTCTTTTAAATAATCATTTATTTTTTTATTCATCGAAGAAAGATTTGCAATTCTTGTTTTTGAAATTATCTGAGATAGTTTTTCAATATTTTCTTTTGCGCTTTTATATTTTTTCTCCAAATCTTCTTTAGCAAAAGATATATTTTCATACTCTTCCAATTCTTTTAACTTTTGTTTTTTATATGCCAATACTTCTTCAATATCTCCATATCTTTTTTAAGTCCTGCTATCTTTTCTATTCGCTCAAGCAAAGATTCTATATCAATCTCTTCAAGTTCATCAAGCCTATCCTGTCCTGTTTCAAATCTTGCTCGTAATTCATTCATACATTCATCAAAAAAAGAACTGTTCTCCTCCATCAGGTTAAGTGCTTCTATGACGCTTGATTCACTTTGAAAGATTAAAGATGCATCATCAAGAGCAGATGCTATCTTTTCTTTTTTGGATATTATCTTTTTTTGAAGTTGTAACTCTTCATCTTCTCCCGGTTTTGGATCTACTTCTTCTATTTTTGCTATCTCAAATCTTGCAAAATCTTTTAATTCTTCAACTTTTTTTTCTTTTTCAACTAGTGTATTTAATTCATCATGCAACTTTTTATATATATAATATCTACTTTTAAAGTTATTTAAATTCTCTACATGTAGAGGTTCTTTTGTAAAACATATAGCATCCAAGAGTTCCAATAATCTCCTGTTTTCAAATTCTTCACTATCTTTTACACTTAAATAATTTATAAATTTTTTAGATATACTGTTGATATTCTTTTTAGATATATTTTGAGAATTTACAAAATACCGAGCAGTTTTTGATTTTGCCAATCTAAATATATTTATATCTTCATTTTCAATCCCATATTCACTCATATCAATATTTTTATCAACAGTTGCTTCGATGAGACTAGCACTCGCATCACCATAACCAAACAGCGAAAGCAAAGCTTCCATAAGCACTGATTTTCCAGCTCCACTTGGACCTGTAAAAGCTATAAGACCCTCTTTGAAATTTAACTCGCACTGATCAAATGAGAAATGTTCATTTAGATAAAGTCTCTCTATCACATATTTCCCCAGTTTAGTTTATTTCTTAACACCTCAAAATAGTTTCTCTTTAACGAGTGTATCAGTTTTGCACTCTTGTTGGCAATTTTAATCACAATATTATCAAAATCCCTCATTTTATATTTATCCTGTCCGTCAATTACAATCAGTATATCATCTTTACTTTTAAATTCAATCTCAAAATCAACCGGTAAAACCAAAGGTCTTTGAGTTAGCGAATGAGGGCAAATCGGAGTAAGTATAAGAGCTTCCGTGAGTGGAAATACAACCGGGCCACCAGCAGATATATTGTACGCAGTTGAGCCTGTCGGAGTAGAAACAATAAGACCGTCTCCCCTGTACGAGTTGATCATTTGACCATCTATAAAAGCATCAATTGTGGACATTGATACTGTATTTTTTCTTGCAAAAACCGCATCATTAAATGCCACAATTTTTTTAACACAACTGCCTACATGTAGAGAAATTTCGAGCAACATTCTTTTATCTATTCTATATTCTCCATCAAAAAAACAATCTATAAAATCTTCGATTTCGTTTGTTTTAATATCCGTTAAAAAGCCAAGCTGTCCGGCATAAATACCAAGAACCGGTTTATTATAACTAAAACTTCTCCTACAAAGGGAGATGAGTGTTCCATCTCCACCAAGAGAAATTAACAAATCACTTTCTTGGCACATTTTATCAAAATCAATACCATCGCAATTTAGATTTTTTGCACTGTCATTATCTACTAAAAGTTTTACTTTATGCTTATTTAGTGCTATTTTTATGGTATTATAATAAGGAATCAATGAAGCATCATTTGGTTTGCTTACTAAACCGGCACATATAAAAGAATTTATCTTCTCATTATTGTTTGTTATTTTCATAGTCTCATTATATAGTTATTTAGATTTTTTTACAATTTATGATTAAATTCCGGCACAATCTCTTTAAGTTTTTTTAATTTATCTTCACAAATAAAAAGCTCGGCTATATCTTTGTCTAATTTATCTATATCATACAAAGTCTTCTTCCCAATCATGATAGATTTGTATTTTGTTTCTTTGTCGCTCTCATCTATAAGCAATTCTTCGTATAGCTTTTCTCCAGGACGCAGACCAGTAAATTCTATATTAATTTCTTCATTACCGCTTAATTCTATCATTTTTTTAGCTAAATCAACTATTTTTATTGGTTTACCCATGTCAAGTACAAAAATCTCTCCGCCTTTTGCTATGGCACCTGTTTGAAGAACCAATTCACAAGCTTCGGGGATTAGCATAAAATATCTTATTATATCCGGGTGAGTTACTGTGATAGGACCTCCGCTTTCAATTTGTTTTTTAAATTTTGGAATAACAGATCCACTACTTCCTAGAACATTACCAAATCTGACAGCCACTACTTCAGTATTTTTAGAATCTACATTTCCAGCATACAACTCACAAATTCTTTTTGTAGTACCCATCACATTTGTAGGACGAACTGCCTTATCGGTAGATATAAGAATAAATTTTTTCACATCATATTTTATCGCTAAATCAATGCAATTTTTAGTGCCTATTATATTATTTTCTATTCCTTCTTCTATATTAGCCTCAACCAAAGGCACATGTTTATATGCAGCAGCATGTATTATAATATCCGGCTTGATAGTGGATATCACTTTTTCTAATAGTTTTTTATTTAAAACGCTCAGCATCAAAGGCTTGACTATATCACTGTTTAATTCTTCGTTTATTACATAGAGATTGTATTCACTATGATCAATCAAACTTAGTTCTTTTACGCCGTAATTTATGCATTGTCTGCTGATTTCGCTGCCTATACTTCCTCCAGCACCAGTTACCAATACTTTTTTATCTTTTAAAAATGAAGCAATCGCTTTTTTGTCTAAATCCTTTGGGTGACGCGCTAATAAATCTTCTACGCTTATATTTTTAGGTTGTGTCAAAAAAGCTTTATCTGATAAAATATTATCAAGCGAAGGAAGTATTTGAATTTTATAAAAATAACCACTAAGCTTTTGATATATAATCTTTGCTCGGCTTGGATCAGCTGACGGCATCGCAATAACCAATAAATCATATTTATTGTCTTTACCTATTATTTCTTTTAATTTATCTTTAGAAATTATTTTTACGCTGTCAATACTTCTTTTTTGTAATTTTTTGTTATCATCTACAAAATATTTTATTTTATATTCTGAATCCCTATACTCTTCTTCAAGTTTGAGACCAGCCCTGCCCGCACCATATATAACTAATAATTTATCTTTTTTTATTTTACTTTTATTGACTAGCATACAATAAAGATACATGGAAAAATTTATAATAAAAAGATAAAGAAACAACTCAGACATCAGCAAAGAGATACTTAAAAATCTGTAGAAAATTGGTGCATAAACTATAAAGGCACAAAAGTATACCAGGCTTTTTAATATAAAAGTTTTTTGTGTGGCTTTTGACCAAGACAGCGAGAAATCTTTAAAAATTAATATAGAAGCTATAATACGAATGCATATTACAAGAAGTACTGCTTGTAGTTCAAAATGAATATGAAATATCCAAAATGTCCAAGCAAAAGTAATAAAACTTAGACCTATTATTACAAATATATTCAAAATTCTTTTATCTATATATGAACTCATATCATATCACCTTTTTACACATAACCATTTGGATTGTCTGATTGCCATCTCCAGGTATCTTCGCACATTTTATCTATGTCTTTTTTAGCATTCCAACCTAAAATATCTTTGGCAAAGCTTGGGTCTGCAAAACATTTTGCTATATCCCCTGCTCTTCTTTGTGCTATTTTGTAGTTTATTTTCTTCCCTGAAGCCTTCTCGAAAGCTTTTACCATATCTAGAACAGAATATCCGTTACCTGTGCCTAGATTTACTGTCAATACATCATCTATTTTAGAGATTTTATCCAATGCCCCAACATGACCATTTGCTAAATCTACCACATGTATATAATCTCTCACGCCTGTACCATCATGAGTATCATAGTCACCGCCAAAAACACTTAAACACTCCCTTTTTCCAACAGCGGTTTGGGATATAAAAGGCATTAAATTGTTTGGTATTCCGTTTGGATCTTCCCCTATGAGTCCAGATTCATGAGCACCGACCGGATTAAAATATCTCAGTAGAATTATCTTCCAATTCTTATCGGAGATATATATATCCCTGAGTATTTCTTCTATAAACAGTTTGCTTCTTCCATATGGATTTGTGGCACTGAGCGTAAAATCTTCTTTTATCGGCGTTTTGTGAGGATCTCCATAAACAGTCGCAGAAGAGCTGAAAACAATCTTTTTACAATTATTACTTTGCATGACTTCACAAAGAGAAATCGTGCCATTTATATTATTGTCATAATATTTCAATGGTTTCTCCACTGATTCTCCGACAGCTTTTAGCCCTGCAAAGTGAATAACAGAGTCTATATCATATTTGTCAAAAACCTTTTGCAGAGCATTTTGATCTCTTATATCACCCTTTTCAAGGGGTATTTTTTTTCCAATTATTTTTTCTACTCGTTTTAAGCTTTCCAAAGAAGAGTTGCAAAAATTATCAAATACCACAAAATCATATCCTGCCTCATGCAGTGCTATACAGGTGTGTGAACCTATATATCCTGCTCCTCCTGTGACTAAAATCATTATATATCCTGCTCTATAATTTCTCTAAACTTATTAAAATATATCGATTTTAAGTTTTCCAAATCTTCTTTTATATCGTTACATGTAAAGATATTTTCTTCTGTTGTTTTACCTATTTTGGCTACATTTATACCGATTTCTTTTGCTAACTTTTTAAATTCTTCTTCATCTTTTACTTCGACTATGGCTCTTGAAAAACTCTCGGAAAATATGTCTCTTTTATCTTCCAAATTAACGCTACATGTAGAGCCTAAATTTCCTACACAACTCATCTTGGCCAAGGCTATTGCTATACCGCCCACATTTACATCTTTTGCGCAATAGAGCAAATCTTTTTTATTGGCTTCCATAACCAACTCCCAAAGTTTTAACTCTTTTTCATAATCAATTTTGGCTAAAACTCCACCGACTTTTCCATATACTTTTTTAAGGTATAAACTTCCACCAAAATCACTTTTTGTATCTCCTATGAGATATATCGGGCTACCACTTTTTTGAAAAGAGCTAGGTAAAGTCTTGTTTGCATCATCATTTACTCCAACCATCGCAATCGCGGGAGTAGGATAGATTCCTTCTCCATCTGTTTCATTATAAAGCGACACATTTCCACTGACTACCGGAGTATTAAGTGCAGCACATGCTTCTTTAATACCATAACATCCTTGTGCAAACTGCCACATTATTTCGGGATTTTCAGGATTTCCATAATTCAAACAATCTGTGATAGCCTTTGGTCTAGCTCCGCTCATCGCCACATTTCTACCACTCTCCATCACTGCGGCCGCTGCTCCGCCAAATGGGTCTATATAATTATATCTAGGGTTGCAATCGCTACTCATGCTAAGTGCTTTTCCACTCTCTTTTATCCTAATCGCACTTGCATCTAAGCTTCCGGAGTTTTTTATGGTATTTGTTTGCACCATTGAGTCATACTGTTCGCTAATCCAGGATTTATCTACAACTTCGGGTCTTGCAAAAATATTATCAAATGCTTCTTGATTTTTTACTCTTTCAAAATTATTTATATTTATGTCTTTAATTTCGTCAAGATAAGCTGGTTTTTTTACAGGTCTGTCATATATCGGAGCTTCTTCACCAACCGGAAGAACAGGAATATCAGCTACTCTCTCACCGTGCCAAAAAAGTTCCATATTTCCGGTATTTGTCACTTCCCCTATAACTTCGGCATCTAAATCCCATTTTTTAAATATATTTAAAACTCTGTCTTCATATCCTCTTTTGGCGCAAATTAACATCCTCTCTTGAGATTCACTAAGCATAAACTCAAACGGTTCCATGCCCTCTTCTCGAGCCGGAACAAGGTCTAGATGCATCGTCATTCCACTTCCGCTTCGCCCTGCCATCTCAAAAGAACTGCTAGTAAGTCCCGCGGCTCCCATATCTTGGATACCGACTATATAATCATGCTTAAAAAGCTCCATGCAGGCTTCTAGCAAAAGTTTTTCTGCAAAAGGGTCGCCAACTTGCACTGTTGGTCTCAAACTTTTGTTTTCCTCGCTAAAACTATCACTTGCCATAACAGCTCCGCCTAAACCGTCACGGCCGGTTTTGCTGCCTACATAAATCACCGGATTTCCGATACCCTCGGCAAGACCATAAAAAATTTCATCTGTTTTTGCAAGCCCTAAAGTAAAAGCGTTGACTAAAATATTTCCGTTATAGCACTCTTCAAAAGAGCATTCCCCACCAATTGTAGGCACCCCCATACAATTTCCATAATCGCCGATTCCAGCAACTACGCCACGCACTAAGTATCTTTGGTGTTTGGAAATTTTGTCATTATTTACTACACTTCCGAAGCGAAGTGAGTTCATATTTGCAACCGGTCTTGCACCCATTGTAAAGATATCTCTTAAAATTCCGCCTACTCCTGTAGCAGCCCCCTGATAAGGCTCTATGAAACTTGGGTGATTATGAGACTCCATCTTAAAAACAGCTGCTATGCCATCTCCCACATCAATCACACCGGCATTTTCTCCCGGGCCCTGAATAACCCATGGGGCTGATGTTGGAAAACCGTTTAAGTATTTTTTGCTTGATTTGTATGAACAGTGTTCACTCCACATGGAAGAAAATATCTTTATTTCCAAAAGATTTGGCTCTCGCCCCATGATATTAAGAATATTTTCATACTCATCTTGTGTAAGCTTGTGAGTTTTTAGTACTTCTTCTAAATTTTCCATAAATTTGCCTAATAAAATAAAATTAATATATTTTACTGAAAAAGTACTAAATATGTATTTAAATTACTTTGTAAATTTTGAAAATGCTTTTACTAATTCTTTTGCAGATTGTCCCATAACTTTTTCTACATTTCCACCAAACATCTTACTCATAATTCCCATCTGCGCACCTGTGATAAAAACTTTTCCATTTTTGTCTTCATAAACTCCTAAGCGGTATGGCATAAATCCCAATATATTTTTATCTTTATCATTTTTGACGATAGAGTAAGCATGTTTTGCATTTCCCAAAGATACGACCATCATCTTTTGAACATTTTTATTTCCTGCTTTCTCAAAAGATTGCTTCATATTGTAAACATGTGGCACATTCCAACCTAAGGCTTTTGCCTCATCTTGAGCTTTTTGTACAGTATCTTCAAAATTAAGAGTACTCTCTTTTGTGATGCACATCAATTTTGGCATCATCTTCCAGATAACCAAGCCTAAAACAATCGCTCCCAAAACAAAACCTAACAAAAACTGCATATATTCTCCTTATAATAAAAATAATAGTTGAGTATATCTGCAATTAAAATAAATTACTTATAAAAATTATTTTAAATTATTATTTTAAGCAACTTATCAATTTTAATATTTTTTTCGCGGGGATTTATCCTTTTTGAAAACTTGAGCCATCTAATAATAGGTTTTTTATACCCATAAAGAGATAGTTTATTAATCAAAAATTCTACATCTTTTGAGTTTAAATGCTCTTTTATCAGCGATGCAGCCACAAGCATAGAGGATATATTTTTTATTTTTTTCATCTGTTTTTTTGCAGATTTATAGTCTTTTGCTTTCATCTGTTTTACAAAACTTTTATACTGTTCAGGCAAATCATCAAGACTTACTTTGTCAAATCTGTTTTCTATCATATAATAATAACTTTTACTCGGATCATTTTTATCCAAAACATCCAAAAGAGATGTATATTCTTCACATTTGTCATTTATCAAAACCGCTACATGTAGAGCACAAACTCCTAGATATACTTTAGCCAAAGGCTTCAAATCAGCGCTGCTTTTTGCACTCTTTAGTGCTCTTTTTAGTGACACGGAAGCGAGCCTGGTTTTGCCCTCTAAATAATATTGCTTATAACTGTCAAATGAATTTGAAGTATCTTTTTTCCAGATACCCGGTGTTTCATTTTTCAGTGAACAGCCTACTAAAAAAATAGCTATCAACAAAATGATTTTTTTCATGGCAAATCAACCTTTTTCTTGTCACTTTGTATCAAAGAGTTTACGCTGTCAATCAAACCATTTGCCTTGTCAACTGCCAACAAAATCTGCTCTTTCAGTAAAACTATATCTTTGTCTGATTTTCCAACAGCATTTACCAAACCATTCAAAGCTTTTAGTTTTTGCTTAACATCTTCTAAAATATCGTTTATATTATTTGGTATTTTTTGTGTAGGTCTTATAATTCCTTTATCGACTTCATACAAGATAGTATTGATTTTAACCGTACTTTTTTGAACTTCATTCATAATTTCTTTTAGAGATTCTATGCTTTGAGTGATATTTTTTGTACTCTTTTTCTCTCCTGTTACTGCATCCAACATTGATTTATTGTTTGCAAATTTTGCTGTAACTTTTTCTATATTTACCAAAGTTTTCATGAGGGATCCGTCTTTGCTAGATAGTTCATTTGTGAGTTTATCTATATTGGCAATCACATTTTTTACATTTTGCAAAACAGGTTTTAATTCGAGTATCAGGGAATTAATATCATCTTGAACTTCATAACTCAAAATTGCGTTTGGAGAGATTACGGGATAATTCGCATTTGCTACCAATGAAATAGTTGATCCTCCAATTAGTGGTTTTCTAAGCAATAAGTATGCTTTTCTATTGATCCATTTTATATTTTTTTCTTTTACTAAAAAATGCACAAATACTTTTCCGTCATATGTAAAATCAATCTTATTTATATAACCTATTTGAAATCCAGAATACTTTATAGGCGTTCCTATATCAAAATTTTCTGCACTATTTGCATAAAACGCATAAGTATAACTTTTTTCAAAAACTCCCTTGTATTTTAAAATAAAAAAAACAGCAGCAATTAAAAAAATCGAAGTAAAAAAAGTAAAAACTCCAACTGCTATCTTCATTTTATTATATGACATTTTTATCCCTATAGTATTTATTTGATTTTAAATCTACTATTTTAGTTATTTTATCATTAAATATGTTAAACAATTTAAAAAGCACTTCCATATCTTTCGTGTGATCCAACATACTAAATGGTTTTATAATTAAAATCGTATCGAAACTACTAACATAAGCTCTTAAGTATTTAACAATTAAAATATCTTTTTTATCTAATTCATAGACTCTTTTATCTTTAATGCCGTTAATTTGACATTTTTCCATAAGTTTAAAAACAGTTTGTTCAGCTTTATTTATTGAGTAATTTTCATGATATTCTAGTATAAGTGCAATATTTTCAATTATGCTTAAATCCCTTAAGAGAGGCGTTTCTACGCTTATTAAAGCAATATTTCTATCTTGCATTGTATATTCTTCAAGGCTTTTTGAGTCGTCAAATAACTCTATAAGAATTGTATCACTAATGATAAAGCCTCCAATACAAAAATAGATATAAAAAGTACAACCATAGACTTTGAAACTCTAAGTGGAATTTCAGTATATCTTTTTTCTACGGTTTCTCCAAAATAACTAGGTATTGCAATTATCAAAAATCCATAAATTACACTTTTAAAGATAAAAATACATATGTACTTTACTGTAACTGCATTTGTCAATGATGATATAAATCTTGCAAAATCCATATTAATTGAAAAAAACATAAACAAATATCCGCTCAAAATCATTATGACCGAAAACAATACTGCTAAAGATAAAAAACTTAATATTCCTGCCACAGCTCTTGGTGCAAACTGGTACTTCATGATATCAATTTCATAAGTTTCCAGTGTACTTAATTCATGGTTTACTTTCATGATTGCTGTTTTAATTCCTACTCGCAGACCAGTTCTCAAAGATATCAAAAGAGCCATAAAAAAGGGTATAAATTCAACTATTACAAATTGGACTATTATATTACTTAGCTGATTTTGGAGTGAATATTCAATAGAAAGATTTACAATAAAACCCATAAAAAGTGCACCGAATATTATAGCAAAAAGCAAGAAAACAGGTAAAATCTCTATGGCTGTAAAAAATATTTGCTCAACTAATATTTTTCTGCTAGCAGGGTTATAGCTTTTAGGATGAAATATATTTAAAAAACAAACAACGGAGAATTTGTAAAAAATGATAAAATCATTCAATAAACCCAAAACAAAATCACCAATATTTTCAAAAAACTTTAGCAAAACCTTATACTCCTATTTTCCCAAACAAAAACTCCCAAACATTTTATCTAAAATTTCATCTCTATCAAAATTCTTTGTTATTTTAGACATATGTCTAATTGCTTCGTTTATATTAAATGCAAAAAGCTCCAACTCACCTTCACTCAGTACATCTTGGCTCTGATTTATCTCTTCATAAGTTGCTTTTACTGCTATCATTTGCCTTTTAGAAGTAAGTAACAACGAATCATCTTGATTTGTTATGTCTAATATATTTTTTAATTTAGAGATTATAACATCACTATCTTTTTTGCAAGATATCTCTACATGTGAACCCAAAAGTGATTTATCGAACTTACTATTTAAATCTATCTTATTTAAAACTAGTATAATATTTTTATCCTCTTTAAAATCACTTACAGTTTTAAGTATAATTTCATCTTCTTTATCACAAGCTCTAGAGTTGTCAAACATTGCTATAACTATATCACTTGAATTTATCGCATCGATTGATCTTTTTATTCCTATTTTTTCTATCAAATCTCCAGACTCTCTTATACCTGCCGTATCGACCATTTTTATCAGATGCGTTCCTATTCTGATTTCTTCTTCGATTGTATCTCTTGTAGTTCCGGCAATTTCACTAATAATAGCTCTGTCATAATTTAAAAGAGAATTTAATAGAGAACTTTTGCCTACATTTGGCTTGCCAACAATTGCTACTTTAAAACCCTCTATTATCCCCTCTCTTCTCTTAGAACTGTCATATGTTTTTTTAAGTAATTCGTATAAATTCTTTAGTTTTTTTTCAATTTGCTTGAGTAAATCTAACGGCAAGTCCTCTTCGGCATAATCAATATTTCCCTCTACAAAAGCTAAAATCTCTACCAAATCTTCTCTTATTTTTTCAACAAAATCCTGCAATTCACCCTTGAGTTGTCTAGCTAAAATTTTGGCACCATCTTCACTTTTTGTCTCAATTAATTTTGCTATTGCTTCGGCTTTTGTTAAATCAATCTTTCCGTTTAAAAATGCTCTTTTTGAGAATTCTCCAGGGCTTGCTAATCTTGCACCACATTGCAAAATAGTGTTTAGCACCATATTTGCTACTATATATCCTCCGTGACATTGAAATTCCACTATATCTTCGCCACTAAACGAGTATGGTGCTTTAAAGTATATAATTATAGCTTCGTCTAGAATTTCGCCCAAGAAGCTATATAGATTTGACAATACTGCTTGTCTTGGTATGAAATTTTCTTTTTTAGAGAGTTTTTTTGCTATATTTAAAGAGTCTGGCCCACTTATTCTAATTACTGATATAGAACCTATTCCGTGAGCCGTTGCTATTGCAGCTATTGTTTCTATTTTGTTTTCCTGTTAAAGTCATTTATAACTATAAATCTTCCTCCACTTCTTGCAGATTTAATACCGACATATTTTTCCGGAAATTCATTTCTTAATTTTTCAAGTGCAATTTTTATAAGAACCCCATCAAGAGTCTTAGTTTGTCCTCTACCACTGTTTCTTACTCGTTCAAAAACGGGAATAAGGTATTTGCCTATCATTTCTTCTTGGTTTTTCAAAAACTCTGCAATTTCCAAGCGAATATTTGCACCATATTTTATATTTATCCAATTATATAGAAAATAAGAAAGTGCTTTATACCTATATCCTTCTTTTCCAATAAGAAGTGCAGCATCAGCACCTCCAAATTCAAGTAAGATCGTATCGTCATTGTATTTTGAGACTTTAATTTCATCCATCTCAAAACAACTTTCTTTAAATAGCCTGTTTATATCTGTGCTTATCTCATCAACAGCTTTATTAATATCAATCTTAAGTACTTGTTTTCGAATTTCTCTTCTCAAAGGTTTTTGTTCCGCTTTTATTTTTACTGATTCAGTGCTTATTTTTTCATTTCTTGTTTTTTTTGTTTTTGCCAGTTTACTTTGTTGGCTTATTTTAGATATATCTTTCTTCTCTTTTTTATTATTTCTAGGTTTTTTAGTTTTATTTGGTTTAATATTACTATCTATCTTTTTATTACCTTTTTTCTTTACTTCTATAATAGCTGTTTTTTTAAACATTCCTAAAAATCCAGAATAAGCATTTTGAATCACAACTATCTCTAGCTCAGTGATAGAACATTTTAACTCATGTGCCGCATTTAAATATGCTTCTTGTAGGGTATTTGCTTCTATTCTTGTCATTTTACAACCGCCATTTCTTCTACTTTGTGCTTTGCAAATGTTTTATTTACAAAATATTGCTGTACTATAGATGCTAAGTTGCTTACAAACCAATAAAGCGTCAAACCTGCAGGAAAGGTTACGAAGAAAAATGTAAATATCAAAGGCAAAAATTTCATTATCTTCTCTTGCGTTTTATCAGTAAAATTATTTGGTGCAAGTCTTTGCTGTAAAAACATAGATCCACCCATCAGAATTGGAAGTATAAAATATGGGTCCATCACAGCTAAATCATGAATCCATAAAATCCAAGGCGCACCTTTCAATTCAACCGTATTTTGGAGAACTCTATACACACCATAAAAAACAGGTATCTGCAAGATCATAGGCAAACATCCACCCATTGGGTTAGCGCCATGTTTTTTATATAATTCCATCATATGGGCATTTAGCTTCTGTTTATCACCCTTATATTTTGCTTGAAGCTCTTTCATTTTAGGAGACAGTGCCTTCATTTTATTCATAGAAACCATACCCTTATATGTAAGAGGGAATAGCACCAACCTAACTAGAAGCGTAAGAACTACTATTGCCCAGCCCCAGTTTCCTAGAAAATTGTGTATATAAGATAGTAATACAAATAGTGGTTTTGAAATAAATGTAAAAAAACCATACTCTATTACATCAGTAAGTCTTGGATCTATTTTTTTCAAAATTTCAAACTCTTTAGGTCCAATATAACCACCCAATTTTAAATTTTGCTTTCCTTTTATATATAAAGCAGGATCTTGATCTTTTTCCGGACTCTCGATTACTTCCATTCTATCATTAAAATTATATAAAACCGTAGTATAATATTTGTCCGCATTTGCAGCAAATTGAACACCTTTAAAAGTTTTTTGTTCTGCATCACCATCATCTATAATTTCCATGCTACCATCACTCTTCTTTAAAAGTGCACCGTGAAAAGTATAGCTATCTTTGGCAAGACTCGGATGAAAACCTGGAGTTATAAAATATTGAGCTTTTTTACTTAATTTTACATTTAAATCATAATGTCCATCTTCATATAATGTTATATTTTTTATAACTGTTAAATCCGGTAATTTTTGGGTTAAAGTAAGTTTTACAGGTTTATCCGTCAACTGAATAAGAGTTTTGTCAGTATCATACGAAGTTGCAAAAGCTTCTGTATTTATACCCTCATCGCTAAACCTCATCTCTAATAGTAAAAAACCAAGTTTATGATTTACGAGTTGAAGTCTTTTTCCATCTTTAGAAGTATATTTTTTCTGATTTAAATAAAATTTCGTAATTCTTCCGAGTCTATCTATCTTTAGTTCAAATTTTTTCGCCTTAACCGTAACGATAGCTTCATCTTTTATTTTTGAAGTACTAAGAGCTGACTTGGCTATTTTGGTTGATACATTTGTATTTACAGAAGGTGTTGTTGCCGGAGCTTTTGGAGAATTTGAAGTTATGTTTTTCTCAACTTGTGAGCTATTTTGCTCATTAAAATTTTTAGTTTGTTTTGGAATAAAAAAATAATCATAAGTAGCAAAAAATATAAAAGAGAGGACAGTTGCTATTATGATTCTATTTTGATTACTGAGTTTATCTATCACTTAAGAACCCTTTGAAATTATTTGAAAGACTCTACAATATAAAAATTATATTTATCTTTTGGATAAAACCAAAAAGATACTTTATAAAAAGGTATTTTATATCTTTTTACATATGAAATTTTTGTAAATCTTTTTTTTATTATAGGATAATCTATGCCTCCGCGAAACAGCTGATTGCACCGAAGTATCCTTAAAATTGAAAAAAAAAGCGCTTTAAAAAAGTTATTAAACATTATCTGTTCCCTAGCATACTGTGAACATGTAGGATAATACCTACAGCTACCATAGCTAAAAAGTGTCAAAAATTTTTGATAAAAGTCTAAAAAAAGAAGTGATATTTTTCTCATTTTTCCAAACAATTTAATCTTTTAAATGACCAAAGGAGATTTTTTTCAAGAGATTTATAATCCATATCACCAATCTTCACTTTTGCCACAAATATATAACTCCCGCTTTTTAAGTTATCACATAGCTCTAGAAAAAGCGCTTTTAGTCTTCGTCTTGCTCTATTTCTTTTTACTGAATTTCCAACTTTTTTGCTTGCGGTAAAGCCTACTTTTTTATTCAAACCTGATTTGTAAAAGACCACGGCACCGTCAAAATGCCATTTTTTGCTATTATTATAGATTAAAGAAAACTCATTTGTTTTCTTTAAAATCTCATAATCTTTTATACAGCCAATCTTTTTCTACCTTTTGCTCTTCTAGCGCGAATCACTTTTCTGCCGTTTTTAGTCTTCATTCTTGTTCTAAAGCCATGAGTCCTCTTCTTTGGCGTATTGTGCGGTTGAAATGTTCTTTTCATATTTTCCCTTTAAAATAATATTTAATTTTCTTAAATTAAGGTACGGATTATACTCTAATTTTACTTAAGCCTATTTAAAAAATGTTAATATTGATCTATTATAATTAGACTTATGAAACAATATATATATTTGGCTTTAATACTATTCTTATTGCAAGGATGCATAAATACTCCAATAGTTCCAAAACAAAATTATATAGAAACAAAAAAATTAGAAAGCCTTATAGATTCTCTACATGTAGATAAAAAAGAAGCAAAAGATATAGCAAAAAAAACCATAATCTACTCAAAAACTTTGGCTAAAGAATACAACTTGGTCCAACCTCCGCTTTTTCAGAATTTTTTAGTAAATGTAGGACTTAGAAAAAAAGGATTATGCTGGCAGTTTGCATACGATATGCTATCATTTGTAAAAAAACAAAAATATAAAAGTTTTGACTATTACATAGGTGGGGCAAATATTGGAAACTACTGGAGAGAGCATAATGTCTTAGTGCTTACATGTAAAGGTTGCCCATTTAAAAATGGTGTATTACTAGACCCTTGGAGAAACTCGGGACATTTATATTTCAGCAAAGTAAAAGATGATAAAGATTATATATGGAGTAAAAGAGGTGGTCTCAGATGACGACAGAAAAATTTGAAAAAGATGCAAGAACAGTACATAAATTTATACAGTTATATTGTGATCAAAAGCATAAGAACGCACAAAAAATTGAAGGCTTTATAGAACTGAATTATAAAAATAAAGTTTTAGGAGAAATTCAATACAATCTATGTAATGAGTGTGAAAAAACACTAAAAATCTCATATAACAATTTATTAAATTGCCCCCATAATGAAAAGCCTAGTTGCAGAAAATGCCCTGCTCCTTGTTATGAAAAAACAGATTGGAAAAAAGTGGCAAGCATTATGAAATACAGCGGAATGCAAATGGGACTCTTAAAAATAAGAAAACTTTTTAAAATTGGCAAGGGTTAAGTTTTAACCCTTGCCTAAACATTTCTCTATGCTATTTCAAAGATCAATTCGTCATTAAAGGCTTTAATCACTACACTTGATCCCTCTTTTAGTTCATCTCTTAAAATCATATCAGCCAACCTGTCCTCTACTAGTTCATAAATCGCTCTCTTCAATGGTCTTGCTCCATATACTGGGTCAAATCCTGCTCCGGCTATTAGTTCAATTGAACTCTCATCAAGAATTACTTTTATACCTCGCTCGCTTATTCTTCTTTCTAAATCTTTAAACATTATATGAACTATCTGTTTTATATCATCAAAATTAAGAGGATTAAAGATAACAATGTCATCTAGCCTGTTTAGAAATTCAGGCTTAAAATACCTCTTGATTTCTTCCATTACTTTTGACTCACAATTTTGCGGATCTTCCATGATTTTATCACTGGCAATATTTGAAGTCAAAATTATAATAGTGTTTTTAAAGTCAATCGTAACACCTTTATTATCAGTTAATCTACCATCATCCAAAACTTGCAATAGAACATTGAAAACATCCGGATGTGCTTTTTCTACTTCATCAAAAAGCAGCACACTGTACGGCTTTCGCCTAACTGCCTCAGTGAGTTGTCCTCCCTCATCATATCCAACATATCCAGGAGCTGCGCCAATCAATCTACTAACTGCGTGTTTCTCCATATATTCACTCATATCAAATCTGATGAGTGCTTTTTCACTGTCAAATAAAAATTTTGCCAACGCTTTGGCACTTTGTGTTTTTCCAACTCCAGTAGGCCCTAAAAACATAAAGCTTCCTATCGGTCTTGAATCATTACTGAGTCCTGCTTTATTTCTTTTTATGGCCCTTCCTATCGCATGTAGTGCTTTGTCTTGGCCAACAACCTCTTCTCTTAATTTATCTTCTATGTCTAAAACTTTTTGCTTATCACTTTGTAGCATCTTATTTACAGGAATTCCTGTCCATTTACTCACGATTGTTGCAATCATCTCAGCATCAACACTATTTTTAAGAAGAGTACCGCTCTCCACCATTTTTTCCCATTTTTCATTTAACTCTTTCTCTTTTTTGCCATACTCCGGTAATTTTCCATATTCTATCTCGGCAGCCTTGTTAAAATCACTATTTCTTTTTGCAATTTCTGCCTCTCTTTTTAAGGCTTCTACTTCATTTTTCAGATTTCCTATCTCTTCAAATACACTTTTTTCAGCATCAAACTGCATTTGCAATTTTTGCTGTTTTTCTTTTAGATCACTGAGTTCTTTTTCTATCTCATCAAGTCTGCTTTTGTTTTTCTTTTTACTCTCCATCAAGAGAGCCTCCTTCTCAACCATAAGACGACCTATCTCTATCTTAACCCGACTTAACTCAATAGGCTCACTCTCTATCTGCATTTTAAGCTCACTTGCTCCTTCATCTATCAAATCTATCGCCTTATCCGGCAAAAATCTGTCTGTTATATATCTATCACTTAGCTTTGCAGCAGCTACTAAAGCACCATCTGTAATTCTTACTCCATGAAAAGTCTCTAATGACTCTTTAAGACCTCTTAATATCTGTAAAGCCTCACTGATACTTGGCTCATTTACGGTAACAGGCTGAAATCTTCTTTGAAGTGCTGTATCTTTCTCAAAATATTTCCTATACTCTTTTAAAGTTGTAGCTCCAATAGTATGAAGTTCACCTCTCGCAAGAGCCGGTTTTAGTATATTTGCAGCATCCATGCTTCCTTCGCTGGCCCCTGCTCCGACTATTGTATGAATTTCGTCAATAAAAAGTATAATATTGCCGGCACTTTTTACTTCATCTATGACTGATTTTAGTCTATCTTCAAATTCTCCCCTATATTTTGCACCGGCTATTAGTGCACTCATATCAAGTGCTACAACTCTTTTGTTTTGCAAACTTAACGGCACATCATTATTTGCAATTTTCATAGCCAATCCCTCTGCTATCGCAGTTTTTCCAGTTCCAGGCTCTCCTATGAGTATAGGATTATTTTTGGTTTTTCTGATTAAAATTTGCATAATCCTATGAATCTCTTCATCTCTTCCAATCACTGGATCTAACTCTTCATCAAGTGCTTTTTTGGTTAAATCTATGCCGAATTTTTCTAGTGATTCAAGGGTCTCATCTCCTGTTTGTTTATCTATTTTTTTGTTTCCTCTCAAAGCCTCTAGACTTTTTTTGATTTCTAGCAAATCTATATATTTTGATAGTATATTTTTTATATCTTTATCTTTTAAATTCTCAAGCAACCATGTATCAACAGAAAGATAACTGTCCCCCTGTTTATTCATTAAGCCTTCCGCATTTTGTAAAGACTCTATCAAAGCTCTGGATAGTTTTATATTTTCTTTATTAACGCTTGATGCGGTAGGCAAAGAGTTTACTTTACTTTTTACTTCAAGTTCTATTGCTGATTTATCAATGTTTAGTTTATTTAAAACTTGATTTAAAATAGATGATGAATTTGTAAGTAGCGCCCACAGCACATGTAGAGGCACAACTTCCGGATTTTTAGCATGCAAAGCCAAACTTAATGCACTTTCTATGGTTTGTGTCATTTGGTGTGTTAGTTTTTCAAATATTGTTTTCATGACGATCTCCTATGTATATTATGATGAAATTATACAACTTTAGTCTATCAATGTCAAGTTTATTTAGTTGATACTTATATAATTCTTTCATTATATTATATATATACAAATTTTTGGCTAAACATTTATACTTATTTTAGGGAAATTTGGATAGAATCTTATGTTACAATTTTAGTTGAAAAATTAATGAAAAAAGAAAAAGATTTTACTTTTAAAGGAACAAATAAATGAAATATACAGAAACTCCGTTTCGCGCTTTAGTCGCGAGGAATTTTTGCGGAATTCACTTCCGTAAAAAGGGTACAGTAAAATGAAATATATGAAACTTGCAACACTTGGTTTTGTAACCACCATTATCAGCACTAGCATACTACTAAGTACAACAGTTTTTGCCAAATCAAACGAGAGTGAATCTAGCAGATTAGCTGCCCTTGCAAAATATACCAGAGTTGTTGGAACTATTGAAAAGTATTATGTTGACGATATAAATATTAGCACTATTGTAAATAAATCAATAGACGGTTTGATGTCAAACCTTGATGCTCATTCCTCTTTTTTAGATAAAAAAGGTTTTAAAAACCTAAAAATACAGACTGATGGCGAGTTTGGAGGCTTAGGGATAACTGTTGGCATGAGAAAAGGCACACTTACCGTCATATCGCCGATAGAGGGAACTCCTGCATATAAAGCTGGTGTAAAAGCCGGAGATATTATACTCAAAATTGATAATTTGTCCACTCTAAATATGACAATAGATGAAGCAGTCAGCCACATGAGAGGAAAGCCTAAAACAAAAATAGTTTTGACTATTGTGAGAGAAGGTGAAAGTAAACCTTTAAAAATAACAATTATCAGGGATATTATTAAGATAGATTCCGTATATACAAAGATGATAGAGAAAGAAAATATTTTATATCTTAGAGTAACTAGTTTTGATAAAAAGGTTGTGCAAAAAACAAAAGAAGCTCTTTTGAAACACAAAAATATAAAAGGCATAATACTAGACTTAAGAAATAATCCTGGTGGACTTTTAAATCAAGCCGTAGGTTTGGTTGACCTTTTTGTCGATCATGGAGTAATAGTATCTCAAAAAGGAAGAGATAAAAAAGAAGATATAAAATATAGTGCAACAACAAATACAACTTTAACACATGTACCAATGGCGGTTTTAGTAAACGGGGGAAGTGCAAGTGCTAGCGAAATTGTAAGTGGATCCTTGCAAGATCACAAAAGAGCCGTGATAATAGGAACAAAAACTTTTGGCAAAGGAAGCGTGCAAGTTATACTTCCTATAAACAATACTGAAGCTTTAAGATTAACAATAGCCAGATATTACTTGCCAAGTGGAAGAACTATACAAGCTGTTGGTGTTGTACCAGATGTCATAGTAAATGCAGGAAAAGTTCCACATAAAGTAGATGAATTTATGATAAAAGAGAAAGAATTAAAAAAACACTTAACGGTTGAACTTAACAAAATAGATAAAAAGAAAATCAAAATAGATAAAAAAGATAAAAATGTAATCACGCAAAATGATATCTTAAACGACATACAATTAAAAAGCGCAATTGATGCTATAAAAATATTATCAATTGGAAAAGAAAAATAGGAGAAGAAATGCAAAAAAAAGATTTGCTGTATGAAGGCAAAGGCAAGAGACTTTATAAAACAGATGATGAAAATCTATTGATCTCTGTGTTTAAAGATGATTTAACTGCTTTTAATGCACAAAAAACTGGAAACGAGGAAGGAAAAGGTGCATTGAATTGTAAAATTAGTACACAACTTTTTCATCTTTTGGAAAAGCAAGGTATTGCTACGCATCTTGTCAAAACCCTTGATGACTCTTCTCAATTAATTAAAAAAGTGGATATTATTCCTCTTGAAGTAGTTGTTAGGAACATTGCAACTGGGTCTCTTACTAAAAGATTGGGTATAACAGATGGTGCAAAATTACCATTTGCACTAGTTGAATTTTATTATAAAGATGACGCATTGAACGATCCTTTAGTAAATGATGAACACTGCTTGATGATGGATTTAGTTAAGAGCGAATCTGACCTTGAAGAGCTAAAAAGACTTGGTCGAGAGATTAATGGCACTTTAAAAAGTTTCTTTGAAAAAAGAGGATTAAATCTCGTTGATTTTAAAGTGGAATTTGGAACAGATAAAGATGGAAATATACTTTTAGCAGATGAAATCAGTCCGGATAGTTGCAGATTTTGGGACATGGAAACAAAAGAAAAATTGGATAAAGACAGGTTTAGACAAGGATTGGGTGATGTAAAAATGGCCTACGAGGAAGTCTTAAAAAGAATTTTAGAAGACAAATAAGGTCAAAGAATTAAAATGATATTTTCTTGCCAAAAGCATTAGCTTTAGTGAGAGGAATTTTTGCGGAATTTGCTTCCGAAAAAAGGAGACAGTTAAATTAAATACTCTATGCAAAGCATTAGCTTTAGTGAGAGGAATTTTTGCTGGGCTTCGCTCAGTAAAAAGGAGACAGTTAAATGAAGATAGTGATAAATATACAACTCAAAGAAGGTGTATTGGATCCACAAGGAAAAGCAGTTCATCACGCACTTCTTGCTTTACAATTTAATGAGGTACAAGATGCAAGAATTGGTAAGCAGATAATTTTACATGTAGAAGATGGTGAAAAAGATAAAATTTTAAAGAGAGTAAAAAACATGTGTGAAAACTTACTTGCAAATACTGTTATAGAAACATATACTATAGATATAGAGGATTAATATGAAAGTTGTAGTCGCTGTATTTCCCGGCACAAACTGTGAAATTGATACAAAATATGCCTTTGAAAAAATAGGATGTGAAGTAAAACTTGTTTTTCATAAAGAAGATAAATTACCAGTTGATACTGATTTGGTGGTATTACCCGGCGGTTTTAGTTATGGTGATTATTTAAGGAGTGCTGCTATCGCTAAATTTTCTCCTATCATGAACACTGTTGTTGAGTTTGCAAACAAAGGCGGTAAAGTTTTAGGTATTTGCAATGGTTTTCAAATGCTTTTGGAAGCAAAACTTTTGCCAGGAGCCATGAAAAGAAATCAAAATACCCATTTTATATCTAAATATCAGCACTTAAAAGTTATCAACAATAATAATGTTTTTTTAAGAAAATTGAAAATTGGCGATATATTAAATATTCCAATTGCACATGGTGAAGGAAACTATTTTATAAATGACGACAAAGTAAAAAATCTTTACGACAGTGAGCAAGTATTGCTTGAATATTGCGACAAAAACGGTGAAGAAGAAAACCCAAACGGCTCAGTCAATTCAATTGCCTGCATTTGCAATAAAAATAAAAATATATGTGGTCTTATGCCTCATCCAGAACGCGCAATAGAAAAATTATTGGGCTCAAGTGACGGAGTTAAAATGATTGAGGGTTTTTTAAAATAATACCATGAAACTGTTTTTAAGTTTTATTTTTTTTACTTCGCTTATCTTTGCAAATACTATAAATGTGAGTGAAAGAAATACATCTGATAGTAGTTTTCAAGTTATTAATGATAAAAATACGCTAAACCCTGTCGAAAACAAACAAAAAATATTTTTATCCTATGAGAATACTCCTTCAAGTATTGTTGTAAATCAGCAATTTTCAATAAAAGTTAAATCTATTGTTACTACACAAAATTTTGATAAAATAAAAAATATAATTTCACCTCAAAAGAATATAAAAATTTTAAATTTGGATGAAAATTGGACTAAAAAAGATAATTACACATACTACAAAACTTTCTATTTAAGAGCTACAAAAAAAAATGCAATTTTTCCAATTATTTATTTCGCATTATATAAGAATAAAAAACTTATAGCTTCGCAAAAATTTCCAGATATAAAACTAAATATTATAGCCTTACATGCAGATAAATACTTTTCGCATATTGTTGCAGATTCTCTTGATATTGTAAAAGTAAAAACTACAAAATTTGATGAAAAAAATTTGATGATCGTGTTGGAAATAGTAGCAAAAGATGCAAATCTAAAAGATTTTAAACTATCATGGGTTATACGAGATGGAATAGACTCATATTTTGATAATTTTCCTATATCAAAGATTTACTATTATGCCATTGTTCCCAAATATACAAATAAATTTATTTTTAAATACTTCAACATAAAACAAAATAAATTCATAAAAAAAACTATTGACTTGGTACTCGATAATGAAGATATAAGCACTCAAAGTGATCTAAACCCACAAGATAGTTCTTTTAATTTATATAAAAATATAGCTTATGGATCATTGTCTATAATTTTACTTTTGATATTTTTCAAAAGAAGAAGAATTGTATATTTACTCTTTTTTATAATATTGATAATTCTATTTTTCTCCAATATAAATCCATTAACTAATATATTTATATCTAAAAACTCAAAAATTTACATTTTGCCAACTAGAAATTCTACTATATTTTTTGTTACGCCTAGGAAGTTAAAAGTTAAAAAATTAAATAAACGAGAAAATTACATAAAAATAATACTTCCTAATGGCAAAATTGGCTGGGTAAAGGAGAAAAATGTTATCAACAATTAAAGCAATATTTATTATGATACAATTTGTTTTTACAGTTTTAGTTACCATAGTTCTTATGTATATTTTTAAAAACAGCACTTGGAAAATCAGGCAAATTTGGGCAAAAATGCAAGAATATTTAATTGGATTTAAAATCATCCAAAAAGGAAAACCTGACACAAGCGCTAAAATGATTTTGGTAAATCACCAAAGTTTGCTTGATATAACTTCACTCGAAGCAATTTATCCAAAAGATTTATGTTGGGTAGCAAAAAAAGAGATACGAGATATTCCATTATTTGGGCATATACTAGAAGCTCCGAAAATGATCATAATAGACAGAAACGATCGAAGATCTTTGGTTAAATTGGTCAAAGAGGCAAAAAAAAGAGTTAACGAAGGAAGAGTTATTGCAATATTTCCGGAAGGTACAAGAGGAAAAGGCATAAAGCTTTCAAAATTTCAAAATGGGGCAAAATTTTTGGCTGAAAAATTAGATTTAAAAGTTCAACCTGTTGTAGTTTTAAATACTAGAGAAATTTTTGATTCCCAGAATTTTAAAGCCAAAAGAGGCACCGTTACTATCAATTTTTTAGATAGCATTGACCCGAAATCTGATGCTAGTTGGTATGAAAAAGTAAAAGAAAATATGCAAGCCATTCTAGACAAATATAATGCCAACAAAGAAAAGGAGGCGCTAAAATGAAGAGGTATCTAGGACATAAAAAAATACTTCGTATTTACATAGACAACCAAGATAAGTTTGAAGACAAGCCTTTATGGGAAGAAATATTAAAAAAAGTAAAAGAGCATGGACTATCTGGGGCTACAGTTTTTAAAGGAGTTGCCGGTATAGGAGCACATACGGAGATTAGGAGCTTTAATGTTTTCACCATCTCTCAAGAATTGCCTCTTGTTATAGAGATTATAGATTCAGAAGAAAAAATTGTTGATTTTATAGATAAAATTGACTATATGATTTCCGAGGGTATAACTACCATGTGTGATACTCAGGTCATCAAATACAAACACAGATAAAAAATAGGAAGTTCATGAATTTTACACTTTTAATGTACATAGGTTTTGGTGGATTTTTAGGAGCAATATCAAGATTTTTAATATCAAATTTTATACAAAGACAAGTAAATATGCTCTTTCCAATAGGAACTTTGAGCGTAAATATCTTAGGTAGTTTCATCATTGGTTTTATGATTATGTTTTTTCAAAATATTATTCAACCTGAATATAAGGCTTTAGTAATTACTGGATTTTTAGGAGCCTTAACTACTTTTTCTACTTTTTCATTAGAAAATGTAAATATGCTTCAAGACGGCGATTATAGTAGATTTGCTTTAAATGTCCTTTTAAATGTAACTTTGACATTAGGAGCTACAATGTCTGCTATCATACTATTTAAAAAGATGTATATTTAACCAACCTTTATAGTTGTAGACTAAATATTTATTCATAATTTTACTTAGTGTTATTGGACTTTTACATATATTATGCTATAATAAACTTTATAAATAACAAATTAAGGAGAAATTATGGCTAAACATCAATTTCAAACAGAAGTTACACAACTCTTAGATCTTATGATTCACTCTTTGTACTCAAACAAAGAAATATTTTTAAGAGAACTTATATCAAATGCTTCAGATGCAATAGATAAACTACATTTTTTGACACTAACTGATGATGCTTATAAAGCACTGGAATACAAGCCAAAAATAAAAATAGAGCTTAATAAAGATAAAAAAACTCTAAGTATCAGTGATACCGGTATAGGCATGAACGAAGTAGAGTTGATAGAAAATCTTGGAACTATCGCAAAAAGTGGCACTAAGTCTTTTCTTTCAAACTTAAGCGGAGACAAGAAAAAAGATTCGCAACTCATAGGCCAATTTGGTGTTGGTTTCTATTCAGCATTTATGGTGGCGAACAAAATAGAGGTGCTAAGCAAAAAGGCTGGGGAAGAGCAAGCATGGAAATGGTCAAGTGAAGCAGATGGTAACTATGAAGTCAAAAAAGCTAAAAAGGCTGATTTTGGAACTAAAATTACTCTACATGTAAAAGACGATGAGAGTGAGTTTTTAGAATTTTATAGAATTGAGGAGATAGTTAAAAAGTACTCTAACCATATACCATTTGGAATATATATGGATAAAGAAGAGACAATTCCAAGTGAAAAAGAAGGGGAAGAACCTAAAAAAGAGATAAAGGAAGTACAGATTAATAAAGCTTCAGCTCTTTGGACTCTAAACAAAAGAGATATTAAAGATGAAGAGTATAAGGATTTTTACAAGCAAATATCACATGACAGCACTGATCCTTTCCTATGGGTTCATACAAAAGCGGAAGGAACACTAGAGTATAAAACACTCTTTTATATACCATCATCTCCTCCTATGGATTTATACAGAGTTGATTACCAGCCAGGTGTTAAACTTTATGTCAAAAGAGTCTTTATAACTGATGACGAGAAGGAACTATTGCCTACATACCTAAGATTTATCAGGGGAACTATTGATGCAGAGGATTTACCGTTAAATATTAGTCGTGAAATTCTACAACAAAATAGAATTTTAGAAGCTATTAAAAGAGCTTCTGTCAAAAAGATTTTGGGCGAACTTAAAAAATTAAAAGAGAAAGATAGTGAAAAGTATCTTGAATTTTGGAAAAATTTTGGAAAAGTGTTAAAAGAAGGTCTTTATGGAGATTTTGAGAATAAGGATACTTTGCTAGATTTAGTTCTTTTCAAATCAACCAAAAAAGAGGGACTTGTTTCATTAAAAGAGTATAAAGAAGGTATGAAAGAAGATCAAAAAAGTATCTATTATATCACTGGTGAAAATGAATCGTTATTGAGAAACTCTCCTCTAATTGAGCAATTCAAAACTAAAGATATAGAAGTTCTTTTACTTGATGAAGAAGTAGATGCCATAGTAATTCCAATGATACATGAATATGACAAAACTCCGATAAAACCGGTAAATAACTCGGATATTGATGATGAAATAAAAGACAAAGAAGAGGTAAATGAAGAAGAAAAAAAAGAGTTAACTGAAGTTATCGTTAAAATGAAAGAATTTCTAAAAGATGATGTCAAAGATGTGAAAGTATCGTCTAGACTTAGTGATTCTCCTTCAGTTTTGGTTTATGACAAAAATGACCCTGATTTTCAAATGCAAGAGATGCTAAAACAAATGGGGCAAAGTAATATTCCAAAAGTAAAACCAATTTTAGAGATAAATCCAAAACACGAGATTTTCAAAAAAATTATAGAAAAGAAAGAGTTTGCAAGCTTGTCTGATATCTCTTATCTACTTTTAGACCAAGCAAAATTATCTGAGGGCATGAAGATAGATGATGTAGCCGGATTTTCAAAAAGACTTAATAAATATATAGCCAAAGCCTTATAAAACACTCTACATGTGGAGCACTACTCCACATGTAGCTTCAAATTAATCTGGATCGGTTTCCAAATATAAAATTTTATCACCAATATAATACAAGGTTATGGCAATTCCTACCGCACCCAATGCGATAAAAATTTCATTCATGCTTGGAGTATATTCTATAAAAGATGGAGGAAGTTGATATTCTGTAAGTTTAAGAGTTTGCATAGGATATAGTTGAGTATCATGAACCAAATCATATCTCATAAAGAAAATACCGACCATTCCACCCAACGAAGCAAATACCATTGTTTTTATTGCTTTTCCATTGCTTAATAAAATAACTAGAAACGGAATCACAATTCCTAATAAAATTTCTCCTACCAAAAATGGTGCGGATTTTAATATATGCAAGGCAGTAACAGCTCTATCTTCCATACCACCATATATGGCAGTCAACATTCTCCAAATTTCAAAAAAGAGTAAAATTGCCAACAATAAGCCAAGTATTTTTGCAGTCGCAACTAGTGTTTTTTGCATTTCTGTAGGAAACTCCAATTTATACTTAAATCCATACATCAAAAAGATAAGATAACACCCCGTTACCATGGCTGAGAGTATAAAATATAAAGGATAATATATACCATTAGCCACAGGACGAGCTACCAAAAATCCAAATACAGCTCCTAGATTCGAGTGAGCAGCCACTCCGACTACCAAACCAAAAATTCCAAATCTTTTTGCCCATTTATGGTCATGTCTAAGCAAAAAGAAAAACTCAATGACTATAAATATAAGATAAAGTGAATACAAAACACCCATACCCCATATAGCCGAAGTAAGACCTGGGCTTATTGTATTGTAAATCATCATTCTAAAAGGATGGCCAATTTCTAAAAATATAACCACAAATCCACTAAGTAGTGTCACCAAAGCCCCATGAATTGCTCTTTTTGCAAATGGCTCCAACACTTTCACTTCAAAAACATGGCCAATCGCAGACATAATACAAAGACCAGTTGAGCTAACAACAAAAAATATATACATGGCTATCATAAGCCCCCAAGGATGCTCTCTCGTTACTCCATAAGCATGATGTCCATATATAAAATAATTTGTCGCTCCAATAACAAATAAAATAAGAAAAACAAAAGTAGTAAATGCTACTAAAATATTTAATGGTGTTTTTTCAAATTTGAATAATTCTCTTATATCAGTGTGTCGCATAGGTATAAACCGCTCCACCTGTTTCATAATTTTTTCAGCTAATACAAACATAAAATCTCCCTATATCATATAAAATAATTTTGGCTTGGTGCCAAGATGTGTTTTTAATGTAAAATGTTGTCTATGACTAAGCAATTGACTAATCTCACTGTTTGGATCATCCAAATCACCAAAAGTTCTAACTTTTGTCGGACAAGTTGCCTGACAAGCTGTCGTAGTTTCGCCTCTTAAAAGTCTAGTATCACTGCAAAAAGTACATTTATCAACGGTCATTGTATCTTCTTTTACATATCTTGCATCATAAGGACAAGCTTCCATGCAATAACTGCACAATATACATTTATCAGCATCAACCATCACAATTCCACCCTTGGCATAATGCGTTGCCTGAGTAGGACAAACTTCTTGACAAGGTGCATTTTCACACTGCTGACATTGACTAGGCTCAAAAGTACTAGAAGCAATACTGATATTTGGCCACAAACCCTCAACATCTTTAACTCCAACCCAAATACGGTGCTTGTCGGCTCCTAGTTGCACCCCATTTTCCTCTTTACATGCAACTTCACAGGCTTTGCAATTTATACAATTTTTATAATCTAGTGCCATTCCATATCTCGCCATCTTACACCTTCCTTACTTCAACATTTGTTTCATGCATAACAGCAGCTCCATATACAGGTTCAATTTTATCTTCTATTATGGTTGCATCATTGCCTCCATTGCCATATGCCATCTCCATATCCTGACTACTTCCACCAAAACCGTGAAGCATAAATATTTGATTTGGTCCAATTTTTTCCGTTGGATATGCTTTTATATGAATTTTGCCGATACTGCTTTTTACCTCAACTTTGTCACCAAAATTTATTCCTCTTTTTTCGGCAACTCTTTTATTTATCCATATATAATTTGTAGGTATTAAATCTCTCAAAGCCATATTATTTGTAGTACCGCTTTGCGTAAATTGAGCATGTCTTCCTGTCACTAATCTGAACTGCCCCTCAGGAACACTGAATTCATACTCTTTTTTCCATGTAGGCATAGGATCAACACCTTTTTTAGCAAGATTTTTAAAGTTTGCTACAACTTTTATCTTATCGCCTTTTACAGTATAGTTTTTTTTGTCTTCCGGGTAGTATTGGTATTCATTTGGATTTAATTGCTTATGATACTTCTTCATATTCGGATAATACACGCCTTTTTCATCTAAAATCTTCCAAGCCTCTTCACCAAAAGCTTTGACTATCCGCTCTTTATTTTCCTCTTCAACGCTTTTTTCCCAAGGTTCAGTCAAATCAAAACCATTTTCTTTGTAGTATTTTGCCAACTCTTGTGTTTTCATACCCTTTGTGTCATCTTGAACATCTTCGTCATATTTCAAAGTATTTTCCCAGAGTGGTTTAGTTAGTTGTTCAGCCAATTCTTTATATATCACTTCTGGAGTTTTGCACTCATAAAGTGGTTTTATGGAAGCTTTCCTCTGAACAATCGCCGGCTCAAGTCCACCATAACTAGCAACAGGAGAAGTTCGCTCAAGATATGAGGCTTCAGGCAGAACAACATCACAAAACATCGTAGTATCACTTGGAAGTATATCTATCATGACATTAAGATCCATCTTTTTTAAAAACTCTTTTGTTTTTTTAGTGTTAGGAACCCCAGAAAGTGGATTATGTTTTCTCATAAACATAGCTCTTAGAGGGTATGGATTTTTTCCTTCTAAAACCATATTTCTAAAAACAATCCAAGAACCGGTTTTTCCGGCAAATATAGCAATGCCATCTTTGTCAAATCTATCTTGAGCTTGTCCATACATAGGCGCATTCATATCTTCTTTAGGAAGAGTTAATTTTTTACCATATACGATTCCGCCCTTTTTATCAAGATTTCCACTTAATCCTTGAAAAATTCCCATAGCACGACGAAGTTGAAAATCATTTTTACTAAAAACACTTCTTCGCCCTTGATAATAGATAGGGTGTTCGCTCGCCATAAATTCTCTAGCTGTTTTATATATCTCTTTAGCAGGAATATTTGTAATTTTCTCTGCCCACTCAGGAGTATAGCCATTTTTCAAAACATGATTTTTATAGTCTTCGTAACCTACTACATATTTTTTCGCAAACTCTTTATTGTATAAGTTTTCATCAAACACAACATAAGTTAATGCAAGCACAAAAGCCAGGTCAGTTCCCGGATTTACAGCATACCATCTATCAGCTTTTGCGGCAGTATTTGTAAATCTTGGATCCAATACTATAGTTTTAAGACCTCTTCCCTGACTTCTTTTAAACATATCCATAGTATCTGGTGTTATGATAGCTTCTGCTCTATTTGCACCAGCTATGATGACGAAATCAGCATTGCTCATATCAGCTTCGCCATAAGCGCCGATTGTAGCAGAATATGCACCCAAAACAGACTCTAAACATATACTTATCTCATCCACATAATTTGGAGTGCCTATCTTTTGCCCCATCAACTCTTCAAAACCTTCTTTGGAAAGACCCTCTCCATTACAATAACCTATAGTGGAGCGATTATCTTTTTCTTCATCTAAAATCTGCAAGATTCCTTTGAATTTATCTGTTCCATGCAATATGGCATGATATGCCTCATCCCATGTCACTCTTTTAAATTTTCCATCACCTCTTTCACCGACTCTAACCATCGGGTACTTTAAACGATCTGGATCATACAGAGTTTGGATTCCGGCATTTCCTCTTGGGCAAAGCATATTTCTAGATTTTGGGAAATATGGATTAGGATCAAGTTTTACCACAACACCCTTCTCTACTCTGGCAAAACCTGCACATTTATTTACACACATGCCACATAAAAACGGCACCTTTTCAGCCTTTATATTTGTGGTTCTTGTCATTATTCGCATATCACCAATATCGTGTTCATCTTCCGATAAAAGTTTTGTAGCGCTAAATGAAGTTCCGCCAATTATACTTAGGGCAACACTGCCTTGAAGAAATTTTCTACGAGATATTTCTACTTTCACTCTCCCTCCTTATAAATTGTAATAATTTTTCTATGAAGTTCATATTATAACTTGAAAAACTTTAAATAAGTTTATTATATCAATAAATTAAGTTAAAGTTAATTTATTGATATAAAATGTGTAAAATTGAAACAGTTTGTGAGGTTATTTTTGAAGGTATCTAATAATGGTTTGCTCTAATTCTTTTGCATCTTTAGAAAAAGCAAAACATTGTTTAGCAGTACAGGCTTGTAGCATATCTTGTTCATCTTGCACGATATACATGTAAGGATAATTTACATCTTTTTTAATTTTTCGCAACTCTGCTATTCTTGCTTTTGGTCCTTTTAAGTCTATTTGACCTTTTTTGGATATTATCACTAATTTTATAGCTTCAGGATAAGCTGAGGGGTGATTTTTAATCTTTGAAGCAACATGTGAGAGCATAAGGTCGGCTTTTTCATACAACTTCATATCACCTTTTAAAAGAGCGAGAGTGTATATGTCTTTTATCATAACAACTTGTGCACTCCTATAACTTGCATCTTCCAAAGGGGCACTGGATTTAAAATCTGTGTCAGATAGATACCAAGTGTCATTTTTATAAAATTTGCTTATAGACTCATCGGTCAGACTAAGAGCTTTATTTAAGTATCTTTTATCTCCAGAATATTCATACGACCCTATCAAAGCATCAGTCAAAAAGGCATAATCTTCCAATAACCCTTTTACTTTCAAATTTTTTCCGGGCAAATACTGATGATACAAAACCCCATCTTTTTGTAATTTTTCCAAAATATTATCCACGAGTGCCAAAGCTTTTTTCGAGTATTTCTCATCTACAACACCAGCTTCAAAAAGAGCACTTGCCATCAAAGAATTCCAAGAAGTTAAAATCTTATCATCTATAAAAGGATATTTTACTTTACTTCTAAGTTTTTTTAATACTTCTTTTGCTTTTAGCATATTTTTTGGCTTTAAAACTTCGCTATCAATCATTGGATTAGATTTTTCATTCTCAAAATTGCCGATTGATGTAATACTTAAATATTCTAAAATATTTTCTATATTTTTTTTATCAAATCCGGATTTTTTCAGTGCATTAGCCGCTTCTTTTTCATCAAAAACAAAGTATTTCCCCTCAACTCCTTCACTGTCTGCATCACTTGCACTTTTATACAAGCCTACGCTTAAAAATCTTGCATCCATATTTGCTATAGTTTGCTCAATCACATTTGTTGTAAATTGTGTCGGTTTTATACTATAAAGTTTTGAATAAGCCTGTATAAGTTCCGCATTAGTATAAAGCATTTTTTCAAAGTGGGGTATTGTCCATGCCCCATCTGTACTATATCTAAAAAATCCACCCTCTATCTGGTCATTTATACCTCCGTTTGCCATGGCTCTCAAGGCATCTTCGCTCATAGAGAGTGCATCTTTGTTCTTTGTCACTTTGTATATATCTAAAAGTGTATCAAAAGTACTGGCATGTGGGAATTTTGGAGATTTTCCTATGCCTTTATATATGTTATCATAGCTGGCTTTTACATCTTGTACAAATTTACCCACTACACTTAAATTTATATCATCTTTAGTGCTTTTTATATTTGTATATTGATTTATAGCATGCTCTATACTATCAGCACTCTTTTGAATTTCATCCGGACTGTTTTTATATTTATCAACAAGAAAACTCATCACATCTCTAAAACTAGGGGAATATGATTTTCGCTCTTTAGGCAAGTAAGTTCCGGCATAAATTACTTTTCTCTGAGGAGTCATCACAATTGTCAATGGCCATCCTCCTCCTCTTTTATTTAGCAAATAAAAAACATCTTGGTAATATTTATCAATATCCGGTCTCTCTTCTATATCTACTTTAATAGAAATAAAATTATCATTTAAAAGTTTTGCACTTTTAACATCTTCGAAAGTTTCTCTCTCCATCACATGGCACCAGTGACATGTACTGTATCCGATTGATAAAAATATTAATTTCTTCTCTTTTTTCGCTTTATCAAATGCCTTATCACCCCATGCAAACCAATTTACGGGATTGTGAGCATGTTGCAAAAGATATGGAGAATCCTCATGTATTAAATTATTTGTGTATTTATATTCAGTTGCATGCATACTTACTCCTAATAGCAATATAATAAAAAATTTACTTATTGTTTTCATATTTTACAAACTTATAATTATCTCTCGCCAAAGCATTTACTCCACCAAGTAAATCAATCACCTTATATCCATTTTTTCCCAAAAAAGCCGCGACCACTCTACTTCTATGTCCAGTTCTACATACTAAAGCAAACTTTTCTCCGGGTTTTACATAAGCATTTAGAGCTTTTAAAAATTTAGGGACATTATATTTGCCTGATTCATCAAAAAAAGTGATGGTTTTTGAACCTTTTATAATACCCGTTTGTAACCACTCAGCAGGAGTACGAATATCTATAATCTTAATACCGGAATTTACAATATTTTTACTAATTGGAAAATTTATAACTTGTGAAAAAGCAAGGCTAACCAACAGCAATAAACCTAATACAATATTTTTCATAACACATCCTATTCTTTCAAATTTCTCTTATGACTCTTGCTTAGAGGCAAATCCTCCAGATGGTCTGAGCCTCACACAAGAGTCATAAGAGAAATTTGATATATTTTAGCAGTAGATTATAAATAGTTATTTAACTAATTAGTCCGGCTTCCACTAAAAATGGAGATTGAATGTAAGTTATCTTTTTAATTTTATCATATTTGGCAAAGGAGAGTGAAAGCTTGTCTTTGGCTCTTGTGGTTGCGACATAAAATAGCCTTCGCTCTTCTTCTAGGCTTCCGCCTTTACTCATAAGCTTCCTGTTTGGAAATCGTCCATCCATTAAGTCAATAACAAATACTTCTGCAAACTCCAAGCCTTTACTTGCGTGAATACTCAAAAGATTCACACCTTCTCCTTCGCTCATTTCTCCGCTTCCAAGTGTGATAGCATTTAAAAATCTATCATTTGATGAGTAGTTTTTAGCGATATCACCGAGCAAATAGCTTTTTCTAAAAATCTTCTCTTTAGCTTCTTTTTTAAGCTCATCATCGATACTGCCATCTTTTCTTGTAGCTCTGTTTGCTGCTAACACTTCTGTTATATATGCAAAAATATCACTTGAGCTTACATGCGAGATTAATGTTTTGGGATTTTTTATTCTTGTGCTGTTTTTTAGAAATTGATAAAAATGGTATATAAATCTTGCCCCGTCTTCATTTAATTTAGCATGTTTTAATATAGGATTTGACAAAAAAGCCTCTTCAAAACCAAGTTTATAAAACCTGCCTACACTTCCAAATTCAAAATTTTCATCAAAAAGCCCTAATTGATAATTTTTTGCTCTTTTTGTAAAAGGTTTTATACTCTCATCGGGATGAAAAAAACCATTATATATATCTCCTTTGCCTAATTTGAAAAGCCCCTCAAAAAGCTCTTTTGAAAGTGCTGCTCCTACGCCTTTGGCATATTCGAATATATGTATAAAACTCATCATGTCTTTTGGATTTACAACGACACTCACCAAATCAGTCATGGCTTTTACTTCACGAGAGTCGAAAAAACTGACTCCACCTTTTCTTTTGCAGGAAATTCCTAATTCTCTCAGAGTTGCTTCTATGCCATCAGCGCTTGCGTTATTTCTAAATATAACTGCAATCTCTTCTTTCGGGATGGAAGATTCTTTTATCAACCGTGATATGGAGTGGTATTGATCAAAAAGCTCTTCATACACCAAAAGTCGCGGAGCCACGCACTCTTCAACTCTCGTAACTTCCAACTCTTTATCATAGAGTCTTGGATTATTTCTTATAACTCTGTTTGCCAAAGATAAAATTTTTGCGGTTGAGCGGTAATTTTTATTTAACTTAAATACCTTTGTATTTTCATATCTGTCTTGAAATGAGCCGATTATCCCTATATCTGCACCATTAAAGGCATAGATGCTTTGATCATAATCTCCTACACAAAAGAGAGATTTTTTTTTCACTGCATCTATTAGTGAACTTTGGAGTATATTTGTATCTTGATACTCATCTACTAAAACCTCAGAAAATTTTATATCACTATTGTATTTAAGAGCATCTATCATTAAAAGTAGCAAATCATTAAATCCTACATATCCGTACTCTTTTTTTAAAGCCTTAAACTCTTCAAATATATCTTCATACATATCAAAATAAACACCATGCTCGCTCTCTTGCGATTCTAGCCACCCTGAAAAACTTTGGTCTATCGAAGAATTTTGAAAAAGAGAAAAAAGGTCATATAAATAGGACGACTGATAAGGTTTAACGGGTGAGTCGATATGATCAAATCTTCTTCGCGCATATATGGTTTTTAAAAGGATTTTTAAATCTTTTGGTGTTTTTAACTTGATATTTTTACCAATCTTTTTCAGCAACCTGTAGCTGACTGCATGAAAAGTTCCTGATTCGATTTTTTCAACTATATTTTTACTAAAATGTCTCTGTACTCTCTGGAGCATCTCAGAAGCTGCTTTATTTGTAAATGTAAGAAGAAGTATATGCTCTGGTTTAACACCCTCATTTAACAAAAATGCAATTCTCGCCACGATAGTAGAAGTCTTGCCAGTCCCGGCACTTGCTACGATGAGATTTGCCCCGGCACCCGCCGTCGCTGCATCATATTGTTCTTTATTTAATCTTGAAAGTGCCATCCATATCCTTTAAAAAGTGGAATTATATCTATTTTGGCATTAAAGTAAAGCAAAAATTAAACGATATAGTATTACAATAGCAAAACTAAAATTGTCAAGGAGAAAACAGATGAAAAGAAGTGGTTTTACAATGGTAGAGTTGATTTTTGTAATTGTCATTATAGGAATATTGGCGGCAACCGCATTGCCAAAATTTAATGGCGTGAAAGATAGAGCAAAAGTGAATAGTGAACTTTCAGCCATGGATGGATTAGATGGAGCAATAGTAGCTGCAAAAGAAGGTAGATATGAAGATTACGGAAATGGCAATGTAAACTGGTACAAATTATCAGATTCTGACATGAATGATACAAGTCCAAATGCTGCAAGAGGTGCTCATTTCAAACAAGCAAATGATGCTAAAACAGTTCTAGGCGGTATAGCTAAAAAAGTTACTCAGTTAAAAATATTGGGATTCTGCCCGCTAGATCACAATGGTGCTTCAAGCTGGAATGACGGTCTATATTACAATCCGATTGTTTTAACAGGGCCTGCATCTAATCCTGATATTGGGGTAAAATATCCGACCGACCACGCTGGACAATATATACCAGGAAAGCCTGACAAAAATGATTTTTGGATATTTAATCCCTCACCGGTTGACTTAAATATAACAAACAGTAATGATCCAAACATAAATCCTGTAGTTATAGAATCAGGCACAATTGGTTTGGTTGATGTGAACGGTACAAATCCTGTTAGAATAACAAATATTCGTTTTACAGGAGCTTCTAATAATCCAAATGTACTATATTTCAGAAATACAGGAATGTAATCTGCATGAAAAAATCTGCATTTACAATGGTGGAACTCATCTTTGTAATTGTTATCATAGGTATATTGGCCGCTACGGCGATTCCTAAATTTTCCAGCATCAAAGACGGTGCTAAGAAGACTGCTGAGATTGCCACTGTCTCAGCAGTTGCTACTGCACTTGACAGTGCAAATGGCGAGTGGAGTATCAACGAGGGTAATTTCAAATGGGGTAACCATCAGGACAGTTCAGTTTTAAATTCTTTAGGATACCCAAATAATCTATCTAAAAACGGTGAGGTTTTTGGAGCCGTTATAAAAGGTAAAAACTCTAAATTTATCAAACAAAATACTATCAATGCAAATGATTATAATATCTCTATATTTACAGGTCCGGCAAGTGATCCTCAAAATGGTGTAAAGTTTGACAACAGTGCACCAAACAGCGATATAAAAAACAAACCTGACCGCAATGATTTTTGGATATATGCATTTTATACAAATCCAAATAAAACATGTACATATAATGGAAAAGAGATAGATGCTGGTGATTTTGTTTTAATCGACAATAACGGAACAGCATTGGCAAATTACAATATCTCTCTTGCTTGCAATTAAATACTTGTTATTTTTTTAATAATCCAAAATACAATGCCAAGTATAATAGTGCTTAAAATAGCAACGCTAATAGTTCCTACTTGCATATCTTCCATCACACGCCACCAACTGCTTCAGCGATTGACCACATCGGTAAAAATATACCTAAAGCTAACAAGAGCACAAACCCAGCGATCGCAGCTATAAGAAGTGGTTCAATCATAGTCGATACATTATCCACTAGATAAGCATACTTTTTTCTGTATATATCTGATATTTTATCTAACATTTTATTTAAAGAGCCACTGCTCTCGCCTGCACTTATCATCTGAATAACCATGCTTTCAAACTGCTTGGTATTTTCAAACCCGGTGGTTAAACTCTTACCCTCCTCAATCGCATCTATGATTTCGATTAGTCTCTCTTTCAAATAAGAATTTTCCACTATATCTATAGCAGTTCTTAAAGAATCAATGATAGGCACTCCCGAAGTGCTCAGCCTGTCAAAAACATATATAAATCTTCCTATCATGGACAGATATATGACTTTCCCACTATGTAAACTTTTAACATATATTTGTCAAACAAAAGTTTAAACTTCATACTTTTTTTATATAAATACGAGAGTCCCATACTTAAAAGAATTGCTCCAATTAAAACATATATACCGTATTGAGTAATTGCATGTTCTATCCAAAGAAGTAAAATAGTTGGAAATGGAAGAGTTGCATTATACTCTTCAAACATGGATTGAAATTGAGGAACCACCAAAGTTATAACAAAAGAAAAAGCAACTATCATAACAAATATTACAATAGTAGGATATCTAGTAGCTTTTTTTAACTTCATTCTATTGTCATAAACTTCCTGAAGTATATCAGCTAATTTTTCGATAGACTCATCAAGTGTTCCTGTTTTTTCACCTAAATCAAACATAGCTATGGATATAGCGCCCATTTCTTTTTCAAACATTTTAAAGGCAGAGGAAAGATTTAAACCTGATTCAACCTCTTCTAAAACAATTCTAAAAATCTCTTTCAATCTTTTATGTTCTGTTGTTTTTAGAACATCTTCCAAACAAGTTGTTATCGGAAGTCCTGCATTTAACATTGTTGAGATTTGCCTTAAAGATGCAATATATGGCTCTAAGGGTATATTTTTTGCTCTGAGTTTTTCTTTTAATTTGCTTTTAAATGCATCAAACTTAATCGAAAATGGCTCAGAAATTTCTTTTAAATCAACAAATACACCCATATTTTTAGATTTAAAACTGTTTATTGCTTCAATTTTGTTTGGGGATGAAATAATTATTTTATTTTTTTTACCTTTTGATATATACAATACCTCAAAGTACTTCATCATTTAGCCACTCTAAGCACTTCTTCTAGAGTTGTTAAACCGTTTGTTGCTTTTTTTAATCCATCAATCAACATCGGCTCAAAGCCATCATTTTCTTCTGCTTTTCTTGCTATTTCATATTTGTTCATATTTATTGATATTAGATGGGATATAGTTTCGCTGATTTTGAGAATTTCACTAATCATAGTTCTACCGCTGTATCCGCTAAAACCACATCTCATACAACCCTCTCCTTGATAAAATTGATACTCTTTTGGGAGATATTTTTCTACTTTCTCTATCATCTTCTTTGGAGGATTATGTTCTTTTTTGCAATACGGACATATTTTTCTTACTAACCTTTGAGCCATAACACCTACTAGTGAGTCAGCTATAAGATAAGGTTCTAAATTCATCTGAATCATTCTCGTTATTGCACTTGGTGCATCATTTGTATGCAAAGTTGTAAACACGAGATGTCCCGTCAAAGAAGCTTGAACTGCTATATTTAAAGTCTCACTGTCTCTTACTTCACCCACCATTATGATATCCGGATCTTGTCGCAAGATTGAGCGAAGAGCCTGTGCAAATGAGTAATCTATTTTTTCATTTATTTGTATTTGCTGAGCAAGAGGAAGCTGATACTCGATAGGGTCTTCTATGGTTATCATCTTATTTTCTATGCTTTTTATCTCATTTAGCGCGGCATATAAAGTGGTAGTTTTTCCGCTTCCCGTAGGCCCTGTGACAAATATTATACCGTAAGGTAATTTTAAAATCTCCTCAAAAGTTTTTATGTTACTCTCTTCCATACCTAAATCACGAAGTTTTAATAATATTTTTTGCTGATCTAAAATCCTCATAACTACTGATTCCCCAAACATCGTCGGAGCAGTTGAAAGCCTAAAATCATATCTATTGTCGTTAATAGTCATAGAAAATCTTCCGTCTTGAGACTTTCTTTTTTCACTTATATCAAGATTTCCTAAAATTTTAATACGAGATGAAAGTGCGTTATAAATCTCTTTATCAAAAACAAAATTTTCTCTTAAGATTCCATCGATTCTACTTCTGACAGAGACATTAAATGCTGAAGGTTCAATATGAATATCACTTGCATTGTTTTTAATCGCACTCTTAACAATCTGTTCAACCAACTGCATGATTGAGCTTTGTTCACTATCAGCTTTATAATTATTTGTTGCGATTTCTCTTTTTATATTATCAACAATTAATTTTGTTATAGAAATAATTTCAAATCTTTCAAAAATATGATTGACATCATTTTTTAATGAAATGTAAAGTTTGATTGGTTTTGTTGCAATATTTCTTTCTAAAAGCTCTATAGATTCATAATCAAGTGGATCAACGACTGCTACATGTATAAACTCATCATCTTCCAAAAAAGGTATAGCTTGGGCGCCTTTAAGCAACTTTGCAGAGTATTTTGTCATCAAATTAAAATCAACTTCGACGCCATATAAGTCAATGAATTCCAAATCTAATTGTTCTGCCAAAATCTCAGCAAAAGCCCTCTGCGACACATATCCTTCATCTATAAAATATTGCCCTAGTTTTTTTGCAAAATTGCTCTTTTTTTGCTCTTTTAGTGCAAGCATTAATTGATCTTGGTTTATAAAGCCTTTGTCTATGAGAATATCACCGATTCTTATGTTTTTTTTGATCATTTTAATGTCCCCTTTTTTAGGAAGTAAATTCCTAAAAAATTCCTCGCGACTGAAGCTTTGGCTTCGCCAAGAAAGAACTTATTTTTACTGTCATCTTGTTCAGGAAGTAAATTCCTAAACAATTCACGCGCTACTGAAGCTACGGCTGTCGCCGAGAAGAACTTATTTTTACTGTCATCTTGTTCAGGAAGTAAATTCCTAAACAATTCACGCGCTACTGAAGCTACGGCTGTCGCCGAGAAATATATTGTTGCGATACGGGTTGATGCTCTATAATATTTAATTTGATTATTCATTTTATAAATACCAATGTCTTTTGACCAGGATGTTATCTTTATATTCATCGATAAAAACTTTTGGAGGATTATCATTTGAATGCCAAAGAATATATTTTTGGTTTTTTATATTTATCACTATTTTGTTTTTATTTTTATCTATAACCTTATAATTACTCTTGGCTAAGTTTTCAAATACAATAGACAATATATTGGATGTTCTTGGCAACCTTATGCCCTTTAAATTAATTCCGTCAATCATAAATTGATATATCAGTTTTTTTTGCAGTAAAATAGTTGCAAAATAAGATGCATTTTCTCTATATTTGGGGGATGTAACTAATCTTTTAATAATCACACCAAGTGGATTTATATTATCTATTTTTAAGCAGTCGTTACCTATTAGCGACAGAATCTCTTCATCTCTACTATCAGAATTTGTGCCTGATATGCATGCTTTTTCAAAATTTCCATTTTTATAATCATTTATAATATCGTTTCTCCCATAAGAAAAACCGTATATACACAAAGCAAATATCACTAAAAATACTCTAATCATTTTTGTCCTTTTATCTTTTGCAAAAATTTTCGTGCATCATCTGAATCAAAATACGATAAAAATGTTTCTACTGCTTTAATAGCTTCATCTTTTTTGTTTTGTTTTATTTTGGCTTTCGCATATATCAGCCATGGCTCAAATGAAGAAGATTTATAACGATTTGCTTTCTTTGACCACAATATTGCTTTTTCATATTTGGATTTTTTAAAATAGTATTTAGATAAATTTAAAGTTGTCTCAAAACTCTCATTTGCTTGATTTTCTTTCAGCAAAGACTCTTCATCCTTTAAAGATTTTACTGTTATATTAATTTTTTTCTTCTCCTGCATAGCGGGCAATTGCTTTTCAATTTTTGGAACATCTGTTTTTTTGATAATTTTCTTATTTATTTTATTATTTTTAGCTGCCTGCTTTTCTATCTTTGGCAAAATAATCGTTGGCTTAAGAAAAACTGTATTATATTTTTCCACTTTGTCTGTTTTTCTTTTGATTTCTTTTGGTTTTATTATTTTAGTTAAATTTTTATCAGCAATAGTTTTTTTAATTACAACGGGTTTTTCTGCTTTATCTGTTTTCTTTTCTATAAATATATGTTTTTTAAAAACCATCTCTTTTGATTTTATGAACGCTATATATGCAGATACGCAAATTGCAAAAATTACTAATAGTATAATAAATATTTTAAAATATCTTTTTCTGTTGATTGCTCTAGATCTTTTTTCTAAATCTTCAAAAGCTCTACCTGTCATTTATAGCTCCTATATCAAGGGCACTCATTTGCAATAGGTGATTATTTATATCGCTATACTTTCTCAACCCATTTTTCTTTGCGTATTCCAAAAGACTCAAAAGCGAGTAAATAAACTTTTTTACCGTTCTGAAATTACCATCAGTATATCTAGCAATTTTTTTTGCATCATTCAAAGAAAACATTTGAGAAATTTCACCAAAATTTTCTGAAAGTAGAGCGCTTTGTATATATCTGTATACTTCTTTGTAGTGCAATCTTTCATACTCCACCACAACTTTTGTTCTGGATTTAAAATGTTTTTTATCAAGTATTGCTTTACCCTCTTCCTTGTGCATTGAAAGAACAAATTGAAAGATTTTAGTGTCTCCTAGTATTCGAATCAGCTCGAATTGCTCCTCATTTAATAGTTGAGCTTCGTCTATAAAGATTGTATGTTTGTCATTCTTGTACTCTTGAAGTAATTGCTCCTTTAGATTGTTAAAATTTATATTTTTATCAAATCTTATATTTTTTGATTCATAAAGAATTTTAAGCAAATCCCTCTTATCAAAAAAAGGGTGATCTATGAAAATGCTTCGTGATTTTTTTTCCAATTCTGTACTGATAAGTTTCAATATATAGCTTTTCCCTACTCCCGGATCTCCTATCAGAAAAATCAAAGGTGCATTTCTCTCCTCAATAGCATTTTCTACTTTATATCTTGTAATTTCTGCACTAATACTGTCAAAATAGTATTTAACTTCTATAATATCTCTAAATAACTCTTTTGCCTTGGTATAGTCTCTCATCACTTATCTTTAACAGATATATCAAAATCACTTAAATTTGGCTTTGCATTTACATCTATGATATGAGGTATCAACACTATGATAAGCTCGCTGTTTGTAATCACTTTTGCCTTACTTTTAAAGGCATTGCCAAGAAGGGGAATAGATGAAAGAAGCGGAACACTTGTATTTGTATAGCTTTCATTTTTATTTATTAGTCCTCCTATTAAAATTTTATTTCCATCTTTCACTTTTACTACGGAAGAGAGTTGTTTTATCTTTATATCAGGAGCCAAAAACGGTACGCCATCACTGTTTATATGCTCTTTCGAAATCTCACTGACTATTGGATTGATTTTTAGCATTATAAAGTTATCACTTGTAACCTGAGGTGTAATATCAAGCGTTACTCCAACAAAAGTAGAATCGGTTGTATAATTTGGTGTTGTGGTGGTAGTTCCGTTAGAAACAGAAGTTGTACTTCCGTCATCGTATCTATAATTAACTTCCGTTCCCACATTTATGACAGCCGGTTGGTTATTTAGTGTCATGATTTTAGGATTTGATACAATTTTAACATTGCCTTGTGTTTTTAAGAATTTTATCAAGCCATCCATTGAAAAATTATACCCTATTAAATAATTTGGCTCTCTAAATCCTCTAGTTAAAATTCCTCCTGTTCTTTCTCTTTTAGCATCACTTGAACCGTTTATAGATAACTGAAATTTACTCCAATCAATACCATTTGTTTTACTATTGTCGTATTTTACTTCTATTAATTTTGCTTCTATTAGTATCTCTTTATGCAATCTTTTCATCATCTCTTTTAAATATCTGCCGACACTGTCTAATTGCTTTTTGTTCCCCGTAACTGTGAGCATGCCTGCATCTTGATTTATGAGTGCTTTGGTCTTTTTCTCTCCACTGTCTTTACCTCTGTTCAATATGCTATTGATTTGCGCTTCAATCTTTGTCCAAAATTCAAAATCAGATTTAAAATTCATAGTTGTTGTATCTTTTCCACCGCTATCACCGCTAGAGGAACCTGTTTTTATAGTCTTGTTTGTGCTACTGGTTCTTTTTGTAAAACTAACATAATCAATAAGATAGGTTTTTGTTTTTAAATATGAAATTTTCAACACTTTTTGATTAGCATCCAAAGTATAAAAAAGATTTCTATCGCTTAAAAGCAAATTTAATAACTCTTTTAAAGAAAAGTCTTTGATATTTATATAATTTAACTTTTTTTCGAGCTTAGACTTAACACTTTTATCTTCAAATACCATAGTCATTTTACATGTATCAGTAATATTTTCCAAAATATCAAGCGTAGTGACACTGCTTCCGGGGATATCTTTCACACTAAAAGAGAAAAATTTATTTTCACAATTTGAAAAAGCTGTTGTTACTAAAAAAACCAATATAAAAACTACAAATTTTATTCTCATCACTATTTTTCCCTCACATTTAATATATCTCTACTCTTCTCAAATCTCAAAACTTTTATTTTTTTTGCTTAGATAAAATAACTTTATTTTGCAAAACTTTTCTTATCTTGTACCCATGTATTTTATCACCATTGCCCAACCATTTTCCACTGATAAAAGCCTTGTTTCCCAATATGCAAACTAATCTTAAACTTATTCTTTTTTTTCTCTTTTGCATAACCACACTATGTCCCTGCGGTTGTTTTTTTTCATTTTTTGTAAAAAAGGGATCATATTTTAGTATTGTGACTGTTTTTACTCTCTTGTCTTGAATGAGTCGCTCTAGCCTCTGAGATAAATTATCGCCGAAAACAAAAGAAAATAAAAATAGATAAATTAAAAGATATCTCATAGTCCAATCCCGTACATGTCAACAAAAAGTTTAAATTTCAAATTCTCGCCGTCTAGTTTTATTTGTGTATTTTTAAATTTTAAAAGAGTATTTAGATTATCTATATATGAGATAAATGCCACAATATCTGTATAGTTTCCACTACCGCTAATCTCCAAACTTCTTTTTTTCTTGAGTAATTCATGACTTTTTGTATTTTTTACATTAATACTTTTTATATAGTCAATTTTTAAATCTCTTTTGACAGAATATTTTAATATGTCATCTAAACTCTTAGCCCACTCCTTGTCATCATAAAATGCATATTTTAATTTGTATAGGCCTGATATCAGATGATTTATCTCTTCCTTCTGCTCTTCTTGTTTCGATTTTAAAGCTAAAGCTTCTTTGCTTTTTAACTCTTTGCGTCTTCTTAATTTTTTTAAAGAGTTATTTATCAATTTGGTTTGTAACTGACTAATTTGACTGTCCATAATATCTATATTTTCCTTTATGGGCATAATTATTTGTATAAATATATAAAAAATCAAACCAAATATCATCAAATAAATAAGATATTTTTGCTTTTTTTCAGCACCGTTTAAATATTTTTCTATTTTATTCATTTTCTATCTCAATTTTACTGATATATTTACCATTGTCCAGTTTTATCTCGTCAGTTTTGACATTTACAAAACCTTCACTTATCAAAGATTTTAGAAATTTGGATATATTATCTCTGCTATTAAAATCTGATTTTACCTCTATCGTCATTTTCTTAGAACCCTCTTGATCTATACTCTTGGCTTTAAGCTGGTATTTCTGTAAAAGCAAATTTACTTTTGCTAAAAAATTCGTATATCTGTTATCGCGTCCCTTGATTTCCTCTAGTTTGTCTATACTGGATTTGATATTTTTAAAAATAATATCTTGCTTTTCCATATCTTTTTTAATTGCTATAATCTCTTTGGTTTTTTCTCTCGTTTGTCTTTTATATAGTTTTGCCTGCTTTTGTATGCTGTTATACTTGGTCTCCAATATACTTTTTTGATTTTCTAAACTATTCATTTTATATTGAAAATAGACATATATTCCTGATAAAATCAAAACAAAAACCACTACAGAAATAACAAGTTTTCCAAACTGGGTTACCAAAAATGATGGTGGTTTTTTAAATATAGAAATATTTTGTTTGTTTGAATTTTGTTTGAATTTATCCAAACCGTAGGAGCAAACTATTTTATCTAAAAAATCACTCTCTTGCTTTTCTCGAAACAGATTAAAATCTAAAACTTCGACATCAGCAAATCCAAAATTTAAAACAAATTCTCTTAATCCTTTGATTCTTCCTTGCTTTGTACTAAAAAATATTCTGTCTATGTTATCAAAGCCAAATACACTTCTGTTATGCATGGCTACATTATTTAATTTAGTAAGAACTTCAGAAAATATAGTTTCAATTTCAATAAGAATTTCACTCTCTTTTTCATCATATAATTCTTGCTTAAAGCCCTTATGTTTAAGAATATCACTTAATTTTTCTTTAGTTATATTTATCTCTTTGGCTTTTAATTTTTCTACTATATCATTTAAATTAATCATGGACTTAGTAGAGATATATTCACCATTTCTATAAAAACTTAAAAAAGCCTCGTCATCTCCCATATATGCAAAAATATCATTTTTGGAAGTTAATATTTTATTTGTATAAAAAGTAGTATATGAAAAAAACGGCAGAGCTATAAAATCTATGTATTTTACTTTTTTAATACATTTATGAAAGGCTTCGTTTAGTACTTCCAAGTCAATCGCAAAAGCTTCAACCAAGCACATCTCATCAAAATCAAGTTTTTTTACAAGATATGTGATTTTATATGTTTTATTGACATCAAGACCGGCTTCTTCATACATCTTAATCTCAACAAAAGAGCTCAAATCATCATTTGACTGGTTTGCAGGAATTTTAAAACTATAAACCACTATATCCTCATACAAGGCTCTTGAAACAGTATAGCTATTTTCTCTTTTATTTAATTTTTGAAAATGCTTGCCGTCATATGAAAATAGTGATAAGTCAGATGGATTAATATACTGGATTGCTTGGTTTTTGGCCATTAAAAAATCACCTTAAAAGTTTAGTTTCTTATTATAACATAACCGCTCATAGGCTCCACTGAAATTGTTTTAAATTCATTTGGTTTGTATGTTAGGTTCATATCCAAATCTTTAAGCAAAATATGTTCCCCCTCATACGGTCTTCCAAAATTATCAAAGCACAGTGTCGCATTTCCATCAACATTAAGAGTTGAACTAAACTTATGAGGTTTTTGAGATTTAGAATCTTCTGACTCTAGTTTTGTTATATTTAAATCTATACATGTAGAAGTATTAACCTTGCTCCAGGGCTTAGAAAAACCTACCGTATCATAGTTCAGAGCATTTTTTTGCTTTTGTTTAATCTTCATAGTTATAAAATTAGTATCATTTAAAAGCCGATTGTCCGGCAAGAAGTTTTTACCTATATAGGATAAAATTCCAATAAGAATAATTACAAATATCAACTCTACCATAGTAAAGGCTCTGCGAGCCAATTTTGAATGTTGAATTTTGAATGTTGAATTTAATTTAAAATTAAAAATTAAAAATTTAAATTTATCTCTCATGGTCTCTGCAATGTCCTTCTAGTCAACTTTATCTTTCTGCCTCTGTTTTTTGGATGGGTAGAGTTTGTTTCTACTACTACCCTCATCATTACCATACCTTGTGATTCTTCAGTATCGATCGGCTCACAAAGGCTTCCGCACCTTGCACAATCTGCACTTCCTGCCAACAGATAATATTTTGTGATATTTATATCTGCTAAAAATCTTTTATCGGGTGATACTATGCTTACTTCTTTTAGGCAAGTATTTGTACTGTTTCTGTCAAATCCACTTATAGCAAGAAGACCCATCTCAACCGCGCTCCCCATAAAAAGTTCAGCCGACTCCTTCAAATATATATCTTTTGTCTGTTTTACATTTACGGTAGCATACTTCATGGCAATAGTCATAATACCGCTAATCAAAACTATGACAAGTATGGCCTGAAGCAATCCAAATCCCGAGCGTTTCAAAATACAACCTTTTGCTTTGAGATAGTAACATTATTGTCACTTCCTCTTATATGTTTTTGCAGTGTAAGGCTAAAACGCAAGCTATCGTTAAGAAGACTTGCCTGAAAGCCTTTTGCATTATATGTCAGCACGGTAACATTTCCATCTTGATTGCTTCCGTTTGGATCTGCACAAAATGTTTTGCCTTTCCATGGCCTATAATTATAAAATAAAAAGAGAGTATTGCTATCGCTTTTGTTTAAATCCTTTATACATGTAGCATTTAAGTCTATATCTGCTCCTCTTGCTATTGCGTAGGCTGTATCTACTAGATAATATTTTTCATAAATCTCATCGGGAGTTGTAGCAAAAGTTATGGTGTTGCCACTGATGCTTGCTATATCTTCTATTTTTTTGTGTAAATTACCGTGCCAGCCGAAAGAGCTGTTGAAATCATTTGATAGCGCCAAATTGCCATCATCAAATGCTCCGGCAAATACAAGAGCCAAATCACTTGAAGTTGCATTAAACTTATTTGCCATCACATTGCTTAATGCTGTTACATTAATATCTGGTGAAGATATGGTTTTTGTATTTTTATCAGATTTATTTAAATCCACAAAACCACTGTAATATCCTGCTTTCTGAGCTTCACTGGCAATTCCAATCCACTCTATCACACTGAATGATAAATTAAGATTATAAATAGTTTCAAATGTACCATCATTCTTGTACCCTATGGTTGAACTTGGAACTCTATCATATAACAGTGAAGAAATTTGGTCAACTACTATTTGCGCATCACTAGAGAGATCACTCATTGCTTTGCTCTTTGCTACTTTTATATACAAATGCTTCAGCGAAACAAATGTACCGGCTGACAAGATACCAAGTATTACAATCGTAATGATAACTTCTACTAAAGTGAATGCTTTTTGCCTCATTTCCATACTCTTTTATTTAATGTAATTTGACCTATATTTGATGAAATATAATAAAAATCAGAAATTTGCCTGATTTTTCCACGCTTACCTTGATAACTTATATTTACATCAACCATTTTAAGATTTGTTGTATTGTTTTTTGGCGAATCATTTAGTATAAAAACGGCTTTTTGACCACTATATGATATATTGTCGTCTATATATTTTACCCCTACATGTAGGCCATAGTATGATGCATTTATATCCGTATTGTTAAAATCATCTATATCGTTAAAATCATTATAATCAGTGACTCCATCGCTTGATATGGTGCTAGCGCTTAGATTGTCTTCACAATTTCTAGAACCTATAAATCCTCCGACTCTTCTTGTGCTGTTTTCATCGCATTTAAAATTTCCGCTTGCTACATGTAGTATGTCAATATTTGCAGTATTGTTTTCATCCCAAGGAAGTTTCGATATCATTTGCACCAATGAAATACCATTAAAAAGGGCATCTTGGCGGATAGCAAATTTGTCACTTTTATTTAAAGATAATATAACTTTTGGGATTACAGTAAATACTATCGCAATAATCACAATAGTAAAGATTAACTCTATCAAGGACAATCCTCTTCTCATTACCTAAACACCTTTACACCTTTTTTGACTATGTTTGAAGCATTATAATCATTTCCTATATTTGTACCATTAAAATCACCACTTGTTATAGCTTTTGAATTTAAATTACTCTTTAGCAAATAGTTATATTTAAAACAAGGATGACTTCCGCAATCGCTGCTGTTGCTGTCATCATAGTCATTATATCGGCTAAACCATAGATATCTTGGTACTTTTAAGTGAATATAAGCACTATCAGGGTTGCTCCAATTGTTTGTGATTGAAAAATTAACTATACCTTTGTTCGTATTTAAAATGGATATGCTTACCCCGCTCTTATTATAATCCATAGTAAAATCTTTTTTAATCTGAAAACTTAAATTTGTTGCATTGTCATCATAAAACATTTGATACCAATTTAAACTATCTCTTTTAAAGTCTGGCAAAACAGCATTTGAAAACACCTCGATATCCAAACTATGGTTAATCACATGTTTATTTGTATTCACATCTTTTGTTTTGACTCTGCCATAGTAGAATTTACTGATATTATTATCTAACTTCAGCCCGATATTTTTTACATTTGCATCACTAGGATATGTTGTATTTATATCGATTGCCTGCAAGGATAGAGGGTTTTTCGGAGCATTATATTTTCTATAAACATTAAGAGCATAAATCACTCTTGAACTATTTCCATCGCTAAAATTTTGGTCATTGATAGTGCCTGTAAGATCAAAATTGCTTAAATTTCTATCATGCCCATACAATTTTTCATTGTTTATATTTTGAAAATAACTTACATTTCCATCACTGTTCGTGGAATTTAAATCTATAGTGAAATTAACATCTTTTGCAAAACATTTACTGTCAAACTTGGGAGTAATATTCCCCAAAAAATTTTGTGATTGCACTACAAAGGATAGTGTTATATTTGAATCGTTTACATCGCTCATGTATCGCCAATTTTGATTTGGATTACGAGTAAATTTATATTTGACAATAGCAAACTTATATGGATTTACTGTTATCTTTTTGCTATATTTTTGGATAAACCTAACACTTTCATTTGTATCATCAGCATCTACCTTTGCAAATTCACTTCCGTTTATCTCTTTTACAGTGAAGTTTACATCGCCTACATCATTGTAGTTAGCATCAAAAGAGATGTTTCCATTAGTAAATTTTAAAGGATTCGGTATGCCACTTAAAATTCCGGCGCTACATGTAGCATTTGAATCATTTATATCAAAAGAAAAAGAGGTCCCGTTTGTTTCATTATAATCCAAACTATCTGCACCGTTAAAATCAGTTGCATTGATATCCATATGAAATGAAACTCCTGCATAAAATGAAGTTGTATTTATGTCTATTCCAAATTGTTTAGGGCGAATCGCAAAATTATCACTTGAGTTTGTTTCATTATCATCCATAACAAGCGGACAATTCTCATCTACATTCTTTTTCCAAGATATATGCACTCTTACATTTTTAATAGCTTTTGAAATATTAAAAGTAGCAACTGAGCTGTTTTGGTCTGAAAACTGCAATTTTTTACTATTATTATCTATGACGGCACACACTGTTCCGTTAAAATCTTGTAATTTTGTTTTATTTTTGTCCAAAGAAACAATGGTTAGATTAAAAGGCTGATTGACTATTTTAGTCGATATGTTCCTATCGTTTATATCGCGAAATATATCTAGAGCATCACACTTATAAGCTAGATTACACATACACTCTCTTATGCTTCCATCATAATTTTTACCATCTTTTTCATTATTATAAATAGCACTTACTTGCACAGAGCTAAGTGCTGAATTAAATATTTTTAATTCATCTATTTGACCATCAAACATCAAACCATTTGCACCCGTATAAAACCTGCCTATTTCTAAGTTGTTGCTTGTAAATGCAATTGCATGTGTATTTGAAG